>JAFMIU010000070.1 GCA_017853835.1 Pirellulales bacterium | reverse complement strand
GGGCATCCATGCCCTTTGGCTCGCTCGGCATTGGCTTCGCTTCGCCATCCTGGCTTCGCTTGCCAATGACGCCGGCTTACGGGGCATGGGCAACCCCTCGCTGGTCCACCGGTGGGACGCTTGGTTGTTCCGTGGAAGCCCAACGGCGTGAGCCGTGGGACCGGCGTGGTGGATCGCGTGGCGTGTTTGGCGTGGGGGGCAACGCGATCCACGACGTCGGCTTCGGCTTGCGGGTGCTCGCGTTGAGGCTGCGCTTCGGGGATGCCCATGCCTCACTCATCAACGCGCGGGGCACGCTCGGGGTTGCCCACACCCCGCCGCCGGACGCTCGCGTCGGGCATCCATGCCCTTTGGCTCGCTCGGCATTGGCTTCGCTTCGCCATCCTGGCTCCGCTTGCCACTGACGCCGGCTTACGGGGCATGGGCAACCCCTCGCTGGTCCACCGGTGGGACGCTTGGTTGTTCCGTGGAAGCCCAACGGCGTGAGCCGTGGGACCGGCGTGGTGGATCGCGTGGCGTGTTTGGCGTGGGGGGCAACGCGATCCACGACGTCGGATGGAGTCGCCGGGCGTGTCCCAGGCCTTACGGCCTTGGGCTTGGACGGGCACGTGGAGCATGTTGTTCCGTGGAAGCCCAACGGCGTGAGCCGTGGGACCGGCGTGGCGGATCGCGTGGCGCGTTTGGCGTGGGGGGCAACGCGATCAACGGCGTTGGATGGAGTCGCCGGGCGTGTCCCAGGCCTTCCGGCCTTGGGCGTGGACGGGCACGCGGGTTCGGTTACTCGGTGAGAAACCGGAAACTCGTCGTGCTCGTGTACGTCTCACCAGGACGGAGGATCGTCGAGGGAAACGTCGGCTGGTTCGGACTGTCGGGATAATGCTGCGTTTCGAGACAGAAGCCGCCACGATGCACGTAGGGCTTGCCCGACTTCCCGCGAAGACGGCCATTGAGGAAGTTGCCACAGTAAAACTGAACCCCAGGCTCAGTCGTGCGAACCTCCAGCACACGGCCGCTCACGGGATCCTTCGCCCGAGCGGCGAGCACCATCGTGCCGTCATTCGCCGCGCGGTCGAGCACCCAGTTGTGGTCGTAGCCACCGCCGAAGCCGAGCTGGGCGTCCTCCTTTCCTATGTCGCGGCCGATCGCCTTGGCCGAGGTGAAGTCGAATGGCGTGCCGCGCACGTCGGCCAGCTCGCCGGTGGGAATCAGCCCCGCGTTCACCGGCGTGTAGCGCGACGCCGCGAGCATCAGTTCGTGGTCGAGGATCGTCCCCTCTCCCTCCCCCTTCAGGTTGAAGTAGGTGTGCTGCGTGAGATTCACGGGCGTCGGCTTGTCCGTGGTGGCACGGTATTCCACCACGAGTTCGTTGTCGTCGGTGAGCGTGTACCGCACTTCGGCTTCGAGGTTGCCCGGGTAGCCCTCTTCACCGTCCTTGGCGAGGTAGACCAGCGTGAGCCTGTTGTGGTCGGCGTCGAGGGCCGCATCCCACACCACCTTGTCAAACCCGATCACGCCGCCGTGCAGATGGTTGTCGCCGTTGTTCCGCGCGAGCGTGTAGGTCGTGCCATCGATGGTGAAACGGCCGTTGGCGATCCGGTTGCCGTAGCGGCCCACGATCGATCCGAAATAGGGCTTGTTGACCCCATTGATGTAGTCCTCCACACGGTTGTAGCCGAGGGCCACATCGGCGAGCTTGCCATCGCGATCGGGCACCATGATGGACGTGATCGTGGCGCCGTAGTTGGTCACCTTCACCACCATGCCCTTCGCGTTCTGGAGCGTAAAGAGCCGGATGCCGTCGAAGTCTTCCTCGCGAGACAGGCCAGCCGCACGCTGGTCGGCATGCGTGGAAGGCGTGACGAAGCCGAAAAGGGTCAGGCAGGCGATCATGCCGGCTGTCGAGTGAAGGTTTCGAAACACGAATCGGTCTCCTGGCGTGGATGTCGTGGCCCCGGTGCGATTGAGTTGAGCATGGCGGCCCGGAAATGGAAACCGGTCGGATCCAGCACGCTCCGCGGGATCCCCCGCACCGAATCGTGGGTCGCTTCGGGCGACGGGCCTAGAATGGGGCCGAAGAGGGAGGACCACTGCATGAGTGTTCGAATGCCAGCCACGCTCGCCGAGCTGAGGGCTTCCGGGTGGACGAGTCGCAGCGTCAAGGACGAGGTGCGGGGCAACTTCCTGCGGATGCTCCAGGCCGGCCACGAACTCTTTCCCGGGATCGTCGGCTATGACGACACCGTGATTCCCGAGATCAACATCGCGCTGATCGCAGGACACGACATGCTCTTCCTCGGTGAAAAGGGCCAGGCCAAGAGCCGTCTCATGAGGCTGCTCTTGCGGTTTCTCGACGAGCACCTGCCCTACCTCGACGACCCGACCATCCCGCTCCATGACGACCCGTTCAAGCCGATCACCTCGGCGGGGCGTCGGCTCGTCGCCTCGCGGGAGCCTGACGACGTGCCGATCGCGTGGTGGCCTCGTCAGGAACGGTATGCCGAACGCCTCGCACCCGGCACCAAGTTTGCCGACATCATCGGCGAGATCGACCCGGCCAAACTGGCCGGAGGAACGAGCATGTCGAGCGAGGAGGCCCTCCACCTCGGTCTCATTCCCCGGATGCATCGAGGCATCTTCGCGATGAACGAACTGCCCGAGCTCGATGAACTCGTGCAGGTCGGGATGTTCAACATCCTGGAGGAACGCGACGTGCAGATCCGCGGCTATCCGGTGAAGTTTGACATCGATGTGATGCTGCTGTTCTCCGCAAATCCCTCCACCTACAACCGTTCGGGGAAGGTGATTCCACAGCTGAAGGATCGAATCGGGGCGGTCATCCACACCCATTATCCGAGCGATCGCGAACTCGGCATCCAGGTGGCCGAACAGGAGGCCGGCATCGAACTCGGCGGGGAGTGGCCCGTCGCGGTGCCCCACTTCATGAAGCAGGTGCTCGAGCAGATCACGATCGCGGCCCGAAAAAGCAAGTTTATCGACCAGCAGTCGGGCGTGAGCGCCCGGTTTTCGATCGCCAACTTCGAAACACTGGTGGCCAGTGCCCGCCAGCGGGGCGTTCGGCTCGGTGAGAAGCCGGCGGTGCCGCGGATCAGCGATCTGGGGCATCTGGCGAGTTCCAGTCTGGGCAAGCTCGAACTCGACATGATGGGGAGCCACCAGATGTCGGAACGGCAGGTGCTCGACGCGGTGATCGCCGAGGCGATCGCGACGGTGTTCGAGGAATATGTCGAGGAGCACGGCCTCGCGGAGATCGCCGCCGCGTTTCGGGGTGGCGTGAAGGTGGAGGTGGGCGACATGGTGCCGAGCGCCGCCTACGAGGGGCTCGTGGCCGAGGTGCCCGCCGTGTGGGAGAAGGCGTTTGAGGTGAATGCCGCCCGTGATCTCGCCGTTCGTGCCAGCTGCATCGAGTTTGTGCTGGCCGGCCTCTACGCCACGGAGCGGATCAGCCGGATCCAATCGCACGGACGGACCATCTACGACACCGGAGGGTTTCGCTGATGGCCTCGCGTGACACCCTCGGCGGAATCGTGCACACCTACCAGCGGTACGATCCCGCCAGAATCCCTCCGCCGCGGCCGCCCGCGGTGGATCTGGTGACGCCCGCGATGGAGCACCTGCTCGAGTTTGGCGACGCCTCTGAGCTCACCGAGGAACAGCTCGCCAAGGCGGTGATGCTCGACCCGGAACAGCTTCGGGGACTCGGCCCATCGCTCGAGTCGATCCGACGCCGGCTCGAGGAGGCGCGGCGGAAGATTCTCGAGACCTACGAGACCGAGTCGGTTCGCCAGCGGGCCCGCCGACGGTTTCGCGACACCGCCCAGCAGGTCCGGCCGCCATCGAAGCATCGCGAGGGGTTTGCGAAGGCGGTTCGCGAGGAGCAGATCCGACAGCTCGAACGGCTCTGGTATGCACAAGACGACGACCAGACGGCGTTTGCCGGCCAGCTCGCCGGGCTGATCGACGTGCTCGGTGATCTCTACGAGGTGAATGAACTCGCCGCCCGGTGGACGTTCACCGGGCGAGAGAAACTCTCCATTCCAGAAGCGCTCGAGGTGAAGGCACAGCTCGAGCAGATCGAGGAGCTGCTGCGGCAGGTGGACGAGGCTCGTGCCAACGCGACCGTGGCCCTGATCGACATGGAGTCGCTCGGGCCGTTCCTGGAGCCCGGGGAACGCGACGAACTCGATCTCCTCCGTCGGCAGCTTCAGGAGGCGGTGGAACAAATGGCCGCGGAGCAAGGGCTCCAGAAGACGAAGCGGGGATACGCCCTCACCCCACAGGCGATGCGGCTCTTTCAGGCCAAACTCCTCGAGCGCATCTTCGCCGACCTCACGCCGTCGAAAACCGGCAGGCACCAGGGCGACATCCGTGGCGATGGAGCGGTTGAGATGGTGCCGACACGCCCGTATGAGTTCGGCGACTCCGTCGCCCACATGGACATCCCGGGGTCGCTCGTCAACGCCATGCTTCGGCGGGCGGCCGATGGCCCGGCAGGTATGCAGGGCGGAGGGCTCCGGCTCGACCCTCGCGACATCGAGGTGCATCGCACCCGCAACGCTCCCAAGTGCGCCACCACCGTCATCATGGACATGAGCGGTTCGATGCGCTACGGCGGCCTGCACGTGAGCGTGAAACGGATGGCCCTGGCGCTCCAGGGGCTCGTCTGTCGGGAGTTCCCGGGCGACTCGCTCCAGTTTTTCGAGATGGCGTCGTTTGCGAAGCCGAGGACGCCGGGCGAGATCGCAACCCTGATGCCCAAGCCCGTCACGATCTTCGACCCGGTGGTCCGCCTGCGGGCCAACATGGCCGACCCGGGCATTTCCGAAAGCGACGTGCCGCCCCACTTCACCAACATCCAGCACGCGCTGTCGCTCGCAAGGAAGCACCTCGCCCCACAGGACACCCCCAACCGTCAGGTGATTCTCATCACGGACGGCCTGCCCACGGCCCATTTTGAGGGGAGCGACCTCTACCTGCTCTATCCTCCCCATCGCCGGACGGAAGAGGCGACCATCCGGGAGGCCGAGGCCTGCCGCCGCGATGGCATTGTCATCAACGTGTTCCTGCTGTCGGGCTGGTCACAGTCGCGGGAGGACATCCAGTTCGCCTACCGGCTCGCGGAGGTCGCCAAGGGAAGGGTATTCTTTCCGTCCGGCAAGGAGCTGGAACGGTTCGTGGTGTGGGATTACCACGCCCGCCGGCGTTCCATCATTGGATGAGGCTCATGCGATCTGCGTTTCGGGTGATGGCGATGGTGGCGATCGTCGCGGTTTCACACACGGCCCGTGGCCAGCAGACCTACACGCTGACCGACCTCGGTGTGATTTCCGGTACCGACACCGGGCCTCGTGGCATCGCCAACGGCGGGGCGATCACGGTGAGCCAGTTGGTCAGCGGGTTTCCCCGTGGGTTCCTGGTGAACTCAGGATCGTCGGTCCCCATCGGCACCCTCGGCGGATCATCCACGCAGTCGACGGCGGTCGCGGTCAATGGCACGTCATCCGCCGTTCAAATCGCCGGCTTCTCCACGACCAGCGGCGGTGAAACCCACGCCTTCCTCTGGACGCAGGGCGGCACCGGTGGCGTGAGCGGCAATCCCCAGATGAAAGACCTCGGGAAGCTTGGCGGCACCCGCAGCGAAGCCTACGCGATCAACACCACGGGCCGTGTGGCAGGATACTCGGAGGTGGCTTCGGGCTACGAACATGCGTTTCTCTACAACGGCACGACGATGGTGGACGTTGGGGCGATGCTCGACTCCACCCTCGGGCTGCCGTGGTCGTATGCGTACGGAGTCAATGCGACGTCACGCGTCGTGGGTGTGGCGTTCAACGACACCTACACCGTAGCCGTGGCGTTTCTCTACAACGGCACATCCGTTCGCAGTCTTGGCAACCTTGGCTTCGCCTGGTCGGAGGCGTTTGCGATCAACGACGCCAACCAGGTGGTGGGCTACTCGACCCTGTCGGACGGGTCCGAGGAGGCCTTCATCTGGAACGGCACATCGATGGCAAGCCTCGGGTCGCTCGGTGGGTCGAGTTATGCCCTCGCCACCAACAACAGCGGTGCCGTGGTGGGTGGCTCCTACACCGACAACGCCGACACCATCTACCGCGCCTTCGTGACGGTGTCGGGCTCGATGCGAAACCTCAACACCATGCTCGATTCCTCCGGTGCGGGATGGACGTTGACGGAGGCGATCGACATCAACGATTCAGGACAAATCATCGGCAAGGCACGCTCGGTGGCGTGTCGCATGGCTACCTGCTGACGCCTGCCGTGGGATCGCTGATCTGGAGTGCCAGCGGTACCCAGTCGGGGGGCAATGGCACGTGGAGCGCCGCCGGCACCACGTGGCTCAGCGGCACCAGCCGTGTGGCGTGGGCCCCAGCGTCGAAGGGGGTGTTTTCGGGGACACCCGGCACGGTCACGATCAGTGGGAGTGTGTCGGTGGGAGGAGGCCTCGACATCCTCGCCAATGGCTTCACGCTCACGGGCGGAACGATGGCGCTCACGGGCACCACCAACGCGGCACGAACGATCACCATCGCGAGCGGGGCCACGGCGACGCTCGCCAGTGCGGTGGTGGGCGCGTCGGGATTGACAAAGGCGGGGGCCGGCACGCTCGTGCTGTCGTCCACGGCCGGCACGCTGTCGGGCACAACCACCATTACGGCCGGCACGCTTCGACTGGTCGCCCCGATGAAGCTGGCGACATCTGCCGTAACGGTGGCAAGCGGGGCGACGTTGCAGATCGAACGACACCTGATGGCAGGCCTGGCGCGCGTCGATCTTTCAGCCGGAGGGTCGTTCGATGTCTCCGACAGCCTCGCGGTGGTCCAGGCAGGATTCACCCCGTCCACACTGGTGGCGGAGATCGTCGAGGGGCTCGGCGATGGATCGTGGAACGGCGCGAGTGGCATCACCTCGACGATCGTCGCCGCCGACACGGCCAATGGGATCCCGCGCGCGATCGGTTGGCTCGACAACGGCGACGGCTCGATGACGTTCGGCTACGCGGCGCCCGGCGACACCAACCTCGACTGGTCGATCGACCTGCTCGACGTGGGGGATTATCTGGCGGCGGGCAAGTTCGACACGGGAGAGCCCGCGGCATGGTCGGAAGGCGACTACAACTACGATGCGATCGTCGATCTGCTCGACGTGGGGCAGTATCTGTCGACGAGCCTTTTCGACACAGGTCCCTACGCAGCGTTTGGCGGCGTGGCGGTGGTGCCGGAGCCGGCTGCGGGCCTGGTCGTCGGCGGAGCACTCGCCGTCGGAGCCGTTTTCATCCGGCGACGCGCCGCTCGCGGATGAGCATCGTGAAGGAGCCGAGCGTGGCGATGCCGGCCGCCAGCGCGAGGGTCCAGAGTGGCACGATGCGATGTGCGGGGGCCGCCTCCTCGCTGGGGCGAGCCTCTTCGGCCAGATCGACGGCGGGCAACCCGGCGGCCCGTCGTTCCCGTTCGAGGTAGGCCTCCTGACGCCCGAGAAACCGTCCCTCAACCTGCCGCTGCCGCACGTCAAACTTTCCGGCGATCAGTCCGGTGGCGGTAAGGGCCATGGCGGAGAACACGGTGGCCCAGAACCACCCGCTGTCGGAGAGTCGCTCGTGTGCCATGGTCGGACCGTGTCTTGGGCTGGGAGGGCTTTGACCCAGTGTAGAAGCCAACCGCCCTCGCGACATTTTCACAAAAAATGTTGTCAAAAATCGCGATTTCGCCTACAGTAAGGCTGTCATGTCTGACCCCCACCTCCACTTCCGAGAAACCGACGCCGCCGTGGTGGAACTGCTGCGGGGCGACACGTCGCTCGGCATCGGGGAACTGGCCGAGAAGCTTGGGGTCACCGCCACCGCAGTGCGGCAGCGACTCGACCGGCTGATGGAGGCCGGCGTGATCGATCGGCGCACGGTCGCCCGTCCCCGCGGACGTCCCGCCCACGTCTACAGCCTCACCGAAATGGGCCGTCGGATCGGCGGCGACAACTTCCGCGATCTGGCGATCGTCCTCTGGAAGGAACTCCGGCGGGTCACCGATTCAAGCGTTCGCCAGGGCCTGCTTCAGCGGGTGGCGGCCAGCCTCGCCGACATGTACCGCGATCGTGTTTCAGGACAGACCACGGCCGAACGCCTGTCGGAAGTGGCGACCCTCCTCACCGAGCGAGGCGTGCCCTGCGTCGTTGAGCAGGGCGCCCTGCCCATGCTGGTCTCCCATTCCTGCCCCTATCCCGTGGTGTCGGATCAGGACCGGGCCATCTGTGCAGCGGAACGCCTGATGCTCCAGGAACTGGTCGGGGCGGCGGTGCAGTTGTCGGAATGCCGCCTCGACGGTGCCCACTGCTGCCGATTCACGGCCGCCAATGAACCATTTTCCGTGCAGTCCGCCCCGCAGGCCTCAGGCATGCGAGGGCTTGAAAGAACGGTCTCGGCACCGTCGAATGCCGCTTCCGTGGACGTTTCGTGAGCCTGAACCGGAGCCGCCTGCCATGACCGTGACCGCCGCCGACACCACCATGACCAAGCCGTGGATCGAGGGTCGTTTCGAGGAGAATCTCGTCCTCACCACCGTCGAGCAGGCGATCAACTGGGCTCGTCAATCGAGCATCTGGCCGATGACGTTCGGCCTGGCGTGCTGTGCGATCGAGATGATGGCTGCTGGTGCCAGCCGCTACGACATGGATCGCTTCGGCGCCGGGGCGTTCCGGGCGACGCCGCGACAGGCCGACTTGATGATCGTGGCCGGCACGGTGACCTACAAGATGGCCAGCCGCGTGCGCCGCCTCTACAACCTCATGCCCGACCCGAAGTATGTGATCGCCATGGGTGCCTGCACGACCGGCGGTGGCCCGTACTTCAAGTGGGGCTATCACGTCGTGAAGGGCGTCGACCTCGTCGTGCCCGTCGATGTCTACGTTCCCGGCTGCCCGCCGCGTCCGGAAAGCCTGCTCGAGGGGCTGATGCGGATCCAGGACAAGATCCTCGGTCAGCGGATCGCCCGTGAGAAAGGGGGCATCGCCAAGGTGTCGGACGAACTCCCGGTGCCGCATCACTCCGGCTACGTGGCCCCCGCCATCGAGTCACCTGAACTCGTCTACAACCACCAGAAGGTCCAGCCCTGATCGTGCCGATGGCCGATCCCCACACCCCTCCTGCCCTCCCGTCCGATTCTTCCTCCCTCCCGTCTCGCCATGAAAACAGCTTCCGACACGCTCGTCATCAAGGGCCTCCATGTCTCCGTGGAGGGCCAGGAAATCCTCAAGGGGGTCGATCTCGAGATCGGCCGTGGTGAGGTGCATGCCCTCATGGGGCCGAACGGCTCCGGCAAGAGCACGCTCGGCTACGCGATCATGGGCCATCCCTCCTATGAGGTCACATCCGGCTCGATCGAACTCGTGGAGCCCAACGGCACGCGGCACGATCTCCTCGCGATGGAGCCCGACCAGCGGGCCCGGGCCGGCGTGTTTCTCGCCTTCCAGCGGCCGATGTCGATTCCCGGCGTTCGTCTTGCCGATTTCCTGCGGCATGCGGTGACCAATGTCCGGAACCCCGACCGCAAGGAGGGGGAGGAGCTGATGCCCATGCGGGAGTTCCGCTCCGAGCTCAAGGCCAAGATGTCCGAGCTGTCGATGGATCCCGACTTCGCCCGGCGTTACGTCAACGACGGGTTTTCCGGCGGCGAGATGAAGCGGGCGGAGATCCTGCAGTTGGCGATGCTTCGGCCCAAGTTTGCCGTGCTCGATGAGACCGACAGCGGTCTCGATGCCGACGCCGTGCGGCTGGCCAGCGAGAGCATCGCCCGAATCGGTGGTGCCGAGATGGGTATCCTCATCATCACGCACCACGAGCAGCTCCTCGAACACAACATCCCGCTCAGGACGCATGTCATGCTGGGCGGCCGGATCGTGGAGTCGGGCGGCCCCGAACTGGCGGCCGAACTCCACAAGAAGGGCTACGAACGCATCCGCGCCGCCTACCCGGAGGCAGCCGCCGCCGAGAAGGCGATGGAGGATGCCCGTGGCGAAGTATCCGCAACCTGACCCGCAGCACCACGGAGGCGGCATCATGGCCACCGGAATCGACGACACGTCCGACGTCACGCTTGGCGAAATCAACAAGTACGACTTCCGCACCGACTCACCGGCCGTGTTCAAGGCCCGGAAGGGGCTCGACGCGGAGATCGTCACGCAGATTTCCGAGATGAAGCAGGAGCCCGCCTGGATGCGGGACTTCCGGCTGAAGTCGCTGGAGATCTTCCACTCCAAGCCGATGCCATCATGGGGTGGCGACATCGGCGTCAACTTCCAGGACATCTACTACTACCTCAAGCCGGCCGAGCAGCAGGGCAAGACGTGGGAAGAGGTGCCCGATGCCATCAAGCAGACATTCGACCGCCTCGGGATTCCGGAAGCCGAGCGGAAGTTTCTCGCCGGCGTCAAGGCGCAGTTCGAGAGCGAGGTGGTGTATGGCTCGCTCCAGGAGGATCTCGCGAAGAAGGGCGTGATCTTCACCGACACCGACACCGCGGTGCGGGAGCATCCCGAACTCCTCCGCGAATACTTCGGCACCATCATTCCGCCGACCGACAACAAGTTTGCCGCCCTCAACTCGGCCGTCTGGTCGGGGGGCTCGTTCATCTACGTGCCGAAGGGTGTGTCGATCGAGTTCCCGCTCCAGGCCTACTTCCGCATCAACGCGGAGAGCATGGGTCAGTTCGAGCGCACGCTCATCATCGTCGACGAAGGCGCGCAGGTGCACTACGTCGAGGGCTGCACCGCCCCGATGTATTCCACGGAAAGCCTCCACTCCGCCGTCGTGGAGATCATCGTCAAGAAGCATGGCCGGTGTCGCTACACGACGATCCAGAACTGGGCCAACAACATCTACAACCTCGTGACGAAAAGGGCGATGGCCTACGAGGGGGCCCTCATGGAGTGGATCGACGGGAATCTCGGCAGCCGCCTGACGATGAAGTATCCGGCGGTCTATCTCATGGAGCCGGGGGCCCGCGGTGAGATCCTCTCGATCGCGTTCGCCTCCGCCGGCCAGCATCAGGATGCCGGCGCGAAGATCGTGCACGCCGCTCCGCACACGAGCGGCCGGATCGTCTCGAAGAGCATCTCGAAAAATGGCGGCCGTGCCGGCTACCGCGGCCTCGTGAAGGTCGAGCCCGGGGCCACGAAGAGCAAGTCGAGCGTTGTCTGCGACGCCCTGATCCTCGACGACCGAAGCCGAAGCGACACCTACCCCTACATCGAGATCGAGGAGCAGGATGTTTCCATCGGTCACGAGGCGAGCGTGTCGAAGATCGGCGAGGAGCAACTCTTCTACCTCATGAGCCGAGGCCTCACGGAGGCGGAGGCGAGCACGATGATCGTCGGCGGCTTCATCGAGCCGCTCGTGAAGGAACTGCCGATGGAGTATGCCGTCGAGATGAACAAGCTGATCCAGTTGCAGATGGAGGGATCGGTGGGCTGATCGGCCCCCGGCACGGACACCATGACCACCGCGACCCCCGCCGCCGCTCCCGTCGGCTTCGACCGCAACCTCCTCGAGAGCCTGATCGCCGAGCAGGGCCTGCCCGATTGGGTGGCCGAAAAGCGACGGGCTGCCTTTGATGCCGTCGAATCGATCGGACTCCCCGACCGTCGCAGCGAAAACTGGATGCGAACGGATCTGCGGATGTTCAAGCCGAAGGCCTGGGGGCTCCGGCCCCGGCCCGCGCATGGAGATGCGGTGGAAGGGCTGCTCGCCTCGGCGATCACGTCGGGTGAGGCGGCCGCCGAATGCTTTCCCGAGCAGTCCTGCCAGGCGCCGTCGGAAACGACGCTGGCCGGAAGGCTGGTGTCGTGCGATGGCCACATCATCCGCGAGGAACTCGATCCCGCCTTGGCGGGCCGTGGCGTGCTCTTCGGCGCCGCGGAGAGGATCCTGGCGGAGCATGGCGAGGCGATTCGGCCCCACTGGTTTTCGGTGATCGAATCCTCGTCGGATTGGTTCGCGGCGCTGCACGCGGCGTTTCATCGGGCGAGTGCCATCCTCTATGTGCCCGCCGGCGTGCGGATCGCCGAGCCGCTGTCGGTCGTGGCGGCCATCAGTGCGGGAGGGGTCGACACCTCGCACGTGCTCGTCGTGCTTGGCGAGGGAGCCGAGGCCACGGTCCTCACCGAGACCACCGGCGGCGGCGACGCGTCGACGTCACACGGTGGCTTTCACTGCGGCGGCACCGAGATCGTCGTCGGCCGCGGGGGATTCCTGCGGATGGTGAATCTCCAAAACTGGAACACAGGCGTCTGGCACTTCGCCCGTCAGAAGGCGGTGGTGCACGAGAACGCGCGTCTCCAATGGACGCTCGGTGCGCTCGGCAGCCGGCTCTCGCAGGTGGCCCAGGATGTGGCCCTCGCCGGCCGCCACGCCGATGCCCAGGTCAATGGCGTGATGTTCACCGAAGGCCGCCAGCACCTTGTCTACAACACCCTGCAGCATCACGAGGCCCCGGCCTGCCACAGCGATCTCCTCTACAAGGGAGCGCTGCAGGATCGTTCGCGGCTCGTCTGGCGCGGCATGATCAAGGTGGACAAGGCGGCCCAGAAGACCGACGGCTATCAGCGAAACGACAACCTGATGCTGTCCAACGAATCGCGAGCCGATTCGATCCCGGGCCTCGAGATCGAGGCCGACGATGTGCGATGCACCCACGGTGCCACGAGCGGCCGCGTCGATTCCGAGCAGGTGTTCTACGCCCAGGCCCGCGGCCTCTCGGCCGATGAAGCGGCACGGCTCGTCGTCACGGGCTTCTTCCAGCAAGTCTTCGATCGCATCACCATCCCGCAGGTCCGCGAGGCGCTGGCCCGGGCCGTGTGCAGCCGGATCCGCCGGATCACCTGACATCGCCCAGCCTGGCGGTGGGGCGTTCTGACGATGGCGCGGTCTGGGATCGTGCGGGCACTTTCCAATGAAAGAGGAGCGAGCATGAGCGAGTTCATCCGCGTTGCCGATATCGACGAGATTCCCGACCCGGGCAAGACGCTCGTCGAAGTGGATGGCGAGATGGTGGCGCTGTTCCATGTGGGCGACGCCTTCTATGCGATCGACGACGTCTGCACGCATGACGGCGGCCCACTGGCCGACGGCGAACTCCGCGACCACAAGATCGCCTGCCCGCGTCATGGGGCGAAGTTCGACATTCGAACAGGCGCTGCGCTGTCGATGCCGGCGGTGCGGCCGACGCGGGCGCATGAGGTGAAGGTGGAAGACGGTGGCGTGTGGGTGCGGCTCAGGTCCGAGGCGTCGGCGTCGGGGCCCGCAGCCCATGCCGCGGTCCCCGGGCTTCCGATCGCATCCAGTTCGGCGCCCATGACGGTGTCGTCCGCTCCCGCAGCCACCGCTGCCGCCACGGCCGTCACCGGGCCGCTCAGTGAAGATCACGTGCGCGAGATGCTGAAGGAAGTGAAGGACCCGGAGCTCTTCGTCAACATCGTCGATCTCGGCCTCATCTACAACGTGACCCTCTCCCCGTCTGCCGAGTCGCCCGGTCGTCATCATGTTGCCGTCGACATGACCATGACGAGCCCTGCCTGCCCGGCCGGGCCGCAGCTGATCGCCGACACGAAGCGGGTGGTTGGCGGCATTCCCGATGTGGCGGCGGTCGAGGTGCGGATAGTGATGGACCCTCCCTGGACTCCCGATCGGATGACGGAGGCCGCCCGAGACCAGTTGGGGATCTTTTGAGGCTCCTCGTCTACGAATGGTGCTCGTCCGGTGGCCTTGCCGGACCGTCACGACCGGCCGTGCTGCCAGAGGGGCACGATGCCGAGCCCTTGGCCCGCGAGGGACTGGCCATGTTCCGGGCCGTGATTGCCGATGCCGTTCGCGACGGAGGATGGACCGTCGCCGCCCTGCTCGATGCCTCACACGTCGTCGATCTTCCAGTCGGCGTGGAGCCGCAGGTGGTGCCCGCCGGCCAGGAACTGGACGGACTCGTCACCGAGGCTGCCCGAGCCGACGCCGTGATCGTGGTCGCTCCCGAAACGGCCGGTGTGCTCATCGATCGCGTCG
This sequence comes from Pirellulales bacterium, assembly GCA_017853835.1. Taxonomy (GTDB): domain Bacteria; phylum Planctomycetota; class Planctomycetia; order Pirellulales; family UBA1268; genus QWPN01. The sequence continues at coordinate 6,108 of JAFMIU010000070.1, read as the reverse complement.
ACCTGGTGCGCCGGTCGGGGGCGAAGGTCGTGTCGCCCGGCAGACGGTTTCTGGAGATCACCTCTGATAAACACACCACGATCGAGACGCTCGCCGAGGCGGGCGTGCCGGTGCCTCGCGGCATGGTGCTGGATGCCGATGAGTCGTGGCCCGAAGGCTTTCCGCTGCCGGCGGTTCGCAAGGCGCGATCGAGCTGTGGCTGCGATGGCCTCGTCGTGGTGCGACCGGGCGACGCCCTCCCCTGCCCCGCCGGCGAACCGACACGGCTCGAGAGGTTTCACACGGGGCTTTCGGTGGGTGTGTCCTGCCTGCTTGGTCCGACCGGCATCACACCGGTGACGGCGATCGTGCAGCGGTTTTCTGCCGAGCCATCGATCGGCTTTCGTGGCGGCGACCGCCTGGCTGACCCTGGCCTGCGTCGTCGCGCCGAGGCCCATGCGGTCGCGGCCGTCGCGGCCGTGGTGAGCCGGTGCTGCGGCGACGCGGGCGGCGGCTGGGTGGGAGTCGATATGATCCTGGGGGCTGCCGAGGATGGGCGGGAGGATGTGGTTCTCGAAATCAATCCACGGCTGACGACGTCGTTCGTCGGGCTCGCCGCCGTCGCCCGGTCGAGCGTCGTGCGGGCGATGCTCGATGCCGATGCGGGCCGGCCCGTTCCCCGCGACCTCGACCACGACTTCACCAGCTTCACCGTGACAGGATGAACCCGCCCGCTTCGCCGTTGTCCGACGTGCTCGCCTTCGACGTCGGCGGCGCCTGCATCAAGGCCGCCGACGGCGAAGGATGGAGCGTTGCCGAGCCATTTGCGATGTGGACCTCGTGGCGCGGCCTGGCCGAACGGCTGACGCAGCTGGCATTGGCTCGGCGGCCTCGCCGTCTCGTGGCGACGATGACCGGCGAGATCGCCGACTGTTTCAGCGGGCGTGCCGAGGGGGTGCGGCACATCGTGGCGGCCCTCGCCGTTGCCGCCGAGTCCTGTGGCGCATCACCCGTCGAGATCTATCGCCTCGACGGACGGCTCGTCTCGGCCGACGAGGCGGTGGCCGACCCCATCGCGGTGTCGGCTTCCAACTGGCATGCGGTGGCCCGCCTTGCGGCGGCCGTCTGTCGACGGGAGCGGGGGCTGTTGATCGACATCGGCTCGACGACGACCGACATCATTCCCTTGGCGGGCAACCGTCCCGTGCCGCTCGCCATCGACGACGCCGGACGGATGGCGTCGGGGGAACTGGTCTACACGGGCGTCGAACGAACGCCTGTTGCGACGATCGTGAGGGCCCTTCCGTATCGAGGGCGGCGGCAGCCGGTGGCGAGCGAGCGATTCGCGGAGTCGCGGGATGCCTGGCTGCTGCTCGGCGACCTGCCGGAGGACTCCGCATCCCATGACACGGCCGATGGTGGCCCCTGCACCGCGGAGGCTGCTCGGGTGCGGCTCGCCCGCATGATCCTGATGGAGCCCTCCGCCATGACGCGGGCCGATGCCGTGCGGGCGGCTCGGAGGATCGTCGCCGCCCAGGCGTCGCTCATCGCCCGAGCCCTCGAGCAGGTGGTGGCGACACAGGGCTGGCTTCCGGAGACGATCGTCGTTTCCGGTCATGGCGAGCGGCTGGTGCGGATGGCCGTGGCCCGCGCGGGCTGGACGACCGAGATGGTGTCGTTGCCGTCGGTCCTCGGCGCCGATCTCTCCCGCTCGGCGCCAGCCCACGCCCTCGCCCTCATCGCCCGCGGGGCGTTGCCATGACGGACTTATGGCGGCATGGGGTGCTGCGGGCCGGTGCGGCGGCCACGAACGGTTCGGTGGTGAAGTTTGGTGGAAGTCTTTTGGCCCGCCCGTCGTGGCCGGACGATGTCCTGACACTTGCCCGAAGCGCGGATGGACCCGTGACGATCGTGGTGGGTGGCGGGAGCATCGTCGACGGCCTGCGACGCCTCGACGAGGCCTGCCCGATGCCCGCAGACACATCCCATCGCCTGGCGATCGATGCCATGAGGATCACGGCGAGGCTCGTGTCCGATCGAACGCCGTGGGCCATCGTCGACTCGCCACCGGCCTGCGGCATCGCGATTCTCGACGTGGCCGCCTGGCTTGCCCGTGCCGCAGCGATGCCGGTTGGATGGCACGTGACGAGCGATTCGATCGCCGCCGCCGTGGCGACGGCGACGGGTGCAACGCTCCTCTTGGCCAAGAGCGTCGAGCCGCCCGGCGACGACCTCCACGGCCTCGCGGCCAACGGCTGGGTCGATCCCTATTTCCCCGACGCTGCGGCCGGGCTGCAGCGGATTGCATGGGCCGTGCCGTCGGGCTGAACGCACCGCCACGCCGCCGCTTCGAGAGGGGCTTCGTGCGGTGGCTGCGTCACCTCGGGCGCCGGATCAGTCCCACGAGCAGCCGGCGAGGTCGTGTGGCCGGGCGGCGAGGGCCTCAGCTCGACCGGCTGCCGCGTCGGCCGATGGCGCGAGGTCGGTGGCGAACTGCCACGGCTGAACCATCACGCCGCCGGAGGCGGTCAGCACCCACGTGGATCCCTTTTTGACGCCGCTGGCGACGGTGGGCACGCTGGTCGGCACGTCGTAGGTCGGTGTCGTGAGGCCCGCGCTGCTGGAAAGGGGCGCGAGGTCACAGCCGGCCCGATTGGCGAGCTGGCGGCTCTGGATGAGCGCCGCCACCACGGCCAGATCGATGCAGTTGGTGAGTTCGGCGAAGACCGGCTGCTTCGAGGCCAGATCGTCGTAGGCGACGGTCATGGCATCACACCAGCGCTTGGCCGTGGCGTCAGTCTGAGCCGCTCCGCGACGCATGCCACCGCGGCCGGCGACATCGCTCTCGGTGAGGCACTTCATGCGGCGGCCTCCGATCTTCCAGGCCAGCTCCTCGGCGTCGTGGGCGATGGGATCGTAGTCTGCCTCGAGCCAGAACCGGGGCAGGGTTGCCACGCGGCCGCCTGCCGGCACCATCGAGAGGTAACTTGGAAGCGAGGCGAGCCCGGATTCCTCCAGCCCCATGCCGATGCGTTTCATGCGATAGTCGGCAGCCACGAGCACGCGGGCGAAGCGACTGTCGCCCGGCACGCCCCCCACCGTCACCTGCTGCGGTCCGACGGCCTCTTCCATGGCGGTGAACGTGGCCCGCGGATCGGCCCCCATCGTGCCCTGACGGCGAAGCATCGCCTGGAGCCGGGCAATGCCCTCCGGTGATGGGTCGATCGAGCACGTCATGCCGCCGTTTCGCGCGCCGTCGATGGCGCGAAGGCTCACCATGAGGTCTTCCAGGTGGAGCGGCGGACGATTGGTGGTGGCACCGACGATCGAACCATCGGCGGCCACGACCAGCGTGTCGGCCGGTCCGGAGAGGACGATGTCGTGGCCTTCGGGATCGACAAATACGCGATCGATCCGCTGGAGCCCACCGAGGAACTGCACCTCGGTGGGAAGCATGCTTCCCGATTCTGCGGCCTTCTTCACCGCCTCGGCGACGGCCTTGAGCGACACGCGGCGGGCCTCACCGGCCTTGCCCGTCCAGCCACCGTCGGCGAGCGCCTTGGCTCGCTCCGTGGCGAGGGATTCAACCGCCTGGGGGTCAAGATTGCGAACGATGCCCGAGGTGTCGACCGACACGCCGCCGACCGCCCGCATGCCAAAGCCAAACTGTGCATGGGCCTGGGGGGGGGTGACGAGAACGGCCACCAGCAGGGCAGGCAGCCAGCGAATGACGGAGACATGGCGGAAGACGACCATGGAAGCCCTCACGGAACGGGAAGATGCCCGAAGAAACCGGAGTCGATGCTAGTGATGCCCGGTGTTTTCGGCAAACCCGGTTCTCCGGGGAGAAACAGGGGTTCGGGGGCTCTCGCCAAGCGGGCTCCGGTGGATCATGATGGCGGTCGGTGGCGGGAGGCAGTTCATGCGTGCCGACACCCCTCCCCACCATCGACATGGCCGCCATGCCCGCCCAGCCTTCCTACGTCCAGGTCATCGATCCCGTCGCGGGCGAGGCGATCGTGCCTCTTCCGCCCGGCGGCGTGATCACCCTTGGGCGGGCTCCATCGAACGACGTCGTGCTGCACGACGAGCGGGCGAGCCGCTTTCACGCCGAGATTCGTTCCGGAGACGCTGGCTGGATCGTTCGCGATCTGCAGAGCCGCAACGGCACCTTGGTCAATGGCGAGGGCATTGCGGCCGACCAGCCCTTGTCAGCCGGCGATGTGGTTCGGATCGGCAACGTGCACGTGGTCTTCGGAACAGGCGACCTGCCCACCGGTGCGGTGACTGCCGTGGGCGCTTCGGGTGCGGCCACGGCCGAGATGTCGGCCGAGGCCTCCGAGTGGCAGGCGTCGATCACCCATCGTCGTGCCCGAAGCCGGCTGCTCGAGGCCATCCAGGAATCGGCTCCGTCGGCGCCGCGGGTCGGGCAGGCTGCCGCCGAACTCTGCCGACTCGCCTTCTCGCTCTCCGCCGCGGAGGACATCCGCGGCATCGCCCGATTGGCACTCGACTCCGCGTTGAAAGGCACCGCGGCCGGCCGCGGGCTGGTGCTCCTTCCGATTGCCTTGTCCGACTACGACGCGGGTGCGGTGACGGTCGACATGCTGTCGGTGGTGTCGGCCGCCCCCGACCCCTGGGCTGGGCCTCTTCCGGCGGCTGCCGCAGGCAGTGTGCTCGCCGGCGACGAAGCGATGATCGCTGGCGGGGACGGCCACGGAAGCCATTCGTCGTTCACCGCCCCGATCCGATCGCGTGGCCGTCCCGTGGGCGCGATGCATCTCGAAGCGGGCGAGGGTCATGAGGCCACGCCGGACGATCTCGAGTTTGTGATGGCTGTGTGTGACGCCCTCGGCGTGGCGATCGACAACCTCGCGGCCCGCGAGGCGCTTTCCACGCGTCTGGCGACCGCCGCCGACGAAAACGAACGACTCCGACGCCGGCTCGGCGACGAGGGGCGAATGGTGGGCGAGAGTCCCGCCCTCCTTGGGATCGTCGGCCAGGTGGAGCGGGTGGCGACCACCAAGGCCACGGTTCTCGTCCGCGGCGAGAGCGGTGCCGGCAAGGAGTTGATCGCGCGGGCGATCCATGATTCGAGCGATCGCCGCGGCGGTCCGTTCGTGTGCCTCAACTGCGCAGCCCTCTCGGAAACCCTTCTCGAAAGCGAGCTCTTCGGCCACGAAAAGGGCGCCTTCACCGGGGCCACCGAGCGGAAGATCGGCAAGTTTGAGGCGGCCCACAAAGGCACGCTCATGCTCGACGAAATCGGCGAGATGAGCCCCGCGATCCAGGCGAAGTTTCTCCGGGTGCTCGAGGGGCATCCTTTCGAGCGGGTCGGCGGCAGCGGCAGGGTGCAGGTGGACGTGAGGGTCGTGGCAGCGACGAATCGCGACCTCGAGAAGGCGGTGACGGCCGGCCAGTTTCGCCGCGACCTCTACTTTCGCCTGAAGGTGGTCGAGATCATGGTGCCGCCCCTACGGCGCCGTCCGAAAGACATCGAACCGCTCGCCCTCCACTTCCTCGCGAGGTTTGCCTCGGAAACCGGACGCAAGATCCGGGGCTTCACGCCGGAAGCCATCGAGGCGATGCAGGCGTATCACTGGCCCGGCAACATTCGAGAGCTCCGCAATGTGATCGAGCGGGCGGTCGTGCTCTCGCAGGAAGACATGATCGACGCCCATGAACTCAGCCTGAGCCACCTCGCGTCACCGGGCGACAGTCACACCGGCCGCTCACCGCTGGCCGGGCCGTTCACACCGATGACGATCGAGGAGATGGAGCGGCGGCACGTGCTCGCCACGCTCGAGGCGGTTGGTGGCAACAAGACGAAGGCGGCCACCATCCTCGGGATCGAGCGGTCGACGCTCGATCGCAAACTCGCCAAATGGGCGAAGGTCTGACGCCGTCTCCCGGGGCATGGGCAACCCCTCGCTCGTCACACGGCGGGTCGGTGCGGTGCGGGGCGGTGCTTCGGGTGCCCGTGGAAGCCCAACGGCGTGAGCCGTGGGACCGGCGTGGCGACACGCGCGGCGGGTTTGGCCGTCCCGGCGTCGGCTCCGGCTTGGGGGCGCTTGGGGGCGCTTGTGTGGTGGCACGCTTCGGGGTTGCCCACACCCCGTCGCCGGACGC
>JAFMIU010000146.1 GCA_017853835.1 Pirellulales bacterium | reverse complement strand
CTTCGGAACCGAGGGTTGCAGGTTCGAGTCCTGCCGGGTGTATTGCTCAGTTGCCTCGCTGGCCGGAAGACGTGACGCCTCTCGGCGGCGGCCGCATCAGGGATCGCTCGGTGACAGCAGCGACGCGTCGAGGAGGCCCGTCGTCTCCCCCTCGGCGTCGAAAAACTCGATCGTTCCCTCGCGGCCGTCGGCAGGCGTGCCGATCGCAACGGCCACGTGACCCTCGCGATCACTGATCTCGACACGACCACCGCCCCCCCCCTTCATTCGACCGATGTGAACGAGCTTCGTCTCGTCGTCGACCGAAACGACGATCTCCCCGCACACGATCCGCACAGCTTCGAGTTCCTCGACCTGAAGCCGTTCGGGAGGGACGGCCACCGACCGCACGGCCAGGCCGATCGCCAGAAACAACAACGGGTACACGGTCCAGCGTTCGCGTGGCGACATGGTCAGTCTCCGTGCTTCTGCCGCAGTCGCGCGGAGAGTCGAAGAATGTGGTGCACCCGCTCGAACTGGTCGAGCCAGTCGCCCACCACGGCGGCAATGGCATCGGCGGGCGGAGACACCGCGCCCGATGCACAGGCCGAGCCGAGCTGCGACGCCACCGCAGCCCGATAGGCGGAGAGCGTCCGATCGCCGTACACAAGAATCGGTGTGAAATCCTCGCTGAAAAAAGCGACGACAGGCACCCGTTGCCCTCCGCACACCCGAAGATGGGCCGCCACGCCGGGCAGTGCCTCGCGATCGAGAAACCGCAGGTCGATCGATGGCGACGCAGCGGCGAAGTGCTCAAAGATCGGACACTGATTGACGCAGTCGCCGCACCACGCACCCGCCAGCACGATCACAGGCATGGTGCGAGTGAATCCCCCGAGGAGTTGCCGCTGCGATGCGGTGAGCGACACCTGGGCATGAAACGCCTCCCAGCGGCGGCGTTGCTCGGCTGTGGCATGCGTGGCCAGAAACGCCTCGTACGGCAACGCCGTGGCATGGGCCGCGGCCCACGCCTCCGGCGTTGGCGGCGCGCCAACGCCGGTCATGGCCTGACGGCTGGCGGGTGAATCGGCAGGGGAACTCATCAGGGCCATCTCCAGGGAACGTGGTAGGAACGCGGCGGCGATCATACCCGGCCGGAACACCCTCGCCTGACGCGTCCGCACCACGCCCAAATCAACGCGCCGCGCGAACCTGGGATGATTGGGCAGCCCAAAAAACGCCGACGGTCCCAAAAAACCCATCGCGGAATCGGCATTGACCCACAAAACCAGCCGACCTACTGTCCGCCCCGCCTGAAGGCCATGGGGCTTGGCTTCACACAGCAAACCCCACCCGACGTCGCCGGCAGCATGGATGCTCGCCGCCGGCATCGGGAACAGAGGCCCTCGCGGCACGTCCGTCCAATCGCTCCCGGAAACGGTCCAGGTTCTCCGCCCCCCTGGTACCTGGGCCGTTCCGGGGGCCTTTTTTATGCGCGGCCACATCTCGCTGCGACACAGGCTACGATTTCCAGCATGACCGCATCCCCGCCCCCTCCCGGCGCCGAACGCATCATTCGCTGGATCATGCTCGGCATCATCGCCTGGGGAATCTTCCATGCGATCGGCGCCTGGCGGCTCAACCACGACCCACGGCGGATGCTCATCGTGCTCCTCTGCGTGGCCGCTTTTCTCGGCTTTTGGCAGGTGATGCTGGCGTCGTGGCGAAGGCGACATGCCAACGCGGCTAGTCGGCCCCGCGACTGAGTTCGGGCACACCGACGGCCACGCCGTAGGCGCGAACCAAATCGTCGAACGTGCCGCCAAAGGCGTCGTGCAGCGATGCCTCCGGCTCGGAGCCTTCCTTGATCCCTCGCACGAACGCCGCAAACTTTCCGGGATCACGGCCGATGAGCAGCCTCACGAGCCCCGACGCCATGCCGTATTGATCGGATTGGATGTTGTCGGCCGTGAAGAACCTCGGGCCGAGGGTGCGTTGCGACTGCATCACGGCAAGCGCCCGCCGCTCCTTGAGAGGCACCTGCCCCGACCCCTTCACCACGCGATCCCCAACCCACTCCGCGATGCCCTCGTTGAGCCAGTTCGGGATCCGTTGCGGTGAGATCCAGCGGTGGTTGAATCCATGGCTGGTTTCATGGACCAGCATGTGGGCGAAGGCCGATGGATCGGGGCCACGATGGCATGCCGTCACCACGCGGCCATCGCTCCGCTGGTGGCACATGCCGTGGGTGTTGCCCGAATCGGTGCGCATGAACCGAGCCTCGAAGTCGCGGTAGTCGGTCTCCCGAAGAAACGCGACCACCAGGCACTTGCCTTTCCACACCGGCTCGCCTCGGGGAATGCCGTAGAGGTCGCACAGAAAATCATGCATGGCGTCGAGGTTGGCGACGTAGGGCGCCAGCTGCTCCGCGGGAATGTCGCTCGCAACGAGGAACTCGTGGGTTTCGCTCACCTCCAGGCCCGGAAACACCGCTCGCACCTTCTCGACGAACTGCCGGAGCGACGCCACCTCAGCCGCATGCTCGGCGGACGAAAGTCGGGGCCACGGCTCGATGCCGTGCGCCTTCATCCGCTCGGCCGACTCGGCAGCCTGCTCCGCGGCGGTGCCTCCGGCGCGACGGGCACGGAGTGACTGCCACGATGAGCCTCCCTCCGACGCCTCGAACACCGTTTCCCGTCCGGCCACCACTTTCACGATCCCAGCCAGTGAGACCGTCGTCGTCGTGCGAACCCCCTCGGGCCGCAGCCGCAGCGCCGTCGTCCGGCCTCCCTTCTCGACCAGGCCCACGAGCGTTGGCCGCACGAACCTCCGGCCGGTCCCGAGTTCGACGAGATCGAGGGTCTGGCCCACGTGCGCGGCGAGACGGTCGGCCGCGTCGTCAGCTCTGGCGAGTTGAACTCCCACCATGGCCGTCACCACGACGGCTCCGAGCGCCGCCGCCACCCGCAGCCCGCGGAGCGTCAGGCGTTGCACGATTCTCTCCGCTCGGCATCCTGCCGTCGGAGTTCCGTGCTCGAGATGTCGAGCCGAAACTCTCGCTGCGAAACGAAATAGCTGATGTCGCGAAGCGCCTCGGGGGCCTCGATCTGGGTGGCGTCCTCGAAAACACCCTCCCGCGTGCGACCGAACACGATCAGACCGCGGGCCCTCGACGCGATCGTTTCGACCGCCGAACGGGCCGTCGCGGCCGACCCGCCGTAATACCTCGGGTCGGCAAGTCGCGCGTAGGTGTCGGCCCCCATCACGAACGTCGACTCGGGAAAGACATCGAGCTTTTCGACAAACGTGGCGGCGCGGGTAAGCCAGAGTCGCTGGCCGTTGAACTGCGCGGCGCGATCACGGATCGACACGTAATCAAGCATCGGCTTGTCGACGTTCGTCACGGAAATCTCGTAGGCCACCGGCCGCTCCGCGATCTCCTCGGCGATCCTCGCCATGAGCCGATGTCCCTCGTGAAGCGGATCAAACGAACCCGGAAACACGAGGCCGCCGGCGACCGGACCATCGTCGCCCGTGGACGCCGTCACCGTGCGCGTGCCATCGAGCAGGTGGCGCCACGCGGCCTGGGCCTTCTCGCCATCGCGGATCACCGACTCCCCAGGCCGTAGGAGCGACTCCACGCCGACACGACACTCCGGCGACAGCCCGCACGCCTCCGCCAGCAGGTCGATCGCCATGGCGGCAGCGACCATCTCCTCGTCGGCCCGCGACCGGGCATCTTTCACCAGGACGATCTCGTCCGTGGCCGTGGCTTCGAGCGTCTGCACCGCCGCATGCACCCGATGGCATCCGCGCTTGGGGCGCGTCGTCTTCAGGCTGCCCGTGATCGCGAGGCCCACCGCACGACGAGCGGCCTCGGGAGCATGTGACTGAAGCAAACATGCCTCCTGCCAGGCTGCAGCCGCCAGACGTCGGGCCATTTTCGACGAGCAATACGATTCCTGAGGGCCGCCCACCATCCGATCGACTGCCATGCGGGAGGAGGGCACGTGCGCCGCCAGCGTCACCTCGCTCGCTCCCGGGGTGGCCGCGAACGAGGGCACCACGAGCGATCCGCCCCCGGTGGAAACGACCACCAGCCGCCGTTCGGCAGCCGCCAGCGCGGCGATCAGATGGTGCGGTTCGGAAAGCTGCATGAGACGAGGCAACCTGTAACGCCGCCCCGATCGCACGGGGCAGATTGCCCCATCGACCAGGATCCCCTCGGTGTCGCGCTGCGGCCATCGCTTCAGAGCCGGAGCCGTCACCGCCGATCTCTGATTGGACGAGGACCATTCGATGATACCGCTCGCACGATGCCGCCGCACCCGGATTTGCACATCATGGGCCGTGGTGTTGATGGCATGCGTCGGCGCAACGGCCTTCGGAGCCGCCGCCGATGCGATCCTCGATTCCGTCCCGGATCCGCTCGCGGGCACAGAACCAATCGATCCGGCCGTGACCGAACCCGATCCCGGCGACCCGCTCGCGCACCTGCTGCCACCCCGAACCGACACGTTCGCCGATTGGAACGCAGGGGTCGAACCCCTTCACGTCTGTGGCGAGCCTCGAATGCTTCCCACGTGCGTGCCACCGCCACCGTGCCATCCGGCCTTTCCACCACACCCCTTCGATCTCATAGGAGTCAACGGGAGTCCAACGTGCGGCCCCATCTATCGGGGGCCATGTGCGCCCCGGACAGGCTCACACGACCAAGGACCGCACCCGCGACTCCATCGGCTGCACGACCGCATGGTGGATTGGTTCTATTCTCCACGCACGCCGATCCTTCCATGACATCGGCGTGCTGGGGTGGCTGCGGGTGAAGCCAAAGGTTCACCCGAGCCAC
>JAFMIU010000145.1 GCA_017853835.1 Pirellulales bacterium | reverse complement strand
ACGGCGGCTACAGCGTGGCAAACACCGCCTGCGTGGAGAGCAGGTTGCTCGCCGGCTTCTCTTCCGCAAGGCTCGCAAACGCGGCCTCGGCAGCCGTGGGGAGATACGGGCCGGTGTCGTAGACGTTGGCCGCCAGAAAATCCCCGATGTCGAGCGCGTCGCACATGCCGTCGTAGTTGAAGTCACCGTCGCCCCAGCCGTTTGGGACCACCGTGTCGAGCGTTCCGGCGCTGATCAACGTCGCGATGTCGAGCACATCGACCATGCCGTCGAGGTTGATGTCTCCAGCCGCCGCGAAACTGACCGTGATCGATCCGTCTTCGTTCAGGAGATAGCCCAGTCCCAGGCCATAGTCGGGCGATGCCGACCGCGACACGAAGCCCTCCAGGCCGTTCCACGAGCCATCCCCCCGGCCTGCCAAGAGAAGAGACCGCGCTTCCGCGGCCGTCAACCCACCAGGCGCCACGGTGATGCGACCAACCCCGAGGTCGATGCGGGCTCCGGGTTCGAGCGTGAGCGCCGACACGGGCACCGTGCCGGCACCGATATCAAACTGCACCGTCGCCCCGGCCTTCACACGCAGCCGGCCTGTGCCGAGGGCGGCGGTGCTGCGGACGAGCAGCGTGCCCGCCTCCACCACTGTGCCGCCGGAGTGGGTGTTGGCCGTGTCAAACACGAGCGTACCGGGGCCGTCCTTGAGCAGGGCAACAATGCCCGACCGCGGCACGTCGGTGACCGTCTGGCCCGACGCCACCGCCACCGTCACGCTCGGCGTGGTGAGTGCCTGCACTTCGGTGGCCGTGAGCCCCCGTGAATAGATGCGGAAGTCGTCCACCGACGCCGCCAACGCCGGATCGGCGGCGAACTGGCTCTTGCCGATGAAGCTATTGGTCGTTTGACCGAGCGATGCCGGCCGCAACGTCACGTTGGCATTCGAACCGACGGCCACGCCGTTGAGGTAGACCGTCGCAGTGTTGCCCACGAGCGTCACGGCCACGTGCTGCCACACGCCCACGGTGAGTTTGGCCGCGGTGATCACCTGCTGCTCGACGACCGAATCGGTGCGGATCGCAAACCGCATCCCGCCGGTCGAACTCGGCCGCGTCGTGAGAAACATGTAGGACGTCGTGGAGCTTCCAAAATCGAAAACCCGCTGCCAGTTGGCGAGCGCATCGGGCTTGATCCATGTGGCGATGGTGAAGTCGTTGAGGCCGCTGACGATGCCCGTGGGCAGCATCGCGTTGCCGCCGCTGAAGTTCACGGCATTGCCCACGACGCCGGAGACGAATGACGTCGCGCCGATCAGTGACGCGTTGTTGCCGTTGCCGAGTGCGTCGGCAAGCGTCGTGCCCGACGCCTCGTCGGCCAGGAGCCGGGTGTCGGCATCGCGCACGACCACGGTCGTGTCGCTGGTGGCCGTGCGGTTGGTCGCATCGGTGATCGTCACACGGAGCACGTAGGTGCCGGCGGCGCTGAACGTGGCGGCTGTCGACTTTCCAGCGTTGGTGCCGTTCACGCCGGAGAACGTGACGCTGCCCGGGGCCGCGCCCACGGCGCTCCAGGTGTAGCGGAGCGCCGCCTCGCCTCCGTCGTCGGCACCGAGGGCCGTGAGCGTCGCCGACTTCGTGTAGTTCGGGCTCGGAGTCGCCCCGGCAGCCGTGACGACCACGGGAGTCGAGTCAATCACGGCCAACGCGGTGGTGCCGGTCGCCGTGACGGCATCGGCGATCACGGACGAGTTGCCCGTGCCCGTCGAGTAGCCCGGGGTTCGCGTGATGCGAGCCACGGCCGTGATCGTGTCGCTGCCCGTCACCGACGGCGCGAGGTAGCCTCCGCCGGTCGAGATCGTGCCGAGCACGGCCGACCAGTCGACATTCGCCACGAGCGTTCCGTTCGAGCCGTTGGCCACGGCCACGAATGCCTTCGTGCCCCCGGTGCCGACGGTGGAGTTCGCGGGGGTGATGCTCACGCTGGTGATCGACGGCGGGTTCGTCGAGGAAGTCGGCACGAGGTCGATCGCGTCGAAGACGACATTGGGGCTCAGCCAGGTGGAGCCCGACACGTAGCTGCCGCTGATCATCCCCATGTCGATCGTGTTGGTGCCGGCACGGAACGCGCTCGAGGGAATGCTGAACGTGTACATCTGGTTGTCGCCACGCCAGGTGCCGCGGGTGATGCCGCGGCTGTTGAGGTCACGGCTGGCCGTCGGATTGCCGCTCGTCCAGGCATACGACTGCCCGCTGTTCACCGTGATCTTGGGACGGGCCCCCTCGAAGCCGAGCGTGATGCCGACGCGGAACGTGAGGTTTTGCACCTGGCCGCTCGTCAGCGTGAACGTGAACCGCCGGGAGTTGTTCACCCCCATGAACTGGGCCATCGGAAACTGCGCGGCCGTGTTCGTGCCGACGATGAAGTTTGGCAGCCCCGCCCAGTCGTCCATGCGAACGTCCGACGGGTGCATGATCTCGATCTTGTCGGCATTGAGGAAGCCAGCCGGCGTGCCATCGAACGTGCCGATGCGGAAGATCGGATTCGACGGCAGGGCGTAGGTATTGGCGATGGAGGCGTTGATGGTCTGCCCGGCGACGACGGTGACCGTCCGGACGCCGACCTCGAGCTCCCCGTCGTAGAGCGTTTGGGTGTAGGTGCCCGGCAAGACGTTCGTCATCGAGAAGGCACCTGCCGCATCGGCAACATCCCAATACTGGGCGTCGGCATTGCTCAGGCCCACCGTGATCTCGTGACCGGCCGCGATGGTGGTGGCCAGGCCGGAAACGCTGCCGCGACCACTGGACGGAATCAATCCCTGGATGAGAAGGTTGCCGGTGCCGGCATCGCGAACGTTCTCCTGCCACGCATAACTCGGCTCGGTCGGCGTCTGGCCGCCATTCACCTGGAGGGCAAACGTGTGGAGACCGGCCCGGTAAGGCTCCGTCTGCGTGTGGCCGGTGAAGATGCAGTTGTAGATTTCGACCGCACTGCCTGACTGGAAGTCGATATCCCGGAAGAAGGGCCCGCCGGACGAGCGCTCGCGGCTCCCCATGAACATCCAAGCCCCGACCGGCGTCGACCCCGAGGTGCCGGCGAGGCCGTGAAACACGTGATCAATCTGCCGACGACCGCCCACGTTGTAAAACTTCGACGACGTGGTGCCGTCGGCGTGACCAAACACGTCGCTCCCCTCGATCGACCCGGTGTTGCCAGCGTTGTCGCTGGGAGCCTCGGGATTCGTGAAGACGTTTCGGTCGAGGTAGGCGATGAATCGACCTTCCGACGACGGGTTGGGAACGTACGACGACAAGTAGAGATTGGTGTCGTTTTCCCGCACGGCGTAGTACTGAATCACGCCGGTGCCCGACGCCCTGTCGTCGCAGGTGACGAGGATTCATCGCGAGCCGGCGGTCCCGCCCGTCGCCGTCGTGATGACGGTGGTGCTGCTCAACCCCTGCTCGTAGTGCGAGTAGCGGCTGGTGGTCGCGTAGGTGGCGAGGAGCTCCTGGTTCTTGTACTTCAGCGAACTGAGGTCGCCGAGGTGAATGGTGCTCGACGTCGTGCCACCACGGATGATGGCCGCCTTCACGTCACCGCCGTTGTCGATCACATACGTCTGCTGCCCGGTCGGCGTGGTCGAGGTCGTCACGCCAAACGCCAGAAGCCGACGATCCTCCAGGGACTCGAGCGAAAGGCCGGGTCGAGAGGCAGGGCGACGGCGGGGCTGGCGACTACGCATGGAGAGCCCTGCGCGAAGGGGCACGACGAACGCTGGAGAAACCTTCAGGTCGATGACCGCTGTACGGCTTCCCCCGGCAGAAAGTTCACGAGTCTGCCTTCGAGTCTAGAACGCGGCGTGCCCACTGTCTCCCCGTCGGTCGCCAGGTTTCCCCTTGCCGCCGCCGCTGGCGAGCCTTTCAACCGCTTTCGCAACTCGTCAGCCGCGGCGCCGCGTCGCCTTCTTGGCCTTTTTGGCGGTGGCCTTGGCTTTGGCGGCCGGCTTCGCCGATGCCTTCTTCACGGCCTGTGCGGCAGGGGCCTTCTTGGCGGCGGCCTTTTTGGCGGCTGGCCTGCTCCCTCGACTGCCGCCGAAGACGGCATCCCATCCCTCGGCGTACCTGTTCGTGCTGCCGACGCGAATTACCGACATGGTCGTCTCCTTGAGGCGGTCTTCGGCGGACGAACGCATCGCGCCGACCGCCGTGAGTGGATTCGTACCGGGCGGAGCCCGGGGGTGTCAATCCGACACCACCACCAACGAGAGCCTTCCCCACGCCTCGGGCAAGTCTGCCCGCGCACCGATTGGCGTCGCCACCAGGGCGGTGGTGTCACCTCCCGACACCACGAGCTCATTCCGGGCGATGAGCATTCCTGTGACATCGCACTCCAGCGTCGCCTCACCGGTCGCACGCCACACCAGTGGCATGCCGTTGAGCGCCGTGTGCCGCCACGGGTCCGAGGCACGCACCCCGGTGCACACCAAGAGGAGCCGATTCCCGGGCTCGATGCCCGCAGGGCGGCCAAACCACCGGCGCCATGCCGGCGAGCCGTGATCAGGCGGATTCCAGGCGGTTCCGAGATGGATGGCGTGACGGGGCATGGGGTCCTTCCTGGGGCACGACACCACCGACCCCGTCCCGTTATACTCCCGGCCGACGGTCGTCGATCGTATCGCGAGCGACCAGAGTTGTAAGACACCATTCAGGAGCCGATGCCGACCATGGGAAATGCCCTCGAGTTCACCGACGACAACTTTCAGAGCGACGTGCTCGGCTCCTCCGTGCCCGTGCTGGTCGACTTCTGGGCTCCGTGGTGCGGCCCGTGCCGGATGATCGGTCCGGTGATCGAGGAACTCGCC
>JAFMIU010000144.1 GCA_017853835.1 Pirellulales bacterium | reverse complement strand
CGTTGAGCACCCTCGGCTCACCACGCCAAACCCGCCACGCGTTTGACCACGCCGGCCCCACGGCTCACGCCGTTGGGCTTCCACGGAGCCCCGCAATCGCACCGCCCCGCACCGCAGCGCCCCGCCATGTGACGAGCGAGGGGTTGCCCACGCCCCGGGAGACGGCGTCAGTGGCAAGCGAAGCCAGGATGGCGGAGCGAAGCCAATGCCGAGCGAGCCAAAGGGCATGGATGCCCGACGCGAGCGTCCGGCGACGGGGTGTGGGCAACCCCGAAGCGTGCCACCCCACGAGCGTTACCGAGCGCCCCCAAGCCGGAGACGACGCCGGGACGGCCAAACACCCCGCACGGTTCACCGCGCCGGTCCCACGGCTCACGCCGTTGGGCTTCCACGGGGCACCCGAAGCACGTTTCAACGATACGTCGTGGAGTACGCACGCGCCCCCACGCCGGTCCCACGGCTCACGCCGTTGGGCTTCCACGGAAAAACGTTCTCGGAGCGCGGCCGCAAACTCCACCCCGCTTCCCATCGCGCGGTTTACTTGCCCCTCCCCCGCCCTTCCCGCAACTGGCCTCAAGTCGACATGTCGTGCCATTCACGCCGATGTCAGAAAGGTTCCCCTCGTTGGAGTTGGCATGGACATCGCAGTCATCATCTCCACGTTTGAGCGGCCCTCGCACCTTGCCCGCTGCCTCGCATCCCTCGAGGCGCAGGAGGGCGTGGACGGCCGTTTTGAGGTCGTCGTGACCGACGATGGATCCCGCGACGATACGCTGCGACTCGTCTCCACCACGGCCCGTCGGGTCGACTTTCCACTCACCTTCACCACGCACGACCACGACGGCTTTCGGCTGGCGCGGTGCCGCAACGAGGGTGTGGCCGCTTCGTCGGCACCCTATCTGTTGTTTACCGATGGCGACTGTCTTCTGCCCCGCGACCATCTCCGACTCCACCTCGCGGCCCGCCGCCGAAGCGTGGTGGTGGGGGGCGATTGCGTGAGGCTCGATGAGCCGACGTCGAAGGCGATCGACATCGACGCCATTTGCACCGGCCGCTTCGAGCGGGCTGTTCCCCGCGCCGAACGACGTCGTATCCTGGCGAAGGCGATTCGAGCCCGGGCCTACGAACAACTCGGACTCCGCATGCGGCCGCGGCTTTCCGGCAACAACATTGCCCTCTGGCGGCACGACTATGAGGCCGTGAACGGGTTTGACGAGCGGTTTGTGGGGTGGGGCCTGGAGGACCGTGATCTCCAGTGCCGCCTCGAACGCATCGGCCTGCGTGTGCGAACGATTCTCTTCCAGACCGCGCCGATTCATCTGTGGCATCCGCCGGCACCGAGCTTCGCCCGCAACGGCATCGGCACCCGGAACCTTCACTACTACGCGTCGCTCGACCAACGTCCCACGTTTTGTGTCGACGGCCTCGTCAAGCCGTTTGAACTCGAACCTGGCGGGATGCTTCCGACCTCCCGACTCGACCGCCGCCGCGCGGCCTGACGACACCGCATGCAGCTGCTTCGATTTCCTCGGCATGGGTGCCACCGGGCGATCCGGATCGGCACTCCGTGCGCGACGAGGATCGGAAGCGGCATGCGGGTGGGGATGTGGGTGGATGGCCGAGAGATCTGGTTTTCCACGGCCGACGCGCCGCTCGATACGAGCGCCGAGGCATTCGCCACCGCGATGCTCGTGCCCGCCATGCACGCCGGCCGGCCACTGACCGTGGACCAGCCCACATGCGCCACCTGGACCCGCCATCTTCAGCCGCTCGCCTCGGCCTACCGCACCCTGTGGTATCCCGACGCGGCGCCTCCCCATGCCATTCCGCAGGTGAAGCCGACCGGTGAGGACGCGTCGATGATGCCGAGGCTGCCCCTGGCGCCGCTCACCGCGCTCTGCTTTTCGGGAGGCGTGGACGCCTTCCACACGCTGCTTGCCGGCACCACCACGCCCGACATGCTCGTCTACGTGGCGGGCTACGACGTGAAACTCCGCGACCACGCCCGGCTCACCGCGGTGGAAGGGCTCCTGCGTCGCGTGGCCGCAGCCACCGGCCAGCGGGCCGTGATGGTCGCCACCAACCTCCGACAGCATCCGCTCGTTCGGCAGACCCCATGGCTGCGGGAGTTTGGGGCAGCCCTGGCTGCGGTCGGCCACATGCTCGCGCCACAGGTGCGTCGGATGCTCATCTCGAGTGATGGGCTCGGCTTCACCCATCCCGAGGTGGGCTCCCGACCCGACACCGATCCGCTCTTCAGTTCTGCCACGCTCGCCGTCGAGCACGTGGCCGCGAGCAACACCCGACTCGAAAAAATCAGGCATATCGGCGGCGATCCGCTCGTGCGGCAGCACCTTCGCGTATGCTGGCAGAACGTGGCGGGCCAGGCCAACTGCGGCCGCTGCGAGAAGTGCGTGCGCACCATGCTCGCGCTCGACGCCTGCGGCCATCTCGGTCACTACCGGAGCTTTCGCCAGGGCACGGGCCTCGTGGATGCGATCGATGGGCTCCCCTCGGTGGATCACGTGGTGCTGCCGTTCTACCGTGATCTGCTCGCAGCCGGTCTTCCCACGCGAGCCGCCGCGGCGGTTTGGCGATTGATCGACCGCAGCGATCGCTCCGCCTCGGCAGCGGTCATGCCTCGCAGCGCGGCGACGCGCCAGGTGTCACCGGCTCCCGCCTCATCGTCACCCCCAACAACACCCCGCCATCGCCTGCTCGGCCCCGACGCCTTCGCGCGGGTGTTCGAGCCACTCGTGGGCCGTCGCGTGGGCTACGTGCGGCCGCTCGGCAACGTCGGTGACCACCTCATCGAACTGGCCATGGCGCAACTGCTTGCCGCCTACGGCATTCGTTGGACGCTCGTCGACCTCGATCGACTGGCCACGTATGCGTCGGTCGATCTGCTGGCCTTTGGCGGCGGCGGCAACATGGGCACGCGATACACGTCGAACTACGCACTGCGTGGCCAGGCGCTCGCCACGGGGTTGCCCGTGGTGATCCTGCCGCAGTCGTTCACGTCGCCGGAAGACCGGCCTTTTGCATGGGTGTCGGTGCGGGAACGCACGAGCTTGTCGCTCTACGCAGGCGGCATCCTCGCTCCTGATCTCGCCCTCGGGCTTGCCTGGCCAGCTCCACCGCGGCCCGACCGCGATCTCGGCGTGCTGCTGCGGCGTGATCAGGAGCGGGGTGGCCGCAAGCCGTGGCTCGCCCGCGACCCGGTGCGTTTGGCGTCGACGCCGGCCGACTATCTCGCCCTCGCAGCCCGCTATCGGAGGATCGTCACCGACCGGCTCCACTTCGCGGTGGCAGGCTTGCATGCCGGCCGCGACGTCACCCTCGTGGCCAACGACTACCACAAGAATCGTTCGATGCACGAAACCTGGCTCGCCGACCTTGGCTGCCGGTTTGCCGCCACGGCCGACGACGCGCTCGCCCCGCGTCGTCGGGCGGCGTGAGGCCGCGATCGCCCGCCCCATCGCCCAGACGCCGCACCTTGCCCGGCTTTCGCCGCATCAAGAAACACGCTGTTTTTTGTCGATCACCCCAACCGAGGGGATACTCTGTCACCACCGTGCGATGCCGCGTCATGACCTCCAAGGCTGCCACGCCAACCGACGCGCCGTTGATCCTCTGCGGCATGCATCGATCCGGCACGTCCCTCCTGGCGTCGCTCCTGATCGGGAGCGGAGTCGATCTCGGCACCACGCTCCTCGGAGCCGCCCCTGGGAATCCGCACGGGCATTTTGAAGACCTCGACTTCCTTCGATTCCATGAGCGAGCGCTCGTGGCCAACGGCATCGTCTCGGAAGGCTTCACGATCCAGCGCGAGGTCTCGGTGCCGGCGCGGCTCCAGGAGGATGCCGACCGCCTCGTCGCAGCGCGTTGTCCGCGGCATCATCTCTGGGGCTGGAAGGATCCGCGATCGACGCTCTTTCTCGACTTCTGGAAGGAACGCCTACCCAACGCGCGGGTGGTGGCGATGTTTCGGCGGCCTTGGGAAGTGGTCGATTCGCTCTACCGTCGCACCGACCCAACCTTTCACGACAATCCGTCGTTCGCGCTCGATGTCTGGATGCACTACAACAGGCTCGTGCTGGCCTACGCCCGACGGCATCCGGCCACCACGCTCCTCTGCGAAGCGGCGAGCGCGGTGAACGATCCAGCGATCGTCTTTGCCGCCATCTACGAGAAGTTTGGTCTCGACATCGGCCCGCCTCCGCAGCTGTGCGACGAGAGCGTCTACCACCAGGGCTCGACGGCCCGCAGGGCGGCGTTGCTGAAGGCTGCCTGCCCTGCCGCGCATGAGCTCTACACGGAGCTACGAATCGCTGCGGGCAAGTGCGTGGGCCCCAAGGTCGTGGAGACCGCAGGCACGGGATTGCAGCAGCACCTGCTCGAAGAGTGGGCGCGATGGGCCGCCCCGGAGCCGGTCACCGTGGCAACGCCCGACCCGATCGAAACGCCCGACGTGCTCCCGATGCGTCGACCGAACTGGTCTCGACGACGCTGGCCGAGGCTGAGCCGCTTGAGCAAGGCGCTCCGAATGCCACGGCGCCGCGCGGCCTGAGTCGTGTGGGTCGGGGTCACGCCGTTGGGCTTGGACGGACACGAAAGCGAGTGCCTTTGGCTTGTCCAAGCCCAAGGCCGTAAGGCCTGGGACACGTCGTGCTCCACCGAACACGCAGGTGGGCCGGGATGACGAGATGACCGTGATGCCCAAAAGGCAGCTGACCCAACGACCCCAATCCGCATGGCCAGCACGGCCTGAGTCGTGTGGATCGGGCTCACGCCGTTGGGCTTGGACAGACACGCAAGCGAGTGCCTTTGGCTTGTCCAAGCCCAAGGCCGTAAGGCCTGGGACACGTCG
>JAFMIU010000069.1 GCA_017853835.1 Pirellulales bacterium | reverse complement strand
ACCCGCTCAGGATTATCAACTCGTCGCTACACGTAGCGGAGATGCGCT
This sequence comes from Pirellulales bacterium, assembly GCA_017853835.1. Taxonomy (GTDB): domain Bacteria; phylum Planctomycetota; class Planctomycetia; order Pirellulales; family UBA1268; genus QWPN01. The sequence goes on along the minus strand of JAFMIU010000069.1, from coordinate 20,326 downwards.
CTAGCCACGCCCTTCGGTCGGCAGCGTCGCCTCGCCGGCCGACACGTGACGCTGCGTGTTTCCCGGCGAACGCTTCGATGCAGCGTCGCGCCACGCCGACAGATCGCGTCCGGTGATCGCCTCGAGCCGGGCCATGTCGGGAGCGTAGAGATCGACGAGCGGCCCGAGGAGCGATGGCCGCAGGGGAGGTGGAGCGCTGTCGGCGACCCCCGATCCCAGCCCGGGCACCACCACCTCGGCGACGGTCGTCGCGGGAAGCGAGGCGAATGCCTGAGGGTCGATGTCGAGATGCCGGGCGAGCGCGTCGAGAACGGCCACGGGCTTTTCCGCGATGTCATCCTGGTAGATCACGAGGAGCTGCTCGCGAGGAAAGACCGACCACCATCGTTCGAGGCACCCGACATAGTCGCCGCGGGCGCGCGATGCCGCGGAATGGAAGTGGTCGAGAAACCACTGATCGCTTGCTTCCGTGACGAGCATCTGGGCCCGGGCGAGGCCCATGAGGGCCGCCGACCATGCCCGCTCGACCGGATTCCGCAGGCTGATGAACAGACGGATGGTGGGGCAGCGGCGATGGATCGCCGAGATCATGTCCGTGGCCAGCGTGGCGTAGGCGGGGGTGATCTCTCCGGTCTTGATGGGCCTTCCCGATCGCGCCTGCCGTGAAGGGGGCTGGAGGAGGTGAACCCACTCGTCGGCAGTGGGGGTGGCGGCTGCGTCCCAGTAATGCACTTCCTTGCCGCGCGGAAAGGCGATCTGAGGATGCCGCGACAGCTGGCGGTAGAGCCAGGTGGTGCCCCCCTTTTGCACGCCGATCCCCAGAAAATCGACCGTCATGGAGGGGGCGGGAGCGATGGCCATAGTGGCATGGTAGCGAGGGCGTTTCCGGAGTGACAATGACGGCTGGCGTCCTTCGACCCCTCGGAGATTCTGTCATGGCCGTGATTCGCTCGTGCGTGATCGCCGTGCTCTTGCTTGTCCCGCTGGTCGCCCACGGCCAGCGTCCAGCGGCGCTTTCGGCCACGACCGACGCCGCCATGCTCGCCGGCCGGTGGAGGGCCGTGTCGCTCACCGTCGATGGCCAGACGGCCAAGCCGGAGGATGCGGCCAAGATCACGGTCATCAACACCGCAGACGGCGGCTGGGCCGTCGTGGTCGACGGCAAGCAGATCGCCAAGGGAACCAACGAACTGCACGCCGCCACCGATCCCAAGCGGATCGATTTCGAGATCACGGAATCGACCGACTCATCCGCCGTTCGTCGCCGGCACGAAGGCATCTACGATCTCGGTGAGACGACTCGACGACTGTGTTTTGCACCCTCCGGCAAGCCGCGACCGACGTCGTTTTCAGCGCCGAAAGGCAGCGGGGCGATCTTCGTCACCTTCGAGCGGGTGCCAGACTGAGGCGGCACCCCTGACGACGGCAGAGACCTGGGAGTTTGGCACGCGCGTCATCGGGTGGTCGTCGGCTGGGCCGCCATCACGCCGGCCGATGCGGCGCGGTGCTCGGCAGGATAAAACGCCGCCCATACGGGGTTGTGATCCGACACCTCGAGTGCCTTGTCGAGCGACAGGCCGAACGTGTTCTGAAGATCGAGCACGCCCCAGGCGCCGAGGTATTCGCTCGTCTGTGGTCTGGCAAAGATGAGGTTGTCGTAGGTTTTGGATCGCCGTGTGTTGGTGGTGGTGCCCGACACCGCCCAGCCGATGCCCGGGATCTTCGTGAAGGCTCCAAACTCGGGTGGGCCGGCGTTGAGATCGCCGAGCACGATCACATCGTCCTCATCGGGCCGCAGGGCCTGCATCTGCTGAAACACGCCGGAGAGGGCCGCGAGTTCCGAAGGAACCTCGTCGGGATCGGTGTGGATGTCGACGAGCCAGAAGGTGAACGCCATGCCGGCCGGCTGGATCTTCGTGCGAAAACGGGCGTGCATGGGCGGGCGATGGAGCGCACCGGACGGGTTGGGCACGACACCGAGCGATGAGGCGTCTACTTCGATCCGTCGCGTGTCGTAGACGAAGCAGTATTGCTCCTTGCTGACGGTGCGACCCTCACGGGGGCCGATCACCCAGTGGTACTGGCTTCCGTCGGCGTTCACCGCCTGAACGAACGACGGAATGATGTCGTCCGACTTGGCTCGCACCTCCTGAATGGCGACGATGTCGAACTTTCTCACCACGCGGGTGAGCACGTCAACGACTTCCCGCTTCGCCATCTTCGATTCGCCGAAAACCTGGATGTTGAAGCTGCAGATCAGGACCGCGTCCCAGGGTTTGACGACCGGCATGGCCTGCTGCTGGGCATGGGCCGACGGGCCGAAGCCCATGAGCACGAGCGCGGCGACGCCAAAGGCCCGGAACCGGGCGCATGCTCGCGACGACAGAAAGGGCGACGAGAGTGCCACGCCTACGGTATCGGCCGGTGCGGGCGGCACGCATGCCCTTCACCCATGGTGATGGCAGGGCTTCTCAGGCCTCGCCGATCTCGCCGAGGGCATCGGAGGCGAGACGCGCCAGCCGAGGATCGGCCCCGCGACGTGCCTCATCGAGCGCCGCTCGGGAGGCTGCGGCAACCGGGCCGAGTTTGCCGAGGGCCCACGCGGCCCGCTGGGCCACAGATGCCTCGGAAGAACCGAGACACCCGGTGAGCACACCGACCGCCGACACCGCATCTTTCCCAGACCTCCCCAGGAGCGTGATCGCCCAATATGCCGGCAGCGGCCTGGGCTCACCGGCGATGGTCGTAAGGGCTGGGATCGCGTCGACCGGAGGCGGCCCAAGGTCTTCGAGAGCGGCTACCGCCCATTCCCGAACCCGCTCGTCATCGTCCCCGGTCGCCCTCACGAGCGGCACGGCCGCACCCGGATGAGCGGTGTGGCAGAGCGCCTCGGCGGCCGCTGCTCGAACGTCGGCCGCCGGCGAGGCGAGGCCGGCTACGGAATCGGCGATGGTGTGATCGTCTGGCATGAGCGTGATCGGCCCGTGGAGTCCGTCATAGACTATCGGCACATCCCCCCCGTCGTGTCGCATCGTCAATCCACCATGCCGTTTCTTTTTCTCCTCCTTGCCGCGATCCCCACGGCCTTCGCATGCGGCGTCGCATCGGCCGAAACCCCGGGCGACTGGCAGGTTGTGTGGGCCGATGAGTTTGAGGCAAACGGCCCTCCCAATCCGGCCAACTGGTCGTTTGAGCAGGGTTTCGTGCGTAATGAAGAACTCCAGTGGTATCAGGAAGACAACGCCTTCTGCCGCGACGGACACCTCGTGATCGAGGCGCGTCGTGAACGGCGGCCGCATCCTGGCCATCATGCCGGGGAGCCGGCGTGGGCCAGTCGTCGTGACGAGATCGAGTACACCTCGTCGAGCATCACGACGCGCGGCAAGCATGAATGGCTCTACGGCCGCTTCGAAATGCGGGCTCGGATCGACACGCGGCCAGGGATGTGGCCCGCGTTTTGGACGCTTGGCAATGGTCCATGGCCTCATGGTGGCGAGATCGACGTGATGGAATATTACGATGGCATGCTTCTGGCGAACGTGTTTTGGGGGGGCACTCGACGTTGGGAGCCGCGTTCACGCGTCAATCAGTTCCCGCTTGCGGCATTCAATGACCCCGACTGGTCAACGCGGTTTCATGTATGGCGCATGGATTGGAGCGAGGCCGAGATCGAGATCACGCTCGACGATCGACACCTCTGCCGATTCAACCTCGATGAGACCGAAAACGAGGGAAGGATCCGGGGCAATCCCCTGCGCCAGCCACAGCACCTTCTCGTGAATCTCGCGATCGGAGGCACGCGGGGTGGGGATCCCGGGTCGACCGAGTTTCCCGCGCGGTTCGAGGTCGACTTTGTCCGAGTGCTTCGCCGCGCCGAGTAGCGTGGGTCAGTTCTCGGGCGGCTTCTTTTTCGGTGACGGATTGTTGAAGCCGCCGGAGTTTTCGTCGATCACGAACTGAAACGACCCTGCGATCGGACTCTCGGGGTCGGCACCGCGTGCTGTCAGGGCGACGGTTCCGCTGACGATCCGCATTGGACCCTTGCCGAAGAAGCCTGGGCCCTCCGTCAGCATGCCGCCGGCGGCGAGGTCGGTGTTGGAGTCCCGAACAAGCCGACGATCGAGCATGAATGAAAGGGTCAGGGCCGAGCCGTCGCCCCGGGTGCCCGACACCGTCACGGCGATCGGTGCGTCGGCCAGGGCTTGCGTCGATGGTGCACGGCCACCCATCACGAACGGATAGGCCGATACCCCGGTTGGGACAAACTCGAAGGGCTCATCCCGAACGGTGATGGCGACCGACGCCTCACCGGACGGAGCGTCTCCATCGGCCGAGGATCGCTGCATGGTGGAGAAGCTGCCGTGGGCCGATCCGATTCGGGTGCTCACCATCGGGCGGCGGTAGTCGGAGGGGAGCTCCGGCGGCCAGTCGGCGAGGGCCTTCTCGATGTCGTCACGACGACGCCTGACGAAGCCGCGGACCGTCTCGAGGGACTTTGGCATCCCTTCCTGGGCCGACGAAAGGTGTGGTGTGAGCAGAGTCTCCAGGCGATCGATCTCCGCGAGAAGATCCTCCTCCCGCCACACCGTGGCCAGGATCTCCTCGAGTCGTGCGCGATACCGTGACATCACGCCGGGCGTGAAGGCGAGACGGTTCGCGAGCGCCGACTGTGCCGAGATCACCGGGGAAGGGCCTCGGGAAAACCCGGGCATGCCGCCGGACGCGGCGGGAAATGCCGAATCGGCACCCCACGGGATGAATCGCGCCGGGCTCCCGGGAGATGGGAAATAGACGAAATAGTTGTTTTGATTGGCTGTGTAGCCATCCCAGAGTCCGATGAGCGACTCGATGGCCCAGGACGACAGGAATGCATCGAGATCGACGAGCGTTTCGAGTGCTCGGAGATCGAGTGGCGGCTCCGCCTCCAAAAGCCGTGCCAGCCTCTCGAGCTGCCGGCGCGAGTCGTCGTGCGTCTCGATCTCGAGTTTGCCGAGCGACGACGGCACGAGGTCGGCGAGCGTGCCCTCGTAGAGGCTGCCCGTCGATGAGCCGAACGATCGCCGGAGGAACGGCTTCTTGACAGCCTCCACGTTGGAATAGAGTCCGAGGAACTCGTCATTCACGGTCACGGCCGCAAACCCCACGCGGGGCGCCGGCACGCCCGCCGCTCGAAACAACGCGTAGGCCAGACACTGACTCACGCACGAGGTGTCTTGTTTGTTGTTGTTGAGCGTGAGCCGCCGAAGCCCATCGACCGGGTGTTGCGGCACGTAGCGGTTGAAGTCGACGAGCATCGACGGCCGCACCGAATCAATCGAGCCAAAAAGCCCCTTCTTGCGCACGCCCGCATCGACGATCGTGACGCCGTCGATGGTCACGCGGCCCTGGTGCCACGTGAAGGATTTCGACTGCCCGCCTCCGAAAAACCCTCCCGGGCCCCGGCTCTCCCGGCGCAGCGCATCCCAGTCGTCCGTGGGGAGCGTGATGGCGACCGGGACCACACGGGTGCCGGCAAGAAGGTCGTCGGCATCGAGCGTCGTAGCACCCTTTGCGGAGATGGGCACGGCCGCCGCGAGCGCGAGGGCGACGATCGAGCGAGCGAACATGAGGAGCCTCCGGGAGCGCCGCCGAGGTGGTTGGGCCTGCTTGAAACCCGAGAGTATGCTACGCCGAGGGAATCACACGCCAGGTGCGGCGAGCATGCCGCGACACGCGACGGCCCGACGCCGTCTGCCAGAGGATGCCATGAATCGAGTCGTTCTCACGATGATGATCAGTGGGTGTGCCATCGCCGCCATTGCGGCTCCCGACGACGACCGGCCGGTCGAGGATGCGAGCCGATTTCGCCTGGCGACGCCGGCCAGCCCCGATCTGCCGACGCTCTTTCTCGTGGGCGACTCGACGGTGAAGTGCGGCACGAAGGGGCAGCGGGGGTGGGGCGAGGAGCTGGGAAAATACTTCGACCCCGCGAAGGTCAACGTGGTGAATCATGCGATCGGCGGCCGCAGCAGCCGCACGTTCATCACCGAGGGGCGATGGGCCGCCACGCTCGGGATGATGAAGCCAGGCGACGTCGTGATCATCCAGTTTGGTCATAACGACGGCGGCAAGATCAACGACGATTCCCGAGCCCGGGGATCGATACGGGGCACGGGCGATGAAACCGAGGAGATCGACAACATCCTGACGAAAAAGCACGAGGTGGTGCGAACCTACGGCAGTTACCTCAGGCAGTACCTCGCCGATGCCCGTGCCAGGGGCGCCACGCCGTATCTCTGCACCCAGGTGCCTCGAAAGACGTGGGATGCCAGCGGCCTGCGCATCGGTCGCCCCTCCGATGGCACCGTCGTGTGGGCGAAGCGGGTCGCGGCCGAGGAGCAGGCCACGCTGCTCGATCTCCATGAAACGGTGGCCGAGGCGTATGACGAGATCGGCCCCGACGCGGTGTCGCCGTTGTTTGCCGACGCCCATACGCACACGACCGTGGAGGGGGCCGATTTCACCGCCCGGAGGGTCGTCGGCCTGCTGGCAGGCCTTCCGGATTCACCCTGGCCGGCACGGCTCAGTGCCATGGGTGCGGAGCAGCCGGTGATTCGCTCTCAGCCCTGACCACCCCGCCCTGTTTCATCCCCGGAGACTCGACGCATGGATCCAATGTCTCGCCGCCGGTGGCTGGCCACCACGGCTGCTTCTGTGGCTGCTGCCCGAGTCATCTCAGGCTCTGCCACGGCGGCCCTTCCGCCCCTGCCGCGGTTTCCAGTGGGGGTGTGCGACTGGATGATTCTCAAGCGGCAGAAACTCGGCGCCTTCAAGCTCACGGCCGACATCGGAGCCGACGGTGTCGAGGTCGACATGGGGGGCCTTGGAGACCGGCCCACGTTCGACAACAAGCTGACCGACCCGGCCGTGCGAGACCAGTTTCTCAACGAGGCGGAGAGCCTTGGACTGCGGGTCTGCTCGATCGCGATGTCGGGTTTCTACGCCCAGTCGTTTGCGGAGCGCGAGGGGATCGCGAGGGTGGTTCAGGATGCGATCGACACGACCGTGGCGATGGGGGTGACGACCATCTTCCTGCCGCTCGGCGTGCGGAGCGACCTGGTGCAGCATCCCGACCTGAGGCCGGCCGTTGTCGCACGGCTTCAGGATGCGGGGAAACGGGCGGCCGATGCCGGGGTGGTCATCGGCATCGAATCGGCCCTCGATGCGGCCGGCGAGGTGAAGCTCCTCGACGACATCGGCTCCCCGGCGATCCGCAGCTACTTCAACTTCGCCAACGCGCTTCAGAATGGCCGTGATCTCCACGCCGAGATCCGAACGCTCGGAGCCGATCGGATCTGCCAGATCCATGCCAGCAATCAGGACAAGTTCTGGCTGGAAAAGGATCCTCAGATCGACGTGCCGGCCGTGAAGAAGACCCTTGATGAGATCGGGTGGCACGGCTGGCTGGTGATCGAGCGCTCCCGCGATGCGAACGACGGTCGCAACGTCCGGGGCAACTTCGGGGCCAACACCCGCTACCTCAAGTCGATCTTCCAGGCGGGGTAGTGGCGATGGACGCGGCCTTGTTTGGACTGCCAACCTGGGTGATCGTCACCGGCTTGTTCGTCGCGATGCTCGCGGCCAATGAGATCGGCTTTCGCATGGCCAGCCGCAGTGCGCTGGGGGAAAGCGAGCGGTCGCTTGCGGCGTCGAACATGCTCAAGGGGAGCGCGCTTGGTCTCGTGGCCCTGCTGCTCGGGTTTTCGTTTTCGCTCACGGCCGGGCGGCACGACATGCGGCGGCAGGTGGTGCTTCAGGAGGCCAATGCGATCGGCACGTGCCATCTGCGTGCCGGCCTGCTCAATGAGCCGGAGTGCGGTCGGATTCGAGACATCCTCCGTCGGTATGTCGGTGAGCGGCTCGACTATTTCGAGAGCGCCATCGACGACCGACTCCAGCCCGATGAGGAGGCGAAGCTCGCCGCCCTGCTCAATCAGCTCTGGGAGGTGGTGACCGAAGCCCGAACGCAGGGCGACGAGGTGGTGCGCACCAGCCAGATCGTGCCGGCCGCCAACGCGGTGATCGATCTCAACGCCACGCGGGAATGGGCGGCGGTGAGCCATCTGCCGATCTCGATCTTCATGCTGCTGATGGTGAGCACCGGCATCGGAAGCCTCCTCGTCGGCCATTCATCGGGTCAGGGTGGAAGGCGGCATGTCTGGCTGTGGCTCGTGACCAACTCGATGTTCGCCACGGTGCTCTTCGTGGTGATCGACTTTGACCGTCCGAGGCGGGGGCTGATCCGGGTCGACCACGGGCCACTGATCAACCTCCGCGACCAGCTCGAAGTGGCCGAAACCCGCTGAGCGTCGCCGATACCTGGCAGGATGGGCTTGCCTGGTTTCCCTGCATTGCCCGGTTGGCACACGGCTGGTTCGCCATGGTGCCGACCGGCGACGTCGGCGTACGCTCGTGACCAGTCGACCCGGCCGCGTGGTTCATCGTGTTGATTCGCCGCGGCGGGACGTGTCATCCCGGGCACGCATGAGACGGTCCAGAGTCTCTCTGACCAGCGTGATCTGCGCCGCCTCCGTGGCGGTCATGGGGATGGTCTGCGCCCAGGATGAGGCATCGGTGCCCGACGCAAAGCCGCAGGATGAGCGGCTGGATGCCGAGGATCGATTCGCCTTCCTGCCACCGTCGGATTTTGGCCCACCTGCTGGCCGGCTCCCCGGTGGCGCCGGCCCGGCGGGGGCGTCGCCCACGGCCGCGCCGGCGGGAGACGACGGCCGCCAGTGGCTCGTCAACGGGTGGATCCAAAACAGCCTCACCGGCAACCCGGCCCAGCCATCCGACGGAATCAACTTCGGCGTGAATCCCAACTCCCTCGCCAACCGCTGGATGGGAAACCAGTACTACGTCTTCCTGCAACGCCAGATGGCGAGTGATCGTGGAACGGGCGACGACTTTGACTGGGGGGTGAGATTCGACAGCCTCTTCGGGAATGACTGGGCTTTCACCTACATGACGGGCATGCTCAACAACGTGTTTGTCACCGATAGTTTTGTCGGCTGGCAGCCGGTGCAGTTCTACGCCGAGGCCCACCTTCCGATCCTGCTCGAGGAGGGCATCGATGTGAAGTTTGGGCGGTGGTACACGATCATCGGCTATGAAGGTGTTCCCGCGATCGGACGCCCGCTGCTCAGCGTGCCCTACATGTTCAACTACGGAGAGCCGTTTACCCACGTCGGGGCGCTCGCCGAAGGAGATCTCACCGATCGCATCACGCTCCAGGCCGGAACCATCAACGGCTGGGATCGTTTTTTCGGTGCTCCGGGCCCATACGACTGGGGCTTCATCGGGGCGGCCACCTTCAAGAACTTCGACGGCAATGCGGCCGTGGCTGCCGGTGAAACGATGCTCACCGCCTCGATGGTGTGGGGGCCGAACCAGTTCCCCACGTTTCTCGGGGCCAACGAGCAGATCTATCCGGCCGGATACATCAACATCCCTTCGGCCGCCGGCCAGCCGAACCCTGGGTATTCGCGCAATATGCGCACGCTGTTTTCCACGGTGCTCCAACATCGCTGGACCGATCGACTCGCCCAGGTGGTGCAGGTCGACGCGGCCTGGGAGCAGAACATCCCTGGCCTGGCCGATGGCGGGGCCACCACGGCTCCGGCCAACGACGCCTGGTATGCGATCGGCAACTGGATGCTCTACGAACTCACCGAGCAGACCACGCTCGTCTGGCGGGGCGAATGGTTTCGCAATGAACGTGGCAGTCGAACCAGCTATTCCGGCAGTTTCTACGAGCAGACGGTCGGGGCCGTCTGGAAGCCGGTGAACGCCATCTGGGTGCGGCCCGAGCTCCGGTTCGATTGGGCAGGCGGAGCCCGTCCCTACAACGATGGCCGCGACATGTTTCAGGTGACGTTCGGCGGCGACGTCATTTACGTCTTTTAAATCGTGACGATCGCGCCGGAACCTCAGGCGGCCGCGTGATGCCCGAAGATCGTTCGACGCGCCACGCTCCACCAGCCTGGCTCATCGAGGCCGAGGTAGGGCGAATCCGCCGGCAGTGTTCGTGCCAGGTATTCATGCGCCGGCTTGAGGTTGTGGTAGGGCATCGACGGAAAGAGATGGTGCAGTGCGTGGTAGCGGATGGAAAAGGGAAAAAACAGCCACGTCAGCACGTCACTCCCCGTGTAGTTGCAGGAGTCGAGAATGTGCGACTCGACCGTGGCAGGGGAGCCGTCGCCCTCGAAATGATGGTCGGCGAGCTGCCGGAGCTGGTTGAGCACCACGGTCGAGAGGGCGAGGAGGTAGAGCAGCGGGATTCGTTCGGGAGGGGCCAGGCCAGCGAGGACGGCCCCCGGAATGAACGCAGCCCTCAGAAAACAGGGCCACTCGAGGGCCGTGATCACCTTTCGGTCGAACGGCGTGACCCGTCGTGTGTAGCGGGTGTTGAGCGTGAAGGCGCTGCCGTGTTCGAGCGTCCATTTCCGGATGGCCGGGGTCAGGTAGGTGAAGGGCACGAGCAGGAATCGCAGAAACACCGCGATCGGGAAGGCCATCACCATCAGCGTGTAGATGAGGCTGCTCTTCCAGCTCCCGGCCTCGAGCACGTTCGCGACGTATTCCGGGTCTTCCGGGGTGCCGTACATCCGGGTGCTGTGATGGTCGCGGTGGTGTCGCGTGAAAAAGGGAGAGGGCATGAGCGTCATGACGCCCACGAGGAGATTCCAGACCACCTTGAACACCCGCATCTCGTGGTGACCAAGATGGCACACCTCGTGGATCAGCGAGCCGAGTCGATAGAGCCAGAACACCGCCAACGGAAAGGCGATCAGTTGGGCCCATGAGCCGAGCGGCGACACGAGGTAGATCGTGGCCGACGTGTAGGCGATCGTGAGCGACACGAGGAAGTCGGTCCAGTATCGCCAGGGGCTGACGGCGAAGTAGTTGACCGGCGCTTCGCGCACGGCCCGACGCGCATCGCGAATCCAGCCGGCGTCTTCGGAGACTTCCTGGAGATCGGCACGATCGCTGGCCGGCAGCATCAGTCCTTCCACGTCAAATCCTCCGTGAAGAAGCGGCGAGAGTGGCAGCAGAACAAAAACGCCCTCGTGAGGCTACCCCGCCACGTGTCCGTCGGGCTTCCGTTTGATCTGGTCAGTGGCCGCAAACTCCTCCCAACCCCCCACCTCTCGCAGGCTCGGGCGTGGCGAAGGCCGCGGACGGCCCCACCGGGTGGGGTGGGGCCGTCGAAGCGGTGTGGCCTGTCGGAAAGAAGTGGTGCCGTCAGAGGGCCCGACGGTGCTTGCGACGGCCTGCGCGAGCGGCGGCGTTGGGCTCTGCGGCGGGGCGGGAAGGGGCCGGGCTCACGGCCGACTGTTTGTCGCGACGCGGCCGCTGGGCGCTCCGGCCTCCACGCCGTTTTCCGGATCGTGACGGACCGCGCGACGAGTCGCGTGACGATCCTCGTGTGGGAGCCGGCTCGTGCACCGAAGGATCGCCGGCGGGCGGTTCGTTGCGGGCGGGGATCGAGCGTTTCAGCAGCCGTTCAATGGCCGTGAGCCGCGCACGCTCCTCGGCGTCGCAAAAACTCACCGCCGCGCCCGTCTGGCCGGCACGGCCGGTGCGGCCGATGCGGTGGACGTAGGTTTCAGGCTCATGCGGGAGTTCGTAGTTGATCACGTGCGCCACGTCATCGACGTCGATGCCGCGGGCCGCGATGTCGGTGGCCACGAGCACGGGCGGCCGTGGCGATTTGAAGGCCGCCAGGGCCCGCTCGCGTTGGGCCTGCGACTTGTTGCCGTGGATCGCCGCGGCACCGATGCCCGCTTTCTCGAGGTCGCGGTGAAGCTTGTCGGCGCCATGCTTCGTGCGGGCGAAGACGATCACCCGTCCCGTCGCCTCCTCACGGATGAGTTTCACGAGAAGCGCCTTCTTCTCTTTCTTCGGCACGAAAAACACCGACTGGCTGACCGTGTCGGCGGGGCTCGACTGGGGCGCTGTTTTGACCTCGAGCGGATTGCGAAGCATCGAGGCCGCCAGATCGCGGACCTCGGCGGGCAGCGTGGCGGAGAAGAAGAGCGTCTGTCGCTTCACGGGCAGCATGGCGACGATCTTCCGCATGTCGTGGATGAATCCCATGTCGAGCATGCGGTCGGCCTCGTCAAGCACGAGAAACTCCACCGAGCGGATGTCGACGAGGCGCTGGGAGACCAGGTCGAGCAACCGGCCCGGCGTCGCGACGAGCACGTCGACGCCGTGCATCATCGCGCGGGCCTGCTGCTGCTGGCCGACACCGCCATAGATCACGGCGGCGCGAATCGAGGCATGGCGGCCATAGGCCACGAAGCTTTCGTGAATCTGGGCGGCGAGCTCCCGGGTCGGTGCGAGGACGAGCGTTCGGCAGCGTCGAGATTCGGCCTTTCGGCCCGATGCCCGCATGCGTTCGATGAGGGGCAGGGCGAAGGCGGCAGTCTTTCCCGTGCCGGTTTGGGCACAGCCAAAGAGATCGCGTCCGGCGAGCACGTGCGGCACGGCCTTGGCCTGGATCGGCGTGGGGGTCGTGTAGCCCTCGTCGGCAAGGGCGCGGAGGAGCGGCGGCGACAGGCCGAGGTCGTCGAACGATGAGATGGGATTGGACGCGGGCGAGGAATCAGACATGAAACAACTTTCGTAGGCCGTGCGCACGGGCAACCAGGGCACGCGACGCAGGCGAGGATGTGCGGACGGGCGGGCTGAACGGTGCCCGTCAGGCTGACGGGTGCACACCGTGATCCGTGCGATGGATCACTGGCTGCCCGGCGAGAGGGTGCTTGACCAGCACCGCCATGCGGCGGGCCTGGAAACAGCCACTTCGAGAGATGGCGATCGCGGTGGATGATGCTCCAAGAACAAGTCTGGAACGGCCACCTTCATCACTTCCGACCCCTTCACTCTACATCACGCCCGAGCTCGGAGCAATGCGGAAGCGACGCGGCAGGGCCACCACGCCGTTTTTCTGGCCAGACACCCCGCATCGGTGACGACGTCGCCGATAGCTTGCCTTGGCAGTGTGCCGAGGCCTACGATCAAGGGAGGCAGTTCACGAGGCACATCGGATGCAAAGGCTCTTCCGATCAGTGGTGTGGATGGCAGCCTGTGCCATGGTGGTGGCACAGGTGGGGGGCGTTGATCGGGCCAACGCCTGCGGGCGATCCTGCTGCCGATCGAGCCCAGATGCTGGCTCCGTGTGCCGAGGGGCGTGTGAGTCTCCCGCGGCTGAGGAAACGAGGTGTCCGCTGTGTGCCGAGGCGGCTCGCGCCGACACCGAGTCGGTTCCGTGCCGTTGCCAGTGGCAACACCGGCACGAGGGAACGGCAGTGCCAACCAGCCGCGCGGTGCCGACCATCACGATGGAGGCTCTTGGCTGGTCGATGTTGGATATCGACCGCGATGCGAGCCGTGTCGCGTGGGGACGGGCCTCCATCGACCGCTCATCGCTGATTCCAGAGCGGCCTCCTAGGATCCTCTACGGCGTGTGGCGGAACTGAGCCAGCAACTCCATCGCCAGGCCGCGATCGAGACGTGTGTTTCGACGGCCGGCGCGATGGGTGTCGAACGGTTTCGCACTTTCGTGGAGGTGATCTCATGAAGACGCTGCTTGCATGGTTGGCGTTGGCGCTCGTGCCCGCCGGCCTGGGATTCGTGTGCAACGCGGGCTGTGGTGCCTGTGATTGCTGTGGCTGCTGCGACTCTGGCTCATGCACGTGCGCCGAGTGTGGATGCTCGTGCTGTGACGATGGGTGCGGCAGCAGGACTGCCGGTGATTCGTGCGCATCGGAGTGCTGCTCGCACGGGCAGTAACGGCCGGCCGATGCCGCGCGGGTGGTGATGGTGCAGCGGGGGGCGCAAGCCCCCCGCTGCCAGGCACCGTGCCGCTGCTGCGAGGGCGATTCCCATCGCCATCAGTGCTCCAGCCCCGGGCTCGGGCACCACGGCGACCGTGCCGGTGATTGGGAGATAGCCGCCCTGATCGTCGAGGCCATGGCTGAGCATCTCCACCACATCGAGGGCATCGGTGATGCCGTCGTAGTTGAAGTCGCCGGATTGCCACGATGAAGCCTGAGGCGTGTCGTAGAGACCCGTGTTGATGAAATCCACCACGTCGACCATGTCGACGAGCCCGTCGAGATTCGTGTCGCCCGGAGCGGCGATGCGGACCGTGGCCGAGCCATCGGGGGCGATCACATAGCCGATCGTGAGGCTGGCAAGTTGAGCATCGTGCGAGATGATGCCCGGCAGACTGACCGGATCCTCCTGTCCGTTGATGAGCAGGCTCCGAAGGGCCGCCTCGGTGATGCCCCCGGTCGCGATGTCGAGCCGGCACAAGCCGATGTCGAGACTGCTGCCGTCGTCGAGGTGGAGAGCCGAGAGGGCAAGGGCATCGGCCAGCAGGGCGGCCGTGGCACCAGCGCGAATCGTCAGTGGTCCTGAGCCGAGGGCGTCTGTCGAGGTCACCTCGAGCCGGCCGCCTTCCACCACGGCGCCGGCGGCGAGCGGGTTTGAGCCGCCGCGGACAAGCGTGCCGGCGCCCCGCTTCACCAGCACGAGCGTATCGGCAAACGGCGTGTCGTCGGCCACGGTCAGACCCGTGGAGACCGTTCGAACCGACGGACCTCGGGCGGTGGTGGTGAGTCGCAGCGTCGAGCCGCCGATCACCTCGGCTTCCACGCCGAGGTAGCTGCGGTCGTCGATCGTGGGCAGGCCCACCATCCCGCTGGCCGAAATCACGTCGAAGGTGCTGCCGAGGGGAGGGAGCATGCCCGCGGGAGCCGCGACGGCAAGCGTGCCGTTGAGCGTGGCCTGGCCGTTCACGACGAGCCGATCGAAGATGTCGGCGGTGGCGACATCGATTGCGAGGGTGCCGCCGGCGTCGAGATGGAAGTCGCCCCCCACCGTGACGCTGGCAGAATCACCAAGCAGCAGTCCGGCCGACCCGCGCAGGGGATTGGAAAGGCTCGCTCCGGTGAGTCGGTAGAGATCGTCGTACCACACCGGGTTGTCGATGGGCGACTGGCCGGCGAGTCCAAGGATCGTCGTGAGCGACGATGCGGTGCCGTTTCAGAACCGCAGCGGCGAGGCGTTGAGCTTGTTGGCTGAAACGGCGTCGTTCGTGCCGGTGTTGAGGTAGATGTCGTAGGTGTCGGTCACCTGGTTCACCACCATCCAGACGTTGTACCAGGCGTTGAGGGCGAGCCCCGTGGCCAAGGGAGCGGTAAACGCGGCGGCATCGCGGGCGTCGACGCGCACGGTCGTGGCGGTGTCACCCGTCAGCCGAAACTGCGCCTCGAAATCGGTAAACAGCGTGTTGGTGGTGGTTGCCATGTCAGCCAGGCCGAAGCTCTGGTCGAGCGTTGACGTGCGGGCGTTGAACCGGAAAAACAGCGTGGCCGTGTCGGTGTTGGCGATTGAGGCATTGGCCGCAAGCGTGCGGGAGGTGCCGACATAGCCCGAAACGTTGCCCCCCACGGTGAGCGCCTTGTTGCCGGTTCCGGCTGCCACGATGTCGTTGAGCGTGGTGCTCAGATGGGCCGTCCACGGAGGGCTTGCGACGGAGCGAACGTCGCCCACGGCATACGACTCGAAGGTGTCGATCGCGACGCCCTGCGGACGGAGCGTGATGCCGTCGTTGCCGATGCGAAACGTGCCGCCGTCGTGGGCGGTCACTGCCCCGGCAAAACTGCCGCGGCCGATGAGGGTACCACCGGATCCTACGGCCACCGCACCCGTCACCGCCTGGCTCCCTGCGTGATCGAGCGTTTGTCCGCTCGCGAGCACGAGTCCGCCCGCCAGCCCCGACACGTCGAGCATGCCGGCCGTTTCGATGGTGATGGAAGGCGACGCGATCGAACCGCCTGCGGCGAGGGCCAGCGTGCCATTGGTGATGATGGTGCTCCCGGAATAGGTGTTGGCCGCGTTGGCGAGCGTCACCTTGCCGCCGCCGACCACGTGGAGATTGGCCGAGCCTCCGATGCCAGTGCCGGAGAACGTGTAGGGGCGACTGCTCGTGTTGTCGAAGCGGATCGACGAGGGGGCCACGGCCCCGACGACCTGAACGTTGAAACTGGTGGCATTGTTGTCGAAAACCACCCGTTCGCCGTCGTCGAAGCTGCTGCTGCCGACGTCGTCTCCGTCGTCATCCCAGTCGAGGCCGCCCCCCGATCGCCAGGTGCCGCCATGGTCGCCGGCCCAGATCACGAGGTTGGCCTGCTTGGCGTATTCGATCACATGGAGTGGCGTGCCGGTGATCGAGGTGACGGCGGCGTTGTTTTCCTGGAGAAACACGGAGACGACACCGGCCGACAGGAGCCGCTGCTGGTCAATCCGTGGCTCTCCCGCGAAGTCGCGGGTGTCGGTGGAGACGATCTGCCAGTCGGCATAGCCGGTGGCCTTCGAGGCAGTGGCGATCACGAGGTCGCCGCTGGTGTAGTAGCCGCCCGCATCGCCGGCGCCGGGCGTGACGTAGGCGGCATAGAGGTTGCCATCGGCGTCGTAGGCGACATCGGGCCGTGATCCGACGGCGCGGGTCGTCGGAAGCTCCCGGCGGTTCCAGGCACCGGTCGTCGGGTTTCGGAAGTAATGGAAGTAGGCGGCCGGCGCGGTGGTGAAGCCTGACACCGCGTTGGCATGGGCATCGTCGGCGTGCCACATGATGGCATGAACGCGGCCGTCGAGGTCGACCGCCTGCGTGCACTGGTTCATGAGCGTGTTGCGGCGGTCGATCTGTCCGAGCAGCCCGTTGGCGGCGTTGCCGTCGTCGATGATCAGACCTGGCGAGTCATACCGCATGGGTGCGTTTGTGGTGCCCACCACCGTGCCCGAATTGTTCCGCCAGGTGGTGCCGCCGTCGTCGCTGTAGGCGTAGTCGATGTCGTGGTTGGTGCCGCCAGCCGACTCCCGCCACGTCCAGGTGACATGAATCCGTTCCGTGGCATCGACGTCGAAGCCGTTGAGGTAGGCGTTGCGGGTGGAAGACGAGCCGAGCGCGTCGGTGTAGACCGCGCCGCCCGTGCCATTGATGATCTGGTGGGGAGTGTTCCATCGACCCGTGGCCGTGTCGTAGGTGGCCATCATCACGTCGCCGTTGCCGCTCGATCCGATCCGGTAGTTCATGAGCATGTCGCTCGTGGAGGGGTCGGACACGAACTGCGGGTAGGTGACAACCGTCACTGCGGTGCCGCCGGTGTTGAGCGAGCTCCGCTCGGGTGTCAGCAGGCTGGTGTTCCAGGTGGTGGCCGTGGCGGCGCCGGGGATCGACTTCAGGTAGCGGAGCGTGTGGCCGTGGTGGTCGTAGGAGAGGTGGACCGTTCCATCGCTCGCCACGCCCATCGAGATCACGTTGTGGGCGTCGGAGGTGGTGCGGGTCATGTTGGCACCCGTATCCATCACCTCCCAGGTGGTGCCCGAGACGGCCCGGCGGGCCAGGTAAATGTCTTCGTCGGCGGAGCCGAGGTGGTACCAGGTGGCTTATTGATAGCCCCCCACGGTGAGCAGCGCCTCGGCCTGGAACGCCTCGCCGTTGATCGCCCGGCCATAGGTGGCGTTCGACGCAAAGAGTAGCGCTTTGCTGTCGAGCACCATGTCGGAAAGCCGCTTGATCGTGCCCTGGGCGGGGGCTGAGCGGCACGCCGTCATCACGAAGAGGACGCCGAGAAGGCATCGCGTGGTTCGGCAGAATCTCCGCATGCGGGGCGCTCGAAAAGGTCTGGCGTCGGGAGTGGGGACAGGCAGAGAACACCCCTTGATGACGATACCAAGAGGCGGTTTTTCCGAAAGGATTTGGCGTGTTTTTCGGTGAAATTCACCGGCCCAGGCAAGGGATGCAACCGCGGTCACGCCCATGATCACCACGGCCGTCGTTGAACGCCGGTCGACAGCTGCAGCGGCCCACGGTGCAGTCGGTCGGTCGGAAGCATCGCTGCAAAGCCGCTCAGTCCCCGCCCCACCGCCACCGTGGAGGCTCGCCCTTCCACCAGCAGATCGCGATGAGGCCGGTCACGAGGAGGATCACGCCAGCCCAGAACCAATACGGATGCTCGGTCACCGGGACAAGCAGGCAGAGGGCGGCGAGCAGGCCGACGTACCCGGCAAGCACCAACCAGCCTTCCCAGGTGCTCGGCGGCCCCCAACCCCAGCCGTACCGCTTCGCCGGGAACCAGAAACGGGGTTGATCGGACGTGGCAGGGGGATCTGGTGGATGGTCCATGGCTGCTTGCTGGAATCCTATCACGACCCCCCACACGCTCCGGCCGCTTGATGGGCGTTTCCGAAGGCGGCTCGTGCGGCGAGGTTTCCCGCGCGGGCGAGCGCAACCAGGGGCGGGAAAGGCATTGGATATTCTGCCTCCGGAATTGAATGCAGCAAGCATTTCTGCCGATTCAATGGAGTACGTGGCGTGCAGGGAGCCAGCCACGCACACGAAGCCTTCGGAGCGTCACAATGGGCAAGGGCAACAACTCGCAAAAGAACGACAAGAAGAGCATGAAGCCGAAGCAGGACAAGAAGAAGCCCGCCGTCAAGAAGTGACGCGGCCGGAAGAGCGAGCGGGCCGCCGAGCCCCGTAGACTCCTCCCATGCCACCCCGCTACGCCCCGGCCAACCCGCTGCCGCCCTACGCCTACGTGCCGGGTCATGACCTGCCGCACCCGGTGAACGACCCCCGCGGGCATTCCTTTCGCGTCCAAGCCGAAGCCCACAGGCTCTCGACGCCTCCTCCCACCTTCGCCCATCTCCCGACAGATCCTGCGATTCGGCGACGCGTTCTTGCCGCCACGCTCGCCGCCGACCCGCAGTGGCTCCATGCCTTGGACTTGTTCAACGGCGGCTGGTACTGGGAAGCGCACGAGGCATGGGAGGGCATCTGGCATTCCCTTGGTCGGACGTCTGCAGAGGCCCGATTCGTTCAGGGGCTGATCCACCTTGCTGCCGCGGCCGTGAAGATCCGTGAGGGCAAACCCAATGGTGTAGCCCGTCACACCCAGCGGGCACGCGAACTTCTGGGCGGCGCCCGAGCCGCACCTCGTGGAGATGCAATCGCGGAAGACGCCACGAGCAAGGACGAGCGCCTGGGTGACGCCGCTGCCGCCTTTGGTCTTGCTCCCGATAGCCTCGCCGCCGTGGTTGCCGAACTGGGCGGCTCCAAACCTGAATGCTGGCACACGTCCCGGGCGTCTGTCGTGCGGGTCGTGGCCAATGAGTTGCGGCTGGCGGAGTAGCAGGTCACCTCGGCTCGCTTGCGTTCGCCTGGGGGCCGCCACTCCGCCCCCCAATGCCCACCGTCGTGGGAAAGGAAGCAGACGAAGAGAGAAGGGTTCGCCTCAAGGCAGCGAAGCATCACAAGCAGGCCGGGGCGCGCCCTCCGCGAGCTGTTGAAGATGCGCAACCGCGCCTGCACGCACGCCCGTCGTCAGCGAGTCGAGAGCACGTGGCGCTCGTGTTCGAGCAGCCACGCCTTGGTCGACAGCCCACCTGCGAACCCGGTGAGCGAGCCATCGGCACCCAACACGCGATGGCATGGCACGATGATCGAGATGGGGTTGCGCCCGTTCGCCGCCCCCACGGCGCGCGCCTTGCGAGCGTCGCCCATACGGCGGGCCTGCTCGCCGTAGCTCAAGGTCGAGCCGTAGGGGATCGTTCGCAGCGTGGTCCATGCCTCGAGTTGAAACGACGTACCGACCGGGTCGAGCGTGAGATCGAAGTCGGTCCGCTCCCCGGCGAAGTACTCGGCAAGCTGCGATGCGGCTGCGTCGAGGTGCGCAGCGGCTCCAGGATCGTCGCCGCCGTCCGTCGTGTCGGGCATCGGTCGAACATCCTCGGGCCACCACACGAAACGCAGACCGCGAGCGGTCGCGCCGAGGGTGAGGCGTCCGATCGGCGAGTCGATCGTGCGAGTCGCCTTGGCCATGTCGGGCTCCTGTCGATGGTTGTGTTGGCGGCGTCGCATCCACGCGTTCAACGCGGTCAAATTGAAGCACGGGTATCCGGTCCTTGACATACCGGAATCCTCGGAAGGTGATCGGCGATGAGTGAGACTCATCAGCATCGGGAGACCGCGGTCGGGCAGGTCCGCCGCGTTCGTGACCATCTGAACCGAGAGATCGAGGCGACGACCGGAAAGGCGTTGCTCGATCAGGTTCACGGGCATCAGCCCACGACTTCCGCCGCGCGTTCGGCGTGCGGTGGGCGGTGCGGCTGATGCCTGCCCAACTGCCCTGCGGCGGGTGGGGAAGGCTCGGACGGTCAACAACACTCCCGCGAGCGTTTGACTTGTGACGAGCGATCGACGGGTTGT
>JAFMIU010000143.1 GCA_017853835.1 Pirellulales bacterium | reverse complement strand
GCCAACCTGGGCCTCGCCAACGCCTACGACCTCGGCAGCGGCAAGAGCGCGTATTTCCAGCAGGGCAGCCTCCAGGTGGTCGTGGTGCCCGAGCCTCCAGCGGTGGCGATCGGGCTTGTTGGCGCCGTCGGGGGAGCGGTTCTGGCTCACCGCCGCCGGCGGCTGGCAGGAAGAGATCGGAAATGATTCCGTCGTGCTCTGGTCGAATGAATGCACACCCTGTCGTGTGATGTGGGCCGCGTGGGCCCCCTGGGTCGGCCCGTACGGGCGGCATGGCGTCCGACAAGCGATCCTCGGTCGAGCCGACGTTCCCGAAGCGGTGAGGATGTCGTCTCGACGCGACGGGCGTCCGGTCGTGGCACATTCCGACGCCACACCTCACCCCTTCAGGGGAAAGCAAATGACCCCCTCGGGCGATGGTGGCACATTGGCCGCCGTGCGATGATTTCCTTCGGGCGACGCCATGGGGGCACCTTGGGGCCTACGTGCCACGACACCCCCGCATTCGCCCGCCCTTTTTGAAGATGAGTCGTCACATGCACGTCGCCGCAGCCTCCGCCCGTGATGCCCTGATTCGGTCCGCGCCGGTCATCCTGGCGATGCTCGCCGCCCTCACGGCCGGGTGCGGTGGCGGGCCCACGATCGTGCCCGTTTCGGGAACGGTGACGATCAACGGCAAGCCCCTCACGGGACGTTCGGGGTTCGTGCGGGTCGTGCCGGCCGGCTTCCGGGCCGCCACGGGTTCCATCAACCCCGACGACGGCACCTTCGTGCTGACCACGCTCAAGCCCAACGACGGTTGCGTGACCGGCACCCATCCCGCTGCCGTGATCGTCAACATCATGGTCGGCAGCCGGCTCGTCTGGCTGGTGCCGGAGCGGTATGGGGATGACGCAACGTCGGGTCTCACCGTCGAGATCACCGGCTCGACCAGCACGCTGAACCTCGATCTCAAAGGGCCGCTCAAGGCTCCCCCAAAGCCGACCGCAGAAGACCTTCGTCTCCAGGAGGCTGGCTAGCGATGGATCGCCTTCCGAAGATGCTTGTGCCCGTCGTGATGGTGGCCATGCTCGTCATGCGGGCATCCGCCAACGACGTGCCCCCGGCCGCGGTGGCCGCGAGAGCCGCCGTTGTGGAGACGCCCGAGGCGCCGGTGCGCACGGTATTCGACGCCGACGGCCGATTGTTTCTCGATTTTGGAAAGGCGGCGTTTGGATGGCTGCAGATCGAGTTTGGCGAGCCGCTGCAGCCGACGGCCCTCGTGGTGAGGCTCGGTGAAAAGGCCGTCGAATGCCACGCCGTCGACACCGCCCCGGGCGCCTCGATCGTGTACCACGAGATTGCGGTGGCGGTGCCGGCCGATGCGACGAGTGCTTCGGCGGTGCCCTCATGGGCCCCCACCCACGCCAACTGGATCGGACATGACGTCGGCCAGAGGGAGGTGGCACCGTTTCGCTATGCGGAGATCACCGGCCTGCCGCGCGGGATCGACGAGCCGCGGGTGGTGCGCGTCACCCGGCACGTGCCCTTCGACGACGAGGCGGCCGCCTTCGAGTGTTCGGACCCGGCGCTGGTCGAGGTGTGGAATCTCTGCCGGCACAGCATCAAGGCGACCAGTTTTCTCGGCATCTACGTCGATGGCAACCGCGAACGGGTTGCCTACGAGGCCGACGCGCTGATCAACCAGCTCTGCCACTATGGCGTGGATGACCACTACCAGACCGGCCGGGCCACGCTCGAGCATCTGCTGGCGCATCCCACGTGGCCGATCGAATGGCGGCAGCAGGTGCCGATGATCGCCCTCGCCGATTGGCTCTACAGCGGCGACGACGAAGCCCTCCGACGACACTACGACGCGATCCGAGCGAGCGTGATGCTCGACCGCCGCCGCCCCGACGGCCTGTTCCGCGGCGAGGCGAAAGGAGTTCCTCGCGACATCATCGACTGGCCGAAGGGCGAGCGTGACGGCTACGACATGACCTGCGATGTCAAGACGGTGACGACCGCCTTTCACGCCAAATCGCTCGAGGCGATGGCGACCATTGCCAAGGCCATCGGCCGCGACACGGACGCTGCGGAGTTTCAGTCGATGCGCGACGCCACAGCCGGCAGCATGCGGGCAAAACTCTTCGATGAGGAACGTGGGCGGTTCGTCGACGGGCTTCATGCCGACACGGATCAGCCGAGCCGTCACGCATCGCTCCACGCCAACATGTTTCCCCTTGCCTTCGGGCTCGTGCCGCAGGCCGACGTGGGCCGGGTGGCTCGATTCGTCACCGGGCGAGGCATGGCCTGCTCCGTGTATGGCTCGCAGTATCTGCTTGACGGTCTTTTTGACGCGGGTCGCGATCGCGAGGCCCTCGCCCTCATGACCGCCACCGGCGATCGCGGATGGCTCCACATGTGCCGTGAGGTGGGATCCACGATCACCCTCGAAGCCTGGGACGAGGCCTACAAGCCGAATCTCGACTGGAACCATGCGTGGGGAGCCGTTCCGGCCAACATGATCCCGCGCAAACTCATGGGCATCGAACCGCTCGAGCCTGGATTTGCGCGGGTGCGGGTGAGGCCGCGGATCGGAGGACTTGAATGGGCCACGATCCGTCACCCGACACCGCGCGGCCCGATCGAGCTTGCGGTTCGGTGCCGTCGCGACTCCTGGGAGGCCGACCTCACCGTTCCCGAGGGAGTCGTGGCAGAACTCCACGTTCCCGTCGCCGATCCAAATCGGGTGTCCGTTCATCGCGCCGACCGCATGAAGACAGCGGCACCCAGGCGGGCCGCAGGGGGTGGGTGCCTGGTCGAGGTGAAGGCGGGCGCCACGCACGCTGTGACGATTCGAAGGGCCCTCACGCAGGCTGCGCCACCGTCTGGGGGTGGCTCATGACTCCGCAACGCCCCAGGGCAGTCGATCGGATAGGGACGTGGGCAACTGGCACCGAAGAACTTCATGCCGCAAAACTCACCCGAACGGGTGACACGAAAACCCCACTTTGGGCGATGGTCAACGAGGTGACGACATGCGAAAATACAGATGGATGGCAGGTGTGGCAGTGGCACAGACAGGCTCGGGCGTGGCGACACACGTGGAGTCTCGCGACATGACCATCACACTCGTTGAACGCGTCTCTTTTCGCACCGATGCGGCTCCGTGCCGACGTGCCTTCACGCTGGTGGAGTTGCTCGTGGTGATCGCGATCATCGCCACCCTGATCGGGCTGCTCCTGCCCGCGGTGCAGAGCGCCCGCGAAGCGGCCCGACGATCGGCCTGCTCCAACAACCTGAAGCAACAGGCGCTCGGCATGCTTGGCTACGAGGGCGCGAAAAAACGCTTTCCGGCGGGGCGTGAAAAGGGAGACGGTGCCTGCCCCAAGGGAGGCGCTGGCGTCGGGGCCGGACGGAGCGGATTTGTGGAGATCCTCCCGTTTGTCGAGCAGCAGTCCCTCTACGATGCCTATGAAGCCGATGTCGCGGGCAAGACCGGCTCGGCTCCACCGTCGTCGCCCGAGGTGAT
Organism: Pirellulales bacterium; assembly: GCA_017853835.1. Taxonomy (GTDB): domain Bacteria; phylum Planctomycetota; class Planctomycetia; order Pirellulales; family UBA1268; genus QWPN01. Next base: position 1,379 of record JAFMIU010000143.1, on the reverse strand, counting down.
GTCTGCGCGGCCGAATCTCTATGCCTGTCCGTCATCCACCGCTCCGGTCACGGGCACGTCCGGCTTTGGGCTCGGGTGCTATGCCTTGTGTGCCGGCCATAACGGCCCCTCCCAAGGCATCGCCTGCTCCACGAAAGATCTGAACACCGGGATGTTTCTCTATGAGAAAACGGTGCGGATCAAGGAAGTCACCGACGGCCTCACCAAAACCCTGCTCATCGGCGAGGTGGACGATCCCGAGCGGCCTGAAAACCGCTGGGTGGATGCCCTGCGTCATGCCCAATCGCTGAGAACAACCGACAACCCCCTCAATACGCCCCCCGGTACCGGCATCGTAACGAATGGTGTGAACGGGGCGTTCGGTAGCCAACACCCGAACGGCGGAATGTTTTCGCTTGCCGATGGGTCGACGCGATTCGTCGGCGACACGATCGACCTGACCACCTACCGCCTGCTCGGACAACGTGCGTCCGGCAAGTTCAAGCAGGCACCATGATCGAGCGACGCCTCTCCTGGCACCCACCACGATTGATGACCCACGCGCTACCCCGGAGCCCAGCGACCATGAAACCACTCTCTGCACCGTGCCGCCTGATGGCCGGAGTCGCGGTGATGATCGCCATCGCCGCCTCATCGTCTCCGTCCTTCGCCGCCATTCTCACCTGGTCAGGCAACGGATCGACCCAGGGGGGCAACGGCACGTGGGACACGACGACCGCCCACTTCGGCGGTAGCACCTACACGACGGTTTGGAACAACACCACCAACGCCGCAGACACCGCTCTGTTCGGCGGATCGGTCGGCACCGCCACACTCGGTGCGAACATCACCGTCCGCCAGCTGACGTTCAACAACGCCTCGACGGTGGCGAAGGATGCCGGCAATCTCTACTCGCTGACCACGGGCGCGACGAACAGCCTGACGATCGCGGCCGGCGGAAGCGGCCGCGGCACGGGTGGCACGGTGAGCGCCCCGATCGTCGGAAGCGGCGGGCTCACGATCAGCAACACGGCTGGGCCGATCGTGCTCACGGGAAGCAGCACGTATTCCGGTACCACGGTCATCGGCACGGCCATCTCGGGCGTGCCGATCCGGCTGAACCTCGGGGGTGGCGGTTCCATCGGATCGTCCTCTGGCCTCCGCGTTGATGCGGGTAGCATCTTTGCGACCAACCGCTCCGATACGATCACCCAGGGCGTCAACTTCCCCTTGATCACCGGCGGCGGTGGGTTCATCAAGGCCGGCAACGGCACGACGATCTTCACGCTCGTGAACACCTACACGGGCTCGACGACAATCTCTTCCGGCACGCTCCAGATGGGGGACGGCGGCACCGGGGGCAGTCTCGGCCCTTCATCGTCCATCTCGGTGGGCAGCGG
>JAFMIU010000068.1 GCA_017853835.1 Pirellulales bacterium | reverse complement strand
GGCAGCCGCGGGCAGCCAGCCCGGCTCGTGTGGACCTGACACGCCGCTCGCGGGCGAGGCTCTGTCTGAAAAGGCTACCGTTGGCCCGAGAGCGAGCTGCTTTGGTCTCTGGCAAGGACGGCGAAGCAGCCATATTCGCAAATATGGCGATGGAGCCGGACGCAGCCAGAGGGCAAATGAGCCGCTCGAAGCCAGGTACCGGGTTTTCAGACAGAGCCTAGGCATCATCGCCATCGGCGGCGGCGATTTCACCGGCGGCAATCGCGTCGGTGAGCCGCTTGTGGTCGCCTGCCACGAAGTGCGCCTCGGCCACCGCAAACACCTCCACCGCATCGGCAAACGCCTTGCCATCGCCGAGATACGAGGCGATCGCCACGGTGTCGCCACTGCGGGCATGAGCCCGCGCGAGCGTGCGGGCGCACAGGTCGGCATAACTCTCCACCGTGGCATACTTCGCCGTCTCCACGTCGAAGCTGCCCTTCATGTCGTGAAACTGCCTCGCGAAATACTGCCGATTCGACCCAGCCATGCCGTCGAGCCAGCCCAGAAACAGGTCCGACACGGCCTGCATCAGCTTCTGGCCCCGAACCGTCCGCTCCCCCTCGTGGGAAAACGTCGCGAAGTTGCCCATGTGCTTCACATACGGCGCCAGCACCGAGGGCGTTGCCTGCTTCACCTGCAGCATGATCTGGTCGTCGGCGTCGCGGCCCTCCAGCAGCACCACCCAGCACCGCGTGCCGATGCTCCCCACGCCCACCACCTTGTGGGCGATGTCGATCACCTTGTAACGCAGCGCGATCGCCTGGTTTTCCGGGGGAAGCGATTTCACGTAGAGGGCGTGTTCGTCGTCGAGGCTTGCCCGAATCGCCTCGTCGGTCACCCGCACGAGCGTTGGCGGCATGTTTTTGAACCGCCGCACGCCGTCGACCTCCTCCGTGAGCCGCGCGATCGCCCGCTCATGGGTGCGGCGCTTCGCCTTCTCGATCGTGGCCTCGGTCTCCTTCACCATCGCATTCGATTCCGATTCCTCGGCGAAGGCGTGGATGTCTTCCTCCGTCATCCGCTCGTAGAGAACCTCGAACGTGGGCTTCTCCGAAATCTCCTGCATCGACTGCTGGTAGGTTTTCGCCACGCGCCGGGCGAGCGCCGCCGCCCCTTCGGCGTTGTCGCTGCCATGAAGACACGTCACGAACGACGTGGCCAGACGAAGCACATCCCACTCAAACGGTCCAGGATGCGTTTCGTCGAAGTCGTTGACGTCAAACACCAGGTCTCGCTCGGGCGAGGCATAGATGCCGAAGTTGCTCAGGTGCGCGTCGCCGCAGAGCTGCACGATGAGATTCGTGCTCCGCCGTGATCCGAGGTCGGCCGCCATCACCGCCGCCGATCCGCGAAGCAGCGCCAGGGGGCTCACCGCCATCCGGGCGTGTCGCAGCGGAAGCAGCTCCGCGATCCGATCCTTCCCCTCCTCGAGCAGCGTGGCCACGATGTCGGGCCGGCCATCGCGCACCGGCGGATCGCCAAGCTGCTCCGGGGGCAGCTCCTCGGCCTGCTGCGCACCGAGCGCCACACGTTCTTCGAGCGACAAGTGCTGGGGTGACGACTGCGTTGCCGCGTCCATGGATGCGCTCCTGCGCCTGGGCTCAGCCCGCGCCAAGAAACGCGAAGGCAGCCTCGGCAGCCGACTGATACGACCCTCGATCAAACCAGCCTCCGGCGAGCATCGCCGAAAGATCGATCAGGTCGATGACCCCATCGTAATCCACGTCGCCGTCGCTCCAAGTTGCCACGCCGTCGTGGTCGATCCGCGAGGCCACGGCCGCCAGATCGATCATGTCGACCACGCCGTCGAGGTTGGTGTCGCCGGCCACGGCCAGAGCCACGGTGATTCCCGAGGAATCGGACGTGTAGCCAACCTGCCACTCTCCCCCTGAGGCCGCCAGGCTCGACACGAAGCCGGCGGTTCCGTCCCAGCCGCCGTCCTTCCTGCCCGACAGGATGAGCCCGCGGACCGCCTCTTCGGTGATGCCGCCGGCGGCCACGAAGAGCCCGCCCAGGCCGAGGTCGATCCGGCCGAGCGAGTTGAGCACGAGCGACGACAGGCTGATCGACCTCATCCCCACGTCGAGCGTGACCTTCGCCCCGGGCCACACCTCCAGCCGCCCGGTGCCGAGTGCTGCGGTGTTTTGCACAATAATCTCGCCCTGCTCCACCACCGTGCCGCCCGTCAGGCCGCTCGAGGCGGTAAGCACCAGCCGACCCGGCCCCCGCTTTCGCAAGGTGGCTCCGCCGGTGAGGCCACCCACGTCGCTCGACGACATGCCGTTCGACACCGTCACCGCCAGATCACCCGCGGCCTGGTTCATCGACACACGGTCGACCTTCGACGTGTTGAGCGCCGTGCTGAGATTGCTGTCGGCCGCAATCCCGATGAGGGCCGTCGATCCCATCGCAATCGTGACCGTGCCGATCTGCGTCCACGTGACGCCGTCACTCGACGACCAGCCGGTAAATACATTGCCCGTGCGGCCGATCTTCAGCCATACCGGCGCCGCCACCTTGGCGCCCGCGATCGACGCGCTCGAGCCGCCCGCCGACGATCGCGACTGCATCACCACGCCGTTGGTGGCTGTCACTGCCACCATCGCATGACGCGAGTTTGATGCCGCCGTTTCCCGGATCATCACGCCGAGCTTCGCCGACGCCGCGGTGTTTTCCTGAACAGCCGCTCGGGCCACGATCCAGCCGTCACCGGAGAGCGTGCGGTAGGTGTAGCGGAACGCGTCGGCCGTGCCCCAGATGTCGTTGCCACTCGATACCACCGTGAAGGTGCCATTCGTATAGCCGGCGGCTCCCGTGCCCGGCACGTTGCCGATGTCGGTCGATGCCCAGCCGGCCGGCAGCGCCGCAGCGGGTGCCGCTGCAAAGATCGCCAGCGGATTGGTGCCCTCGGCGGTCGTGTTGGTGGCGATCACGCGGTAGTAATACTCGCCGAGCGGCACCACCGACGTGTCGGAATAGGTGAGCCCGCTCGTCACCGTGGCCAGCCTCGTGAAGGTCGAGCCGTCGGTGGATCGCTCCACCCGGTAGCCCGTGGCATAGCTCACGGCCGTCCACGACAGCCCGATCGCCGACGACGACTTCGCGGTGAATGACATCGTGCCCACCGCCTGAAGCCGCGTGCTGCCCGAAACGATCACCGACTCGGCGTCGCCATTGCTGCTCGTGGGGGTGATGCGAAACCAGTAGTTCGTGCCCACGGACAGCCCACTGGCGGCGTAGCTCGGCACGTTCGTGGCCACCGTGGCGATGGTGGTGAAGGTGGTGCCGTTGGTCGATCGCTCGATCTTGTAGCCCGACTCCCCGCTCACGTCGCGCCAGTTGAGCACGAGCTGCGAGACGGAGAGTGCCGTGACCGTTGCGCTCGTCACGGCCACCGGCCGATTCACGATGCTCATCACCGCCGACGCCGCCGACTTCCCCGACGCATCGGTCGCCCGCACGCGATAAAACCATCGCATGGAGATGGCGAGTGACGCATCGGTGTAGCTCGTGGCCGACGACGCGGGCGTGGCGATCGAACTGAAATCAACGCCGTTTGCCGACCGCTCCACGGCGTAGCCGGTGGCCCCCGCCACGGCCTGCCACGACACCGTCACGGCGGCCGCGGTTCCGCGAGCGAGTGTCACGCCCGCCGGAGCCGGGAGGGCGTTTTCCGAGGCCGGCTGGTTGATCGCACCCGTGAACGACACATCGGTGAACCGGCCCTCGTTGATCTTCGCGTTGTCGTGGCTGGTGGTGATGAGGCCGACGTAGATCGTCGATGCCATCGACACCGTGACCGAGCCGACGGTCGTCCAGGAGCTGCCGTCGGTCGACCGGGAGGCCGTGATCGAGGTGCCCGCCCGCACCAGCCGCACCCACATCGGCGCGAAGGCCGAGGCGGTGCTGTTGACGCTCGTCGAGGAGCCGCCCGTGCTGGTGCGCGACACCAGCTGCGGGCCGTTGGAGGCGGAGGTGACCATCGCGACGTGTTTCGAACCGGCGGCGAGCGATTCCCGCATCTCCACGCCCACCTTCGCCCACGCATGGGTGGCCTGGTTCTGAACCACCCGGGCGATGATCGAGCCGTTGCCGGTGAGCGATTGATAGGCAAACCGAGCCCCGTCGGCCGTGCCCCAGATATCGGCCCCCGAGCCCGCCACGACAAACGTGCCCGTGGTCGGGTCGTAGCCGGCCATCCCGGGATTGCCCACGGAACCGATGTCGGCGGTGCCCCAGCCTGTCGGCAGATCGTTGACCGCCAGCTCATACATGCCGAGGTCGCCGTAGTCGCCGTGGCTCGACACCGACACATACCATGTGCCCGAGCCGAGCGGCACCGTCAGCTCCTGGTTGTTGGTGCCGCCATCACTCGCGGCGACGAGCACGCCAGACGCGTCGAAGATCTCCACCTTGATGTCGGCCCCCGAGGGCTTCGTCGGTATTGCCGACACAAACGTGGTGCCGCCGTCGGTGGTGAAGGAAAACATGTCGACGTCACTCATCCGCTCGATGATGCCGTCGGTGGTTCGCATCCCTTCGACACCGGCGAGGGGCGTGGCCGTGGCGAGCGTTCCACCAAAATCATCGGCCCGGAAGCCATCGCCGCCGGCCTTCTGGTAGCGCTTCACCACCGCGGCGATCACCGCCACGTCGTCCTGCAGGGCACTGGCCGAGTTGCTCGGATGACCGATGAACCATTTATGCACGCTTTGGGCATAGTCGACCCCCATGATCGGTCCATGGAGCGCGTCGTAGCCCGAGGAATACTCCTTCGTCTTGTTGCCGAGGAGGTCGTATTCCGACTGATGGTTGAGGCCGAGGTTGTGGCCGAGCTCGTGGGCGATGCCCGACACCCGCGAGCGGGCATCGCCGTCGTTGTTGAACGACTGCGGCGAGGAGTTTGGAAACACCCCCACGTAGCTGTAGCCGCCGGTGATGCTGGGGCTCGACACATGCCACGCAAAGGGCACCGTGGGCTTCACGGTGGTGACGTTGAGATCAAACATCGAGAAGTAGACCGAGATCTGTCGCCAGGCCTCCGTGATCGTCGCCGCCTCGGTGGCATTGAAGGTGGCGGGGTTGCCATCGACGTCGTAGGCGGCGTTTGACCCTTCGCCATCGAAGTCGAGGTAGAGGGCGGCCGGAGCCCCGGGAAGGCTGTTGAGTTCGGGAAGGCCGTTGGCGGCCGTTGCCGCCGCCTGGATCTGCCCGTCGAGCGATGGGAGCGTCGACGACGCAGCGGCCAGGCTCACCGCAAACGCGTCGGCAAAGCCGGTCTGCTGCCCCACGGCGGTGCCGCCCGTGGCCGGATCGATGAATCCGGAGACGATGTGATCGACGCAGAGGGCCAAACGATGCTCGAGCGACTCGAGCGCGAGCACAGGCTCGCGACGCCGCTGATTCGGAAGGCTACGACGGCGGTGATCTGCCCGTGTGCTCCGGTCCATGCCGCCTCGATCGAATCCGAGCCCCTGATGACGCCATTCTACGCCGAGAGGCAAGGCCTCGCCATGGAAGCCTCACCGCCCCGTCGACCGTTGGAAACGTGGGCGATACCGGCTATTCTGCCCGCGGTTCGCGGGCTCCGCCCGCTTTCGTCACCTCCCTTGCGAGATTCCGCCCGATGTCCAGTCATGCCGACGCCGCCGACCCGTGGTTTCAGGATCGATTTGCCCAACGGATCGGGGGGGCCAACTTCGGCAAGGGCACCGAGATCTACAAGTTTGAGCTGATCAAGCGGGCCAAGCGGCAGGCCCTCGCCGACCACCCAGAACGCCGGATGCTCGACTTCGGCATCGGCGAAAACGACGAAATGGCCCCCGAGGGTGTGCGGGCCGTGATGAAGCGGGAGGTCGACCGCCCCGAAAACCGCGGCTACGCCGACAACGGCATCGCCGTGTTCAAGGAGGCGGCGGCGGCGTTCATGCAGCGGGAGTTTGGCGTGACCCTCGACCCGGTCACCGAAGTGAACCACTGCATCGGCTCGAAGACCGCCTACGCCATGCTGCCGGCGGCGTTTATCGATCCGGGCGACATCACGCTCATGACCGTGCCCGGGTATCCGGTCGCCGGCACGGCCACCCGTTGGTTTGGCGGCGTGGTGCACCGACTTCCGCTCCTCCCGCAGAACGATTTCTTCCCCGACCTCGACGGCATCCCTGCCGACGTGCTCGCGAAGGCGAAGATGCTCGTGATCTGCTACCCCAACAGCCCGACCGGCAAGACCGCCACCCGCGACTTCTACAAGCGGGTGATCGAGTTTGCCCACAAGCATCGGATCGTGGTGGTGCAAGACGCCGCCCACATCATGCTCTCCTACGACGACGAGCCGCTCTCGTTTCTCTCCGTGGACGGTGCCAAGGAGGTGGGCGTCGAGGTGCACTCGATGTCGAAGGGCTTCCACATGATCGGCTGGCGCATGGGCTGGGTGTGCGGCCACGAGCGGATCGTGCGGGCCTTTGCCGACATCAAAGACAACTGCGACTCGGGGCAGTTCATGGCGATCCAGAAGGCGGCCGCCGCGGCGCTGGCCGACCCGACGATCCCGAAACTCGTGCGCGAGAAGTATCGCCGCCGGCTCGAGAAGCTCGTGGGCGTTCTCCGGGCCTCGGGCTTCGAATGCGAAATGCCCGGCGGCACCTACTTCCTCTACACACCAAGCCCGAAGGCCGCAGGCGACCTCGCCTTTGCAACGGCCCAGGATGCCAGCCAGTTTCTGATCCGTGACCTCTCGATCTCGACGGTGCCGTGGGACGACTGCGGAGCCTTCCTGAGGTTTTCGGTGACCTACGAAGCCGACGACGAGACGGCCGAGGATGAACTGATGGCCGAACTCCACACCCGCCTGCAGCGGTCGCGGCTGAAGTTTTGACCCTCGGCCGCCGCCGTCGAACCATCCACGCCCCGTTCTCCCTCGAGGATCCTGCCATGCAGCCGAGCCGTTCCCTAGCCTCGATGGCCGTCGCCGTGATGTGCGGCCTTGCCATGCTTGCCCCCACGACCGGCTGCGGTGGGTCAAAGCGCTCACCCCAGACGATCGCCGAACGGCTCAAGCGGGCACGGGCCGACAAGTCGCCCGGCGGTCAGGCTCGTGAGCTGGCGAAGGTGGCGCGAGCCCAGGTGGCCGCCGGCGACAAAGCCGGCGCGGTGAAAACGCTCGAAGAGGCCCGTGCCACGCTCTCGCCCGACGGCGATCCGATGGTGATCGCCCCGAGGCTCGTCGACATTGCCTCGACCTACGCGAACCTCGGCGAGAAAAACTCGACCGGCATCGTGGTCGACCAGGCGCTCGTGCTCGCCGGCAAGGTGAGTGATCCCGTCGGCCGCGCCGAACTTCTCGCGGAGACCGCGGCGGTGGCGGGGCGTGCCGGCGATTCCTCGAAGGCGAAGAAGGCACTCTCCGCCGCCGCCGACCTCGCCATGGGCGATGAGGTGCCCGAGCGGTTTCGTCCAAAGGCGCTCGCCGCGGTGGCGATCGGCTACGCGAAGGCCAAACTCGGCGCCGACGCGCAGGCCGTGACGGAAAAGCTCGAATCCCTGGCGGGCGGCCTCGACGACCTCCGGCAGAAGGCCGAGGCGCTGGCGGCAGCGGCGAGCGTGCGGGCGGCGACGGGCGCCAAGGACAAGGCCGAGGCGCTTCTCGCGGAAGCGGCCACGGCGGCCGAGGGCATCGAAGGCTCGGCCAACAAAACCTACGCCCTGCTCGCGGTGGCCAAGGCCATGCAGGAGTTTGGGGATGGGGCGAAGGCCAAGTCGCTCGCCGACGCCGCGGAGAAGGCCGCCGAAAAAATCGGCGACCCCGAGCAGCAGAAGCAGGCGCTCCGCGAAGCCCGCGATCTCCAGGCCGCGCTCCGCTAGCGCGGCACGGGGCCGACGGGGAGTTGCAACAAATACGCCACGCGGTGCACCACGCCGGTCCCACGGCTCACGCCGTTGGGCTTGGACGGAGCCTCGTGCCCTAAATCGTCCAACGGCCTTCAACGTTTGCCGGTGACGACTTTGAGCGCCTCGAGCGCGAGCTTCCTCGCCTCGGCATGATCGACGATCGGCTCGGGATAGCCCGCGGCGCGATCGACCCACCGATCGACGTACACCTCGTCGGGATCAAACTTTTCCGCCTGGCTCGTGGGATTGAAGATCCGGAAATAGGGTGCGGCATCGGCCCCGCAGCCTGCAGCCCACTGCCAGCCGAGCGTGTTGGCAGCCAGATCGGCATCGACGAGCGTGTCCCAAAACCACCTCGCTCCTTCGAGCCACGACACCCGCAGGTCCTTCACCAGAAAACTCGCCACGATCATCCGCACGCGGTTGTGCATCCAGCCGGTGGCCCAGAGCTGCCGCATGCCGGCATCGACGATCGGAAACCCCGTGCGGCCGCGCTGCCAGGCCCGCAGCCCCACCGGATCCTTGGCCCAGGGAAACCGTGCGTAGTCGGGGCGAAGGGGTGCGTCGGCCGTGTGGGGAAAGTGGTAGAGGAGATGGTTGGCAAACTCCCGCCAGCCGAGTTCGCGAAGGTAGGCCTCGGCGCCCCCCGTGGTGATCTTCGCCGCGGGCTTGCCTCCCACGGCGTCGCGCACCGCATGCCACACGCGACGAGGCGAGATCTCGCCGAAGTGGAGATGGGCCGAGAGGCTGCTCGTGCCATCTTCCGACGGCTGATCACGGCCATCCGAGTAGCCCTTGAGCGCCCGCTCCAGAAATCGTTCGAGCCGCTTTCGCCCGCCGGCCTCGCCGGGAGACCAGGTCTTCTCCATCGTCGATGCCCAGTCGAGCGTGGGCAGCAGGGCGAGCGAATCGATCGACACACCCTTCGGCGACCGATCGACGCCCGTGAGCTTTTTGGGAGCCGGGCGAGGCTCGGCCGGTTCCTCACGCGCCAGCAGCGCCCGCCAGAAGGGCGTGAACACCTGATAGGGCCTTCCCTCCTTCGTGGCGACGTTCATCGGCTCGAACAGCAACGAGCCGTTGAAACTCTCCGCCGCAAGGCCGTCGGCGACGAGCGCCTTCTTGATGCCCGTGTCGCGGGCGATCACGGCCGGCTCGTACCGTCGATTCCACACCACACCGCCGGCACCCGTTTCCTTCACGAGCGCCCGCAGCGTGGCGAGCGACGGGCCACGCCGGATCACGAGCGGCGCGCCGGCCTTCTCGCACGATGCTGAGAGCCTTTCGAGCGAATGGTGGAGCCACCAGCGGCTGGCGGCACCGGGCTCCCACGGCTTTTCTTCGTCGGGGGCCCAGATGAACACCGGCACGATCGCTCCCCGGCTCGCCGCGGCGGCCAGCGCAGGATTGTCGTCGAGCCTGAGGTCGTGTCGAAACCAGACGATCGTGGGGCTTTTCATGGGCGGATTGTAGGCCGAACGAGCGCGGCGTGGAGAATCTCGACCGGATGGAAGGCGTGGCGGCCGGTGCCATCCTTGATCTGATGGCGGCAGCTCGTGCCCGGAGCCGCCACGGCCACGTCGCGCGGGGCCTTGCGGATGAACGGAAACAGCACGAGTTCGCCGATTTTCATCGACACGTCGAAGTGCCCGCGGCCGTAGCCAAACGACCCCGCCATCCCGCAGCAGCCGGAGGGAATCACCTCCACCGAATGGTTGACGGGCAGCGACAGGATGTCGGCGGTGTCGGCAACGCTCGACAGCGCCTTCTGATGACAGTGGCCATGCACGGCGATCCGCTTGGCCTGGCCGGTGAAGTCGGCCGCCGTGATCCGTCCGGCCCTCGCCTCCCGCGCCAGAAACTCGTCGATGAGGAGCGTTCGTCCGGCGAGTCGTCGGGCGGCAGCCTCCAGCGACGCGGGCACGAGGTCGGGCACCTCGTCGCGGAAGGTGAGGATCGCCGACGGCTCGATGCCGATCAGCGGCGCGTCGTCGGTGACCACCGGATCAAGAAGGGAGACATTCGTGGCCGCCAGTTCGGCCGCCTCACGAACGAGGCCGGTCGAGAGCTGGGCCCGACCACTGTCGACGTGCTTGGGCACGATCACTTCGTAGCCGAGGCCCTCGAGGAGCTCCACCGCCTTGATGCCCACCTCGGCGTCGAGCGTGTCGGTGAACTCGTCGACGAAGAGGTGCACGCGGCCCCGCGTGGCGGCGGCCTGCGGGCCACGGCCTGCACGCCACGCGGTGAGCGTGGTCGACGGCAGCCGCGGAAGCGACCGCGCCGGGGCGAAGCCGGCAACCCGCTTCACCACCTCCGAAAAGAGCGGCGCCGTCGCCAGAAGGTTGTAGAGCCACGGCGCTCGCGACGCCTTGCGAAGCATTGCGGCGGTGCCGGCCACGAGCCGCGTGCGCCAGGGCACGCCGTGCGCGTCGTGCCAATGCTGCTGCCACTCCGCCTTGAGCCTCGCCATGTCGACGTTCGACGGACACTCGCTCTTGCAGGCCTTGCACGACAGGCAGAGATCCATCACCGAAGCGAGTTCCGGCTTCGTCCAGGGATTGGCCTCCGCCTTCGACCCGGCCAGAGCCTGACGGAGCACGTTGGCCCGGGCCCGTGTGGTGTGGACCTCGTCGCGGGTGGCCATGTAGCTCGGGCACATGGTGCCACCGGCCAGGTGCGACTTCCGGCACTGGCCCACGCCCGTGCACTTCTCCGCGGCCCGCATCACGCCGCCGGTGTCGGCAAACCGAAACACGGTGTCGCGTGTCGGCTCGGGCTCGCCCGGAAGGATGCGGAGACTCGTATCCATCGGCGGGGCATCGACGATCTTGCCGGGATTGAGGATGCCGTCGGGATCGAAGGCCCGCTTCACCCGGACGAAGAGGTCGTAGCAGGCGTCGCCCACCATCGTGCGGATGAACTCCCCGCGGAGCCGGCCGTCGCCATGCTCGCCCGACAGGCTGCCCCGATACTTTCGAACGAGCGCCGCCACGTCGGTGGCCACGTCGCGAAACATCTTCAGGCCGGCCGGCGAATGGAGATCAAACAGCGGCCGCAGGTGGAGCTCGCCCGCACCGGCGTGGGCGTAGTGGATGCAGTCGATCCCATACTTCTCGGCGAGCAGTCGGTCGAACTCGGCGATATAGGCCGGCAGATCCTCGACCGCCACCGCGGTGTCTTCGACGATCTCACGGGGCTTGGCGTCGCCCGGCACGTTGTTCACGAGCCCTTGGCCCGCCCGCCGCAGCTCCCACACCTTGTCGCCGTCGCTCCCAAACAGCACGGGAAAGGCGTAGCCGAGGCCGGCCGCACGAAGATCGGCTTCGACACGACCAAGCAACGCTTCGAGCGTGGGGCGATAGTCGTGACGCATCTCCACGACGAGGATGGCCCCGGGATCCCCCACCACGAAATCGCGGTTGCGGGCCTGCTCGAGATTGGCCTTGGTGCATTCAAGGATCGTGTCGTCGATCAGCTCGCAGCCGGTGGGGCCGTGCCGCATCGCGATCACGGCCGCCCGCAGCGCCTCATCGACCGTGCGGCAGTGCACCACGACGACCGCGCCGGGCGGCGGCACGGGAAGAAGATTGAGCTCGAACTCCACCCCCACAAACAGCGTGCCTTCCGAGCCGGCGAGCAGCCGGCACATGTTGAAGTCGTCGGCGACGGTCGGTTCGAAGCACGACGCCCGCATCAGCGCGTCGAGCGCGTAGCCGGTGTTGCGGCGGGTGACCTCGGGCCGTGGAAACGAGTCGCGCACCAGCTGCCGCGTGGCGGCATCGCCAAGCATGCCGCCAACCTCACGATAGATCCGTGCCTCGAGCGACGTGCCCGCGGCCTTGGCCGCAAACGCCTCTGCCGAAAGAGGACCAAACGTGACGGCCGAGCCATCGGCCAGGTAGCCCTGGACCGACACGAGATGGTCGCGGGTGGAGCCATAGGCGATGGAGTTGGAGCCGCAGGAGTTGTTTCCAACCATGCCGCCGATCATCGCCCAGTTGGCGGTGGAGGTTTCAGGGCCGAAGAAGAGCCCGTGGGGGGCGAGAAAGCGATTGAGCTCGTTGCGCACCACGCCCGGCTGCACCCGCACCCGCCGCCGCTCGACGTCGAGCCCCACGATCTGGTTGAGGTGACGGCCGAGATCGACCACGATGCCGCCCCCCACCACCTGCCCGGCGAGCGACGTGCCGGCGCCGCGTGGAATCAGGCCGATGCGGTGCTTCGCCGCGAACTGCACCAGCCGCTGCACATCGGCTGCCGACTTCGGCATCGCCACGGCGATCGGCCGCTCCTGATACTCCGACGCATCGGTGGAATAGATGGTGCGCGACAGCGGATCGACGACGAGGTCGCCGTCGAGTCTTCGGGCGAGCGCGGCGAGCGGATCAAACCACGAGAGCAGCTGCACCAGACTCACGCCCCTCCCCCGGCCGACCGCGGGCGTTTGCGCGACGCGGCAGGAACGCGGTGATCGTTGGGCGTGGGCATCGGTGCGTTGACGGCGGTGCGCCAGGCCTGAAGCCGGGCGTGCAGGTCGCGGGCGACATCCGCCCGCTGGTCCACGATATTGTGACGCTCGCCGAGATCGACCGCGAGGTCGTAGAGCTCCAGATGACCGTCTTCGAGAAACTCCATCAGCTTCCAATCTCCCGCCTGGATCACGCTCACCGGCGTGGCCCGCCAGGTGTCCTGCGCAGACCCAAGATACCCGGGGAAGTGATGGAAGATCGCCGGCCGCTCGAGCCGGGCCTCGGGATTCCGAAGGAGGGGCACGAGGCTCTCACCATCGAGCGGATGGGCTGGCACAGGCGCGCCGGCGATTTCGAGCAGCGTCGGAAAGACGTCGACGTGGATGGTGGCAACGTCGGTCGCCGAGCCCGCCGTCGTCACGCCCGGCCAACGAACGATGAATGGAACTCGAAGACCCCCTTCGTAGAGGCTTCCCTTGCCACACCGCAGCGGTGCGTTGTCGGTGACCTCGCCCGACGCCTCCTTGATCCCTTCGCGGGCATAGCCGCCCACGCCGCCATTGTCGCTGGTGAAGACCAGGATCGTCTTCTCGGCGATGCCATGATCGTCGAGGGCCTTCACGATCCGTCCGACGCTCTCATCGACCGACGCGATCATCGCCGCATACGTGGCATTGTGATGACCACCAACCTTCGGCTTGTCGCGAAACCGCCTCTCGAGCGCCGGCTTGGCCTCCAGCGGCTTGTGCACACCGAAGTGCGGAACGTAGAGAAAAAACGGCTCGCCCCGATGCCGCGCGATGAAATCAACCGCCTTGTCGGTGAGAAAATCGGCCAGGTACTCGTCGGCGGCGTGCGGCACCTCGGGCGTGGTTTCAAACGCGTAGTGTCTGCCCTGCGACGTGATCGCCTCGTCAAATCCACGCCGTGCCGGGTGATAATCCCCTTGCTCGCCGAGATGCCACTTGCCAAACATCGCCGTGGCATAGCCTGCCTTGCCCAGTTGACGAGCGATGGTCTCACGGTCGAGCGGCAGCTTCGTGATGTTGTCGACCGGACGAAGCGGACGGCTCCGCCAGTTGAAGCGGTCGATGCTGCCGACGGTGTAGATACCGGTGCGGGCGGGATACTGGCCCGTCATCAAGGCCGCGCGGGCCGGCTGACAGTTTTGGCACATGTGATGATTGGTGAGCCGCATGCCCGACGTCGCCAGCCGGTCGATGTGGGGCGTCTCATAGAACCCACTTCCAAAACAGGCGAGGTCGGTGTAGCCGAGATCGTCGGCCATGATGAAGACGACGTTGGGCCGTTCCGCCGCACGAACCTGCGCCACGGCCTGCCAGGGCAGCACAACCGCCGACACCACGAGCATCGCCACACGGCATGCTGGCAGGAGGTCATGTCGTTTCATCGGTGAACACCCAAAACGCATGCGGCCATCGCGACGGGCAGGCCGCATCGCAGGAAGCGGTGCGTCGCACTCCAGTAGTATTCCACGTCAACCCGGCGGCCCACACCCCGCAACTCAGAAACCAGTCTAACCGACCATGAGCCAGCAGCTTCCCCTCTTCGGCGATGCCGACGCGGTCGATCCCGCCGTGGTGCCCGACGGGCTCCGGCAGCTCGGCCACCGCGTGCCCGCGACAATCCATCTGGGCACGTCGAGTTGGTCGTTTCCCGGATGGACGGGGCTCGTCTTCGCACCGCGCAACGGCAAGCCCGCCACCGAACAGGTGCTCGCCCGCCACGGGCTCGCCGCCTACGCCGCGCACCCGTTGATGCGCACCGTGAGCCTCGATCGGACCTTCTACGCGCCCCTCACCCGGGAGGCGTTTGCGGCCTATGCCGCGAACGTGCCCGACTCCTTTCGATTCGTCGTCAAGGCGCCGGCCGCCTTCACCGATCCGGTGCTTCGCACGTCGGGCAGCGGCGAGGCTGTCCGCCACAACCCGTCGTTTCTCGACGCCGCCACCGCCATGGTGGCCTTTCTCGAGCCGGCGATCGCGGGGCTCGGGGCGAAGGCCGGGCCGCTCGTGTTTCAGTTTCCACCGCTCGGCCGCCGACTGCTCGCCGATCTGCCCAGGCTCATCGCGCGGATCGCCGCCTTCATGGCCGTGCTGCGGAGCCGCGTGCCGTCCGACACCATCCTCGCCGTGGAGGTTCGGGATCCGCAGCTCGCCACCGACGCCTTCGCCGCCGGCCTTCGCGATGCCTCCGCCACGCCCTGCCTAGCCGTGCATGCCCGCATGCCATCGGTGGCGGTGCAGGCGGCGGCATTCGGGCTCGACCACGACGCGTGTCCGCTGCCCGTCGTGGCCCGCTGGAATCTCCATGCCGGCCACGGCTACGACGATGCCAAGCAGGCCTACTTCCCCTTCAACAGGCTCGTCGAAGAAGACCTTGATTCGCGACGCGAACTCGCCCGGCTCGCCACCCGGGCGGCCGCGCGGGGCCGCGCGGTGTTTATCACCATCAACAACAAGGCCGAGGGCTCGGCGCCGCTCTCGGTCGAGCAGCTCGCCGCGGCGATCGTGAACGACTCAGCGAGCCACGAGCCGTAGGTCGACCTCGGTGGTGCCCCCGGCCGTGTCGCTCCGCCGAACGGTGAGCGGCACGATGTCGCCCACCTCGATGCTCGTGCGCAGGCGACGGTCGAACGCACGTCGCTGATCCCGCGATGAAAACTCCAGCCGCTCACCGCGAAAGGCCACGATCACGTCCCCCGCCAGGAGTCCGGCCGCCTCGGCCGATGAACCCGCCTCCACGCCCTCCACCACCGGCAGCAGTTCGCCTCCGCGGGGACGGGCGAGGTCGATGCCCGTGCGGCAGCGCTGCGGCGGCGTGAGCACCGCCTCGAGCGAAAGGGATTCAACGCCACGCCGCACCTGAAACGTGGCGGCATGCCCTTCTGGATAAATTCCGAGCAGGCTCGCCATCCGTCGACCGTCGGCCACGGGCGCTCCGTCGATGGCGAGGATCACATCGCCGGCCCGGAAGCCGGCGGCCGCCGCCGGCGAGCCTTCGGCCACGTCCTTCACCACCACGCTCTCCGACAACGATCGATCGCCGCTCGAGAAACTCGCGCCGGCGAGTTTTGCATGCTTCACCTCACCGCCGCTGGCCGATTCCAGGCGCGGCAGCCAGAGGGCCACCTGCTTGGCACTGATCGCGAAGCCGAGCCCGGTGTTGCTCCTGAGGCCGTAGCGGGTGCTGATCTGACCGTTGATCCCAACCACCTCGCCGGAGGTCGTGACGAGGGGACCGCCAGAGTTGCCGGGGTTGAGCTCCGCGTCGGTGACGATGCATTCGGTGTAGGTGCCCTGCGTGTGTCCGACGGCCGAGACGATCCCGAGCGTGAACGTGGGCGACTGATCGATCACGCCGAGCGCGAAGGGATTGCCCACGGCGAGCACCTCGTCGCCCACCCGCACGGCATCCGAATCGCCAAGCGGCAGGTGGGGCAACGGCTCGTCGCCTGGCACATCGATCTTGAGCACCGCCAGATCGCCAACGGGATCCCGACCGAGCAGCCTCGCCTCGAACGACCGTCCGTCGCCAAGCCGCACGTCAAATCGTCGCCGTCCCTCAATGACATGGTCGTTGGTGACCATCAGCCCGTCGGGCCGGATCACCACGCCACTGCCGCCGGCGATGAAGACATAGGCCGGCCGAACCTTCACGCACAGGCCGACGAGGTCGAAGGTGACGTCGGCCATCGACGACGCCGGCACGACAAGCATCACGAGGGCGATGACGATCCGTGCCGGTGCATGGCGGGCTGTTTTCATCGGGCCTCTCCCAGCACCACCTCGATCTCCCGCACATCGTCGCTGACGTACCGGCCCTCGAAGGTGTCGCCGGGGCTCAGCGATTTCGTGAACGCGTCGAGATCGGCTTTCGTTTCGATGTCGCGGCCGGCGATCACCAGCCGAGGCCCTGACGATCGGCGACGGATCGTGAGGGCGACGGTGTCACCCGGCGACGCGGCGGCGATCCGTTCCGAAAACTCCCGCCAGGCGGTGAGCTCCACGCCGTCATAGGTGAGCACGATGTCGCCCTTGCGAAGCCCCGCCTTGGCCGCGGGTGATCCCTGGGCCACCCCGCCGATCACCACGTCGTCGCCCAGCGCCCGCGACTCATCGGCCAGCACGCCGAGGTAGGGCCCCGGAAACCGCTCGAACGACTTTCCGGCCCGCAGGTCTTCGAGAACCGCGCGGAGGCGATCGGCGCGGGCCACGAGCCCCACGCCCGAGTTGGGGGCCCGGCTCCATCGCATCAGCTGCGGGGGCGGGAAGATGCGGCCGAGCACCGTGTCGGGCTCGATCGGTGCCGTGACGATGCCCAGCAGGTTGCCGGCGGCATCGACCACCGGCCCGCCCGAGTTGCCGTAGTTGAAGAGTGCATCGGTCTGAAACTGGTAGCCACGACTCCGCGACGCGGCGCTCACGATGCCCGGATTGAGTGTGATGGCCGGCTGGCCGGCCGCAACGAGTCCGACGGCCGCCACCGAGTCGCCGAGCTGGGGGGACGAGGCGACGGCATCGAGGTCGAGCGGCGACAGCGGTGTGGAGGGAGGCGACGTGAGCTTGAGCAGCGCCACCCCCAACGGACCATGCCGGGCGTGAACGACCGCGTCGTGTCGCGTGCCATCGGGAAGCACCACACGCACCCGCCGGATGGCGTTGGCCTTCGGCTGAACACCACCCTCGGGATCGGCGAGGAGTTTTTCGATCGGCTCGTGGTCGCTGAACCGCCGCAACTGGCCCGTGCTTCCGGTCAGGAACACGGTGTCGTCGCCGACGTTGAACGCACTGGTGATGATGAAGCCGTCGTTCGAAATCACAACGCCCGTGCTCGGCGCCGCCGGCCTTCGCAGAAGCTGATTCACATCGAGCATCCGCTCCCTCGCTTCGAATGCCGCAAACTGGCGGTGGCGGTCGGCAGCGGAGAGTTGGTCCCAGCCGGCGATGGCCGAGCGCCACGCTGGCCACGAGCGGCGCGGAAGCTGCTCGGGCGGCCAGGTGCGCTCCACCTCGATGCCCACGAGCGACGGCGCCACGGATTCGGCCGCACGTCGGATCCCGATCACCGATTCCGCCGGCGGCGGCAGCGGGGCGGTGTCGATCGTCACGGGCACCGTTTCCGATCCCAGGGCCGACCATTCCGCGAGCAGTGTGGCCGTGGGCACCGCCACGCCCTGCCACCGCTGCGGTGAAATCACGGCGATGAGCACACCGCACACCCGTCCCGCGGCATCGACCAGCGGGCCACCCTCCGATCCACGATTCACCGCCGCGGTCGTCTCGACCACCACACCGGAAAAACCATGCTCACGATCGGCCGTGACCGCATAGGTGCCACTCACCACACCGTGGCTGAACGACGCCCGCCCGGACGAGAGCATCACATCGTCGACATCCCCGGCCGTGTAGGCCACGTCGCCCACGGATGGCAGGCGTTCGCCGAGCGGCATCGCCGGAAAGGGCCCCGGCGCCTCGACCTTCACGATCGCCACGCCCAGCCGCTCCTCGACCGCGACCACCTGCGCTGGAAGCGGCCCGCGGCCCATGATGCGGATCGTGACGGCCGTGGCTTCCGACGGCACGACACCCGACGCGGTCAAGACATGGCCGACGGGACTGACCAGCACGCCCGTGCCCTCGTGGCTTCCTCCCTCGAACGAGGCCGACACGCTCACCGTGGACGCCAGCACACGTTCGGCGATCGCATGGATGCCGTCGGCCACCACGGCGTTTGGGCACGCGGCGTGCACGAGCCACGGCATGCATCCCAACGCGATGACGAACCGGATTCCGCGTCTCATGCCAATGAGTCTACGGCGGCAGGCACCTCGCGAAAAACCGGCGAGCCGGGATCACCGCCGTGGAACGACCGGCTCGCTTGCGACCCTGGAAAGCGGCCCGTACAACAACGCTGCTCGTGGTTCACGAGGGTTTACGGGGTTCAGCATCCGACTGGGTGGAGAAACAGGAATGGCCGTTGCGACGAAGGGTTCTGCGAAACTGCCCGAGGCAAAGAATGTGTCGGCATCGCTCGACCGGGCGCTCGACGCCGGCCGTGGCATCCTCCGCCTGTCGCCGACCTGGGTGCCGCGCAGCTTCCTCCATCCCGGCAAGCGGGTGCGACTCCACCCCGACGACTACTACGCCTACGGCCTCGACCGCGGCGGCATCGACGAACGGTGGTTTGGAAGCACCACGGAAGCGGCCAACGAAGGCCGCGTGCCCGACGAGGGCCTGTCGTGGTGCGTGTATGAGAACGAACGATTCCTCCTCCGCGACGCCGTCAGCGAAGGAGGGGCGCGGCTCGTCGGCAAGGCGATCTGGGACCGCTACAAGAAGTGGCCGGTCTACTCGAAGTTTTTCGACAACATGGGGCCGATCCCCCACCACATGCACCAGTCGGCCGAAGACGCCAAGCTCGTCGGCCAGGAAGGGAAGCCCGAGAGCTACTACTTCCCGCCGCAATACAACAACTGCGACAACAACTTCCCCTACACCTTCATGGGGCTCGAACCGGGCACCACGAAGGACGACGTGCGGAAGTGCCTCGAGAACTGGAACCGTGGCGACAACGGCATCATCGATCTCGCCAAGGCCTACCGTCTCAAGCGAGGCACCGGCTGGCTGATCCCGCCGGGCGTGCTGCATGCGCCGGGCTCGTTGCTCACCTACGAGCCGCAGTGGGGCAGCGACGTGTTTGCGATGTTTCAATCGCTCGTCGAGGGCCGCGCGGTGCCGTGGAGCCTGCTCGTGAAGGACATGCCCACGGAGAAGCACCACGACCTCGACTTCATCATCGGTCAACTCGACTGGGAGAAGAACGTCGACACCCACTTCAAGGAGTCGAACTACCTCGAGCCGATCGTCGATGAGAAGCGAAGCGGCCCCGGCGCCACGGACCGCTGGATCGTGTATGGCCGCGTGGGCGGCCAGCAGCTCTTCAGCGCCAAGGAACTCACGCTCGAGCCAGGGGCCAGCATCACCGTGAAGGATGCCGGCGCCAGTGGCTGGATCACGGTGCAGGGCGAGGGATCCGTGGGCTGCCACGATGTGGCCACGCCCACCCTCATCCGCTTCGGCCAGATGACGGCCGACGAACTCTTCATCTCGGCCGAGGCCGCCGCGGCCGGCTATGTCGTGAAGAACACCGGCCCTGGCCCGCTCGTGTCGCTGCGTTATTTCGGTCCTGATGTGCACGATGACCTGCCCATGAATGGAAGGAAGGCATGAGCCACTCCGCCCCCAAGCTTCACAACGCCATGTGGCCCGGCCTCGTCGGCAAGGGCACCGATGCCGGCCAGGAGCCTCCCATCTCGCTCGAGCGGATGCTCGAACTCACCGCCGCCGCGAATGTGAACGGCCAGAAGTTCGACGGGATCGACTACTTCCTCTTCCTGCCCCACACCAATCCCGAGGCGAGCGACTCGGAACTGCTCGCGATCGCCGACACGATCGCTGCCCACGGCTTCACGGTTGGCTCGCTCGTGGCGCCGGTGTGGCCGGGCACGGTGGGCGACTCGGCGATGGGGGATGCCGCGGCTCGGGAGAAGTTTCTCTCCGCCGTGAAGATGGCCTGCCGCATCGCACGGGTGTTTGAGAAGCACGGAGTGCGGAAGTATGGCGTGATCCGCATCGATTCCGCAGAGTTCGGCGTGGGCACCTGGCGGGAGAATCCCAAGGCCAACACCGCGAAGATCGCCGAAACCTTCCGTGAGGCCGCGAAGATCGCCAAGGACAACGGCCAGCGGCTCGCGGCGGAAGGGGAGATCTGCTGGGCGGGCATGCACTCCTGGAAGGACATGCTCGATCTGCTCGAGGCGGTGGGAATGCCCGAGACGCTCGGCTTCCAGGCCGACCTCGCCCATACCTACCTCTACCTCCTCGGCTACAACGCTCCGGAGCATGCCCTCGTGCAGCCCGGCTACTCCGAGGAGGAGTTTTGGCCGGCCTACGAGGCGATGGTGGCGAAGCTTCGCCCCTGGACGATCGACTTCCACGTGGCCCAGAACGACGGGCAGGTGCATGGCGCCGGCGCCCACGACAAGACGGGCAAGCACTGCCCGGCCGACGATCCCAACGGCAAACTCGACATCGTGAAGTGCTCGGGCCTGTGGCTCGAGGGCGCCGCCGAGCGGGGCA
>JAFMIU010000142.1 GCA_017853835.1 Pirellulales bacterium | reverse complement strand
AGCGGGCAGAAAACTCCTGATATCTATCAATGCATCTCGCATCGCTCCCCTCACCCCCGCCCTGATGCCCCAGCCATCCTCCCGAACCGCCGGTCGAACGTCATCTGCTGCTGGGCAAACAACCCGTCTAGCCGCCGGGAGAGTTCCGGATCACCAGCGGCAAACATGCGAATTGCGTCTCGGAGCTCCGCGACCGCCTTCTTCACTTTATAGGCGGTCTCAAGCCCTGGGCTCCCCACGAGGTCCTTGGTATCGCCACCGTCCTCAAGCCGGTGGTCGAACACGCGAACCACGGCGTCGCCAGCGTCTCCAAAACGCCTCCGCAGGAAGTTGCGGAAGTCGCTGACGATCTCCCCATCCGCTCGGGGAGCCGCGGCAAGGTCATCCGGTAGATCCGCCTGCCGTCTCCGCCTCTTCGCCGCCCTGCTCTGAAGGCTGCTGATCGCATTTCGCACAGCCACCTTGAAACGGGCTACCAGGCTCTGGCCCGTCCATCCTCTGAAGAAACTCCCCATCAGCAGCTTCACGCAGATGTCGTGGACGAGAGCATCACGCTCGCTCTCGTGAAACCCCGCGCGTCTCAACGAGCTGTCGAGATACGAGACCGCGTCGAGTCGCCCGAACTCATCCAAGTGGCCCAGGGCTACAGGGTCGTCGGTCTTTTCCCGCAGCCGCTGAACTTCACGGGCAATGATCTCTTGATAGCCCCTTGTGGGGAACAGCTCCGATATCTCCCTCAGCAGATCCGCGACCGGCATCCGCAGCCACACGAACTCATGGAATGTCTTCATACAGGGATATCTATCCAGCGGCACACTTTTTCTTCAGCCTCGGGCGAGGGTTCCGGCGTCTGACTTGGTGAACGACGAACGGCGACCGGGAAGGTCCCGGAAGTCCCGTCCGTTCCCTCCTCGAAGGTGCCCCATGCCCAAAAAGACCACGCTCCCGGTCTGGGATCTCGTCGCGTCCGTGATCCAGCACAGCCGTTCCACGCTGCTATACGGGCCGCCCGGCACCGGCAAGAGCCACGCCGCCCACAACGCTGATCGTGACGGCCGCCCGCTCTTCACGGTGACGATGACACCCGACACGCCCGCGGCGGAACTGCGCGGGCACTATGTCCCCGTCGGCAACGAGTTCCAGTGGAGGGACGGACCAGCCATCAGGGCATGGCGGCAGGGGGGCAGACTGGTGATCAACGAGATCGACCATGCCGGGGGCGATGCGCTGAGCTTCCTCTTGGCCTGCCTCGATTCCCCCGAGACCGCGTGCCTGACGCTTCCCACGGGCGAACTCGTGCGGCCCGCCGCGGGATTCCAGGCGGTGGCCACCATGAACGGAGATCCGGACAGCGACCTCCCCGCGGCCCTTCGTGACCGTTTCCCGGTCGCGGTCGAGATCAACGAGGCTCACCCCCAAGGGATCGCCCAGCTGCCGCATGACTTGCGGGCCGCCGCCAGTGGCAGCGTCGTGGCGACGGATCCGTCCCGGCGTCTCACGCTGCGGGCATGGCTGGCTTTCGCCTCGCTCCGCACCGCGATCGGTCCCGAGGCCGCCGCCCAGGCCGTCTTCCGCTCGAGAGCAGCCGACGTGCTCGACGCCCTGCGGATCGCCTCTGGCGCGGGGCAGGCGGAGGCCGTACCGTCATGAAGAAGCGAATCACACCCTTGCCCGAGGCAATCGACGGCGAGCGTTGGACGGTCAAGGAAGGGACGGGGTCGTGCGACACCGTCAACAGGATCCTCGGCGTCCCATCGGACGAGTCCCCGGGATCCCGCTTCGTCCGCAACCACGAACTTGGGCACGCCAAGATCACGCCGAGAGTTGCGGCCTTCAAGCAGTGCAGGAAGTTCGGAGTCTCGATGGATGCCATGCAGGCCTGCGAAGACCTTCGTGTCCACCGCTTTCTCCGCGAGACGGGCATCGAGATGGGCGGCGTGCTGAACGATGACGAGGCGGAGCAGACGGTCCGCAAGGTGGCGGGGAACGACCGCCTTCTGGCTGCCCTGCTTGTGGCGAGCATGTACACCGACGACCACAGCAGGTTTCTGGGGGCGATGTGGCTGCACCTCGACGATGACCGCCACCAGAACCTGATGCGGATGACCGCCATGATCGACGCCCGCATGGCACAGGGACGGGGCCTCGATCGGCCTATCGGCTTCAGGAATGGAACCGCACCGGCGGCCCGACTGTTCGACGCGCTCTTTCCCGAGGACGGCGAGGTCAGCCCGCAGCTGCCTCTGGAGAGCCTGTGCATGCCCCGCAGGGCTCGGCAGTCCAAGTGGGGCCAGATGCAGATCGAGACGCTGCAAGCCTCCAATAGCCGTCCTGTCCCGACGGCCGCGAGGAGCCGTGCCTTCACCGACCACGGAGCGGTACTGGCAGCCGCCCATCGCCTTCACATCGACGGCCGCGTCTTCACCCGCCGCCGCAGGCAACGGGGCGGAACCGTGCTAATCGACGCAAGCGGCAGCATGCGATTCAGCCCCTCGGATCTCGAGCAAATCACTGCCGCCGCGCCCCTGGCAACGGTGGCTGTCTACGCCGGGCACGGCCGGTCGGGGACGCTCGTGATCGTCGCATCCCGTGGTCGGATCGCCGGCGCCGAAGCCCTCAGGGCGGCTGCCCGAGGGAACGGAAACGTCATCGACGGCCCGGCCCTCCGCTGGCTCGCCAAACAGCCCGAGCCACGGATTTGGATCAGCGACGGGCACGTCACCGGGATCGCGGACCGGCCTTCGTCAGACCTCGCCGTCGATGCCATCCACATCTGCCGCAAGGCCCGCATCACACGTGCGGACAAGACCGCTGACATCCCCCGCCTCCTCGAACCAAAACACGGAGCATCCCGATGAAGGAGATCAATGACGTAGCACCGACCTCGCTTTCCCATGTCGCGTGCGAAAGCAACCGCGGGGTCATCGAGCAGTGCCGTGTCGCCATCGATGCAGCGTTCGAGGACAACCGTCGCCTCGACGACATTTTGCTCACGGGGCCGCCGGGCGTCGGGAAATCGAGTTTGAGCTATGTGCTCTCGCAGGAGATGGCGGTGCCATTCCATGAGGTGCTCGGACAGAACCTGCGATCACCGGCGGATCTCAACAACCTGCTCCTCTCATGTGAGCCCAAGAGCATCTGCCTCCTCGATGAAATTCATGAAGCCCCCCCGGCCATTCAGACGGCTCTCTACATGGCCTTGGACAAGCGCCAGATCATGGTGCGGGGCGGATCCAGCATTCAGGCGATCCCCGTCGCCGACTTCACCTTGGTGGCTGCGACCACAGAGCCATACCAAATTTTGGAGCCCCTCCGGCAACGTGCAAAACTACATCTGGAGCTCTCCTTCCTGAGCGAGAAGGATCTCATTCTCGTCGTCGAGCGTCGTTGCCGCGGACTCTCGTGGGACATCGAGCCGCAGGTGCTTCCAGAGATCGCCAGAAGGGCGAGAGGCGTCCCCCGACTCGCACTGCGACTCACAGCATCAGCCAGACGGGTAGCACGTGCCGACGGCAGGACGCTCATCACCGTGGCTGATCTCCAGCGAGCATGCCATTTGGAGCAGCTCGACACCCTTGGCCTCGGCCCGCTTGAGCAGAAGTACCTGAGGCTCTTGATGGATGGCCCCAGGCGAGTGAACGTCCTCGCGAGCATGCTCGGAGTGCCCTCAAAGACCCTCTCGACCGTCACGGAACCGTTCCTTTTACGTGCTGGACTCGCAGGCAAAGACGATGCGTCGCGTCGCATTCTGACCCTCGAAGGTCGACGCCATTTGTTGGAGAACGGCACCGCAATCATCCAGCTGCCGCCCTCGGAGAGCTCTTGAGTGGTCTTCCTTCGTGCACCGACCCATACCTCATCCGAGCGAAAGGCAGCACGAACCGATGAGCAAGCCGTCCCAGAACCGTTTCATAACGGTCACGGAACTCTGCGAACTGATAGGGCTCTCAAAGAATCGCTTTTACGCCCTGCAAAAGGCTGGGATCTTTCCCGCTGCCATCCGAAGTCCGCACAACAATCGTCCCGTTTTTGATTCAGCCTTGATCGAGCAGTGTCTCGGAATCGTGCGGAATCGGATCGGGGCCAACGGGGCGCCGTATGTCCCCAACCGCAAGAAGGCATCCCCGAGTCGGGAGTCCCGCAGGAAGGCCGCCGGCCGTCACCAGGGGCTGATCGAGGCACTGGCCTCGCTCGGACTCTCCGCCACGCCAGCACAGGTGGACGAGGCCATGGGGCAACTCCCAGAGGGCGGCGCGGGAATGGAGGAAGCGGAACTCATCCGACAGCTCTTCCTCCAACTGCGGAAAAAGCTCTGAAACCGTCTTCAGAGCGACCAGGGGTTTCGCATTTCCAAGTTTGGAAATGCGAAATGCTGGAGCAATCAGGTGGATTCCACCCGTGACGTCCTGATCCGCCGGCCGTTCCCGGAACGACGAAAAACCGCCGTGAAAATCGCGAATTGACCAACCGTGCCGTCTCCATTTCTTCGGAAATGGAGACGCCCAAGTGCGTTTCCTCCTTGTTTTCCAGCGGTAGAAGCCGTTTTCCACGAGCCACGAAGAAGATGAAATCCAAGGCTCCCCTCAAGGCCGTCAGTTACCTCCGTTGCAGCGGCCTCGGGCAGGTGGACGGGGATACCTGAGACCGCCAGACCGCGGCAATCACCAAGTACGCCAAGCACCACGGGATGGAGGTCGTCGACGAGTTCCGTGACGCCGGCGTGAGCGGCACGAAGGACCTCGACAATCGGCCGGGCTTGGCGGCCCTGCTCGATCGGGTCGAGTCCAATGGAGTGAAGATCGTCCTCGTGGAGAACGCAACGAGGCTTGCCCGCGACCTCATGGTGGGCGAGGTCATCCTCCAGCAACTGACCAGCGCTGGCTGCAAGGTGATCGCCACTGACTCGGGGACAGACCTGTCGGCTGATTCGGATGATCCCACCCGTCG
>JAFMIU010000141.1 GCA_017853835.1 Pirellulales bacterium | reverse complement strand
CGAAGGATGTGGCGAAGGCCTGCGAACTGGCCCACGCCTTCGAGACGAAGCTGATTCGCGGCTTCTCGTTCTATCCGCCGAAGGGGGATGATCCCGAGGATCACCTCGAGGAGGCGGTGGACCGGATCGGCCGCATCGCCGAGGCCTGCCATCGGTCCGACCTCACCTTCGGCCTCGAGGTCGAGGCCAATCTCGTCGGCCGCACCGGTCAGCTGCTCGCCGAGATTCATCGGCGAGTGAACCACCCCGGTCTCGTGCTCGTGTTCGACGCGGCCAATCTCATCGTGCAGGGCTTCTCCACGGCGGATGTCTTCAAGCAATGGGAGGCGATGAAGCCCGGGCTCGGCTGGGTGCACGTGAAGGATTACCGTCGCGTCAGCGCGACGGCCCGAGGCCGCCACGTCGAGGAGGATGCCCTCGCCAACTTCGTGCCGGCCGACATCGGGGCCGGCGGCCATGCGAAGATCATGGCCGACCTGCGAGGCATGCTGCCGTCGCTCACGAAGAAGCTCGCCCGCCGCGGGATTCCCGGGGTGTTCGTCGATCTCGAGCCCCACGTGCGAGGCGGCGGGCAGTTTGGAGGCACGAGCGGGCCCGATGGCATGGGCGTCGCGGTGCGGGCGGTCTGTCGCGTGCTCGATGGAGCCAAGGTCGCCTACCACCTCCGCGACTTCGACGACCTCCTCGCCGCCCGCGGCATGTGACGCGGAACGCCATGAGCGAATCGACCGCGCCCGGCAGTTACTTCGTCGCCAACTATCCGCCGTTTTCACGGTGGACCGCCGACGCGGTGCCGGACGTGCTCTCTGCCTTCGCCGCGCCCCCCACCGACGCGTCCCTGGGCCTCTACCTCCACGTGCCGTTCTGTCGCAAGCGGTGCAAGTTCTGCTACTTCCGCGTCTACACCGACGTGGCGGCGGCCGACGTGGAGCGGTATTCGCTCGCGCTTGCCCGTGAGGCGGCGATCGCCGCCGCGTGTCCGGCCGTGGCCGGTCGCACCCTTCGCTATGTCTACTTCGGTGGCGGCACCCCGTCGTTTCTTTCGGTGAAGCAACTCGATCGCCTCGTGGCCGGCCTCCACGAGAGCTTCGGCTGGGACACGGCGGAGGAGGTGACGTTTGAGTGCGAGCCCGGCACGCTCTCGGAGCCGAAGGTGCAGGCGCTCAAGGCGCTCGGCATGACGCGGATCTCGCTGGGCGTCGAGAACTTCTCGGACGCGATCCTCGAGGCGAATGGTCGGGCCCATCTGTCGGCCGAGATCTTTCGGGCCTGGGAGTGGATCCAGAAGGCCGGCTTCCCCAGCGTCAACATCGATCTCATTGCCGGCATGGTCGGCGAGACCGATGAGTCGTGGCAGGATACCGTCTCGAAGACGCTGGCGCTCGAGCCTGACAGTGTGACGATCTACCAGATGGAGCTTCCCTTCAACACGGTCTTCGTGAAGGATTCCAAGGGAAGCGGACGCGATGTTCCCGTGGCCGATTGGGACACCAAGCGGCGGTGGGTGGGTGAGGCGTTTGATCGATTCGTGGCGGCGGGGTACGCCCTCTCGAGCGGCTATACGCTGGTGCGTGATCCCTCCCGCGTGCAGTTTCGGTATCGCGACATGCTCTGGGAGGGAAGCGACCTCGTGGCGCTTGGCGTGGCGAGTTTCGGCCACCTCTCGGGCGTGCACTATCAAAACGAGCCGCACTGGGATCCCTACCTCGATGCCGTCGAGGCCGGACGATTGCCGATCCATCGCGGGCTGAGGCCGACGCCTCGTCAGCGGCTCATTCGAGAACTCGTGCTGGGCCTCAAGAAGGGCACGGTTGACACGAGACGACTGGCGACCCGCTACGGTATCGACCCGATGCAGGAATGGGCCTCGGCGTGGGACCGGCTGGAGGCTGATGGATGGCTTGCGTCGCGGGAACCAGTTCCCGTGCTCACGCGGGAAGGCCTCCTCCGCGTCGACTCACTTCTGCCCATTTTCTTCGAGCCGGAAGAAGCCGTCGGGGGTGGCGGCACCTGAGCCCGGCCCTCGACAGGCCACGGGGGTGGTCCTACGCTTTCTCTGGTCGGCATCCGCGTTGGTGACGGCCCCCGCCTGTTCTCCCACCTCGAGGTTTCCGTGCCACGAACTGCCGCGGTCGAGTCGAGCACCGCCACGGTGGCCGCTCCTGTCGACACCCTCGCGTGTCCCGAGTCGAAACTCCTGCGCGATCGTCTCCGGTCCCTTGCGGCGGAGATGGTCGTTGAATGGAAGGCAAATGGGATGCCCGCGGGCGTTCGCGCGGCCGCAGGGCTTCGCGAGAAGGCCGTACACATCGGACGCGCGGCCAGGGCTCCCGAGGCCGTCGCGGGCTGGACGATGGTGGCTCTCGTGACGGAATACTGGCGGGAACGGCTCGCCGGGCTGCCTGCCGGTCGACGGCTCCTGCTGCTTCCTGATTGCCCGGTGGCGACCGGGGAGGGGACGCCCGGCGTGCCGCATGTCTGTGGGCCGGCCTGTGGGATCGCCCGCATCTGGGCGGCAGCCCGTGACCACGGATGGGTGGTCCAATCGACGGATCAGGCGGTGTCGGCGATCGGCTCGCTCCTGACCGGTCAGTACGACGGTGTCCTCGGAGTGGCGCGGCTGGCCGATCTGGAGAAAGCGTTTGCCATGCTGCCGGCCTTCGCGCTGCCGATCGCCGCAGTGCCCTATCAGCCGGTCGATCTGCCGGAGGGATCGTGTGCCGACACGCTGGCCGCATCGGCGATCGACGTGGAGAGCGTGCTCGCGCTCGTCGGGGAACGTCGCAAGGAGTCGGCGCCGTCGGGAGGCTTTCTCCCGCTGGTGCGCGAGGCGGCCGGCCTGTTCACGCCCGATTCGATCCGTGCGATGGCCAACGACCTCGGTCTCCCCGATCTCTTCGACGCCACCGGCACCGCCACGGCGGGCGGCTGGCACCCGCTCGATGCCGCGGCTGGCATGTCGGCCGAGTTTCTCCTGCGGGGCGGCAAGTTTCTGAGGCCGTTTGTCACGCTCGCGGCCTACGATGCGGTGGCCGCCGATCGATCGGCTGATACGGCTGAGGCGCCTGCGTCACGACGGGCTGCGGCTGCGGCCGCGATGGCCATCGAGATCTTCCATAAGGCATCGCTCGTCCACGACGACATCGAAGACAGCGACGAGATCCGCTACGGACGTGCCACCCTGCATGAAGAGGTGGGAGTGCCTTCGGCGATCAACGCGGGCGATTATCTCCTCGGGGTCGGCTACCGCGTGATGGCGGCCCTGCCGGGAATCGATCCCGTGATGCTGCGCGATGCCGTGGCTATCCTCGCCGACGCCCACGTGCGTTTGGCGCGTGGCCAGGGGGCCGAACTGTGGTGGCGGGACGCCCCGCATGACGGTTCCACGACGCGGCTCCTGACCCCCGACGAGGCGCTCACGATCTACGGCCTCAAAACCTCGCCCGCGTTCGAGGCAGCCGTGGCGATCGGCGTGCGTCTGGCTGGTGCGACGCCCGGCCACGTCGCCGATGTCGCCCGCTACGCTCTTCACATCGGCACCGGGTTTCAGGTGCTCAATGATCTCAAGGATTGGGCGGGGGACCTCGAAAACGACCGAAGGGCGGCGGGCGATCTGATCGGAGGACGGCCCACGCTGCTCTGGGCACTGGCGCATGAGAGGCTTGGGACGTCCGACGCCGCGCGGCTCACGGCCATCGCACGACGGGCTCGATCCGAGGGCGTGGACGAGAGCGAGACGATCGCCGCCGTGTCCGAGGCTCGTCTGCTCTACGAGCGGGCCGATGTCGTCGGCCGTGCCGGGCGGATCGCTGCGGAGCAGCGACGTCAGGCGGGTGACGTGATCGCGCGATGCAGCATGCCACGTCTCCGGGAGGTGCTCGAGTTTCTCCTCGATCTCGCGATTCCTTCGACGGCCCTCCCTCAATGAACGCCGAGCCCGTGGGCGATCGCGAATCATCGGTGTGCCGCGCTGCGGAACTCGTCGGGCTGTTTTGTGCCGATCCTCGCGAGTTTGGCCGGATCGAGGCGGTGACCGCCGCCCACGTGCCGCCGGTGCCGAGGGCGCTGCTCGATCACCACAGCCACATGACCGTGACGATGGAGCGGCATCATGGCTGTCCGATGACGCTTCGCGTGGTGGCCGTGCGCGACGGTGATGCCTCGGGCCGCGGCTACGCGCGGGAGATCCTGCTTGCCACGCCGGACGGCACCGTGGTGCAGCACGGGATCGTGCGGATGGATCTCAGCACGATGGACCCCGCCACGGCCGATGCGATTCGTGGTCGTGGCGAGCCCCTCGGGCGCATCTTCGTCGCCGCGGGCATGCTCTGCGAGGTGCAGCGGGTGGAACTGCTTCGGATCGAAGCGGGCCCCCACCTGCGGGCGATTCTTGGGCCGTCGGTCAACGAGGTGTATGGTCGCGTTGCTGAGATCGCCGTGGCGGGCCGACGGGTGATCGAGTTGTTGGAAATCGCCGCACCGGCGTCATGATGGCGCCAGGATGCCATGCTTCCGTGCCGCAGGCTGCGTGGTGCCGGAAACATCGGTGCCTGGAGCATTTCGGCGATTTCGCGTAAGCCCTTCAGGAAACAAGGGTTTACGTCGGCTAGGTCGATATTGACTCGTTGCGCACGGCATCTGTAGAGTTGGGTCGTCTGGCAAGGATGGCACGCATGGAGGCCCGGCGAGAAAAGGATTTTCTCCTTTCCCGCCCTCTCCAGTCGGTCCCAGTTCCCTGCCGGCGGCGGTGCGGTCGGCCGGCAGCACGGAGTGCGATGCCGGAAGCCGCGGCGGGTGAAACTTCGGTTGTTCCTGGCAAGGAGGCCTAGGCATTCGGGGCTGAGTCGCAGGTGAGGAGGCCCCGGGTTCCGTTTTGACTAGCTGCACCACGGCTAGGGAGAGGGTGGTCAAGCACATGCAAAAGACCGTGTATACGACTGGCGAAGC
>JAFMIU010000067.1 GCA_017853835.1 Pirellulales bacterium | reverse complement strand
ACGCACCACCTCGCGGTGCGTTTGCCCGACGATGCGATCAAACGCCAAACACGCCGCCCGCACCACCGCGCCGGTCCCACGGCTCACGCCGTTGGGCTTGGACGCACCACCTCGCGGTGCGTTTGCCCGACGATGCGATCAAACGCCAAACACGCCGCCCGCACCTCCACGCCGGTCCCACGGCTCACGCCGTTGGGCTTGGACGGCACACATCCGCCTCGCGTCCCCCTGTCCAAGCCCAAGGCCGTAAGGCCTGGGACACGCCAGGCTATGCCACACCACGCCGTTGGGCTTGCACGGACCACCGTGCACGAAACATACGGCTTACGCCGTGAGGTGCCCCACCACCGTCGCACGGCGATCGGCAAACGCCGCCTCTTCGGGCCCCCACTCGGCTGCGATGTCGCGCCAATCGGCTCCCGCCTCGATCATGCGTCGCTCACGGTCCGATCCACACAAGAGGTCGATCGCAATCGGATCGGCCACGAACTCATACGGCTCGGTGCGCCAGGCAAACCGTTCCGGATCCTGGCGTCGCAGTGCGATGAGCACGGCCAGGCCGGTGCGCAACGGCTGAAACCGATCGCGATCGGTCACATGCATCTGGATGCCACCGCAATCGACCCAGGCGTGCTTCTGAAAGGTGGGGCGAAACGTGACCGGACGAAACGCCACACCCGGGAGGTGGGCAGCCTCGAGGTCGCGGGCCAGGTGCGCGGCATCGATCCAGGGAGCACCACAGATTTCGAACGGCCGCGTCGTGCCGCGGCCCTCGCTCAGATTCGTGCCCTCGAGCAGGCACTGACCCGGATAGACGATCGCGGTGTCGAGCGTGGGCATGTTGGGTGACGGCATGACCCAAGGCAGGCCGGTCTGGTCGAACCACTGGCTGCGGTTCCAGCCTCGGCACGACACGACCGTGATGCCACGGGCATCGAGCCTACGTTCGGCGGCATAGAGACGGGCAAGTTCCCCCATCGAAAGCCCGTGCCGGATCGCGATGTCGTGGCAGCCGATGAAGCTTTCACAACCTGGCCTCAGGGCAGGCCCCTCGATGACCGCGCCCCCAAGCGGATTCGGACGGTCGAGCACCACGACGGGAATGCCGAGCGGCACGGCGGCCTCGAGGCAATACAGCATCGTCGCCTGAAAGGTGTAGTAGCGGCTGCCAATGTCGACGAGATCGATCACGAGCGCGTCGATGCCGGCGAGTTGATCGGGTGTGGGCCGAAGGCTGGCGGCGGAGTCGCCGTAGAGGCTCACCACCCGTGGCCCACCGGCCGATCCGCCGTCCGCCACTCCCTCGAGATCCTGGGCCTGCCCGTGGAAGCCGTGCTCCGGTCCAAAGAGCGTCGCAAGCTTCACCCCGGGAAGGGCAGCCACCACCTCGACGGATGATCGAAAGGTTCGGTCCACGGCCGGGGCATGCGTCACAAGGCCGACACGGCCGCCGACGGGTAGTTTCTCGTCGCCGCAGGCAAGCAGATCGAGACCGGTCATCACCATGAGGCCACCTCGGGCGAGGGAGAGAAGCGGAACAGGGGCTTCATGATGGCTTTTTCCTTGCGATCCCGCAGGGCCGATCCGATACTTTTTTGTGGGGAAATGGCTGCCGCCGGTCCCTTTGCCGCTTCCGAAAACGGATTCGCCATGCCGCGCCGTCGCCACCGCCGCCTGCACCGGAGTGGTTCTGCCGCGGTCCCCGAGCGGCTCGAACCGCGGCTGGCGCTGTCGGTGGCACCCGGGCTGGTGCCTGTCGGCGGTCAGCCGACAGGCGGGCTCTCGGGAAAAATCGTCTACACCTCGGCCGGCCATGGATGGCAATGGAGCACGGTCCTCGATCGGTTTGCCACCGATCGCGGCAATCTCCTGTCGCTCGTCGAGGATTTTGGCAATCAGGATCAGTTCTCGCTCTACGTCGACGAGGTCTTCCGGGCGGGGGCGACGGTGGTGCCAATGCGGCCTGTGGGCCGGCAGGTCAACGAGGTGGTGCTCGACAACGATTCGCCCGACGTGGTCTGGAGTGGATCGTGGTCCACCAGCACCACCGGGATTCGCTGGTATGACGACGATTCCGGCGCTGTCGCCGATACAGCGCGGTATCGCTTTGCCACCGTCAACAGCTCGACGGAAACCGCCGTCGCCACCTACGCCCCCACGATCCCGGCCGCCGGCCTCTATCCCGTGTATGCGTGGTCGTCATCAGGCTCGAACCGAACCACGCAGACCTACCGGATCAACCACACCGGCGGCAGCACCGAGGTGAAGGTCGATCACCGCATGGTGGGCAACGGATGGGTCTACCTCGGTACCTACCACTTCGCCGCCGGCCGATCGCCCGTCGACGGCTCCGTGCAGATCAGCAACCTGTCGTCTGGCGGTGGCTCGGTGGTGATCGCCGATGCGATCCGATTCGGCAACGGCATGGGCGACGTGCCCTCCGGCGCCGATGGCATCGGGGCATCCACCGGAAGCGTGTCGGGCTACCCCCGCGAAGACGAGAACTCACTGCACTGGCTGTGGCGAGGCGTAGGACAAGGCACGTCGTTTTCGAGCCCGTCGGCCGTCATCGGCACGAGCAACGTGTCGGCGCCGATCATGATGGCGGCGGAGATGAACGCCGACACCAATCCCTACGGTGCCAGCGTGTACGTGGGCTTCCATTCCAACGCCACCACCGGCGACCCGGCCACCGCCACGGGGCGGGGCGCTCACCCTCGCGGCGGCCGTCGTGACGATGCGGCGCCGCTTGAGAAAGCGGGTTCTGTGAGGGCGACGGCTGCGGTTCGGCTGGTCGTCGGGCTGACACTCGCCGTCGTCGGAATCGGTGCTCGTGCCGACAATGAGGCATGGGTGGCCCCTCCGCAGCTGCGTGCCGGCGACCGCGTGGCGCTCGTCGCCCCGTGCGGCATTCCCGATCTCGTGGCAGTCGAAGCCTTCGCCACGTCGCTCGAGGCGATGGGGTTCGAGGTGATCCGCGATCCGATGCTCGCCGAGCGGCGTCACCGCTACCTGGCCGGGCATGACGAGCATCGCGCCGATGAGCTGAACCGGGCCTTTCGCGACCCCACCGTTCGCGGTGTGTTCGTGGTGCGAGGCGGCTTCGGCCTCACGCGGATCCTCGACGTCCTCGACTACGACGCGCTTCGCCGAAACCCCAAGGTCGTCTCCGGCTATTCCGATGTGACCGCGCTCCACCTCGGCATCGCCCGCAAGGCACGGATGATCACGTTTCACGCACCGATGGCAGGGGCCGTGAAGGCGGTCGCCAACCCCACGTCGTTTGCCGATCGATCGTTTCAGGAGATGCTCTTCCAATCGCCCACGCTCGCTCCGCGACGGCTGTCGGTGCCCGAGGGAGCCACGGTGACGACGGTCACGGGCGGTCGGTGCGAGGGACGTCTGATCGGCGGCAACCTCTCCCTGGTCTGCGCGACGCTCGGCACGCCCTATGCGATCGAGCCAGAGGGGGCGGTGCTCCTCATCGAAGACATCGACGAGCGTCCCTACCGAATGGATCGCATGATGTCGCACCTCCGACTCGCCGGCGTGCTCGACGCGGTGGCAGGCGTCGTGATCGGCCGCTTCAAGGGGGAGGACGCCGAGGAGGAGGAACTGGTCCGAGAAATCGTGATCGAATACTGCCAGCCGCTGGGCTGTCCCGTGATCGCGGATTTCCCATGCGGCCATGTGGCCGACAACGCCACCCTTCCGCTCGGAGCCCGCGTGGCACTTGATGCCGACGCCGGCACGCTCACGGTGCTCGAGCCCACCTGCCTCCCACGACCGCCGGCGGGCCCGTAAAAGCCCGAGGAAAACACCAAAACGTCGCATGGCAGGGCCCCGTCAGGCCCGGCCGACATCGCAGCACGACCCAACCGCGTGCCCCGACCGTAGAATGGGGGCTCTGGGGGCCACCGCCGGGGCGATCCCGTTTGTTGCCCCCCGGCATCCTCCACGATACAAGCGTGGATGGGGCGTTGGGCGAGTGGCGGATCGGTCCCCTGAACATCGACAGGACCTTCGTTTGGAGCGGCTTTCCCAGCATCGACGACACTCGTGGACCAGGGCCGGTCTCCGATCGGCCATGGCGGTCGCCGCGTGGGGTGCGCTGACGGTCGCCGGCCATCTGGCCCACGGCCAGACCGTGGTCCTCTCCGGAAGCGTGGTCGGGGCCACTCCCAGCGTCCTTGGCTACAACTCCGGGCATTTTCTCCCCGGTTCCAACACGGCATCGTGGTGGAAGTATGCCGGCGTCAACGGCAGCCGGATCTTCTCGAACGCGACCTACATGACGCCGGGATCGAGCACCTACTTCCGCTCCGAATCGACGCTTTCGCTCAGCGCGACGTCGCAGGCCCAGTTCATCACCCAGCGGGATGCCCTGCGGGCGAGCGGCACGGCCATCACGTACATCCGTTGGGACCGCATCAAGCCGCTCTACACCACCGGCACGACGGATGGCAACAACGACATCCAGCTGAAGACTGCCGAGGACGCGATGACGTCGCTCGGAATCAAGCCGCTGATCGTGATGACGAGATCGCCCGGGAGCTATGCCTGGCCGGCATCCCCCGCAGCCAGCGCGGCCGCCGACTGGCAGGACCGCTGGCTGGCCTGGCAGCAGTGGTATGCCCAGGCATTCGTGCACGCCCAATACAACGACGTTGAAAACTACCAGTTTTTCAATGAACCCGACCTCTACGCGAGCACCAATGGCACGCTCACCCAGGACCAGTGGCTGGAGATGGTGCAGGTCGGCGCTAATGCGGTCGAGTGCGCGATCGCCGACGTGAATCGCATCTTTGGCAAGCAGCTCACGCCCCACGTCTACGGCCCGGTGACGACGGGCCCCGACACCGCCGCCGGCGGCTGGGGAAACCTGCTCATCGCGAACCGCCGCAATCAGTTCCTCACCGGCACGTCGGCCTCGTACCAGCTCTTCGACCACTACGACTACCACAACTACGGCAGCTCGCCGACGACCTTCGGCACGAAGGTCACCGACACGATCTCCGCGCTGAACGCGGCCACCGGCGGGTATGCCGCGAAATATCCGGTCGTGCTCAGCGAGTTCAACACGCGAACGAGCGCCAACTACGATCCCGCCGACGCCGTCAACAATCCAAACGGCTACACGCCCGACACGATCGACATGTCGAGCCGTCTCGGCCAGATTCTTGTGAACCTGGCCACCAACAAGGCCGACGAGCTCTATCTCTTCAAGTTTTCGGACGCGGGCGGGGCGAATAACGGCGTCCACTGGCAGAGTGAAACCGGCACCCGGAACGTCGGCGGGGCATCCCGTTCGGCCGTCGCCTACCAGCTGTTTACCGAGGGCTTCACCGGCACCACGCTGCTCAAAGCCCCCACGTCGTCCGACTCGGCCCTGACGATGGCGGCCGCCTACGACGCCGCCGCGGGCAAGCGCTACGCCTACATCGCCAATGAGACCGGGGCGACGGGCAAGTCGATGACGCTCGACCTGACCTCCTGGAACGTGCCCGTGGGATCGACGGTGACCGTCAAGCAGGTCAGCGGTCTCCACCAGGGAGACATCAGCCAAATCCTCACGGTGCCCGCGAACCGCACGATCACCGTGAATGCCGACCCCTTCGGCGTGGTGCTCGTCACCGCCCCGACCGTGAGCGGCCTCGAGCGACGCCCGTTCACGGCCTCGGAAAACGCCTACGTGCAGGAAAGCGGACTCACGACCAACTTCAGCGGCTCCCCCACGCTCCTCGTGCGGAGCGGCAGCACCACGGCACACCATCAGGCCGCCTACCTGAAGTTTGCCATCGGATCGCTCGATCCCGAGGTGGTGGCCGACGCCACGCTGAGCATCAACGCCTTCGATCCGGGCGCGACCGATCCCACGACGGCCGGAATCATCTGCCACGTCTACGGCATCACGAACAACGCCTGGCGTCAGGCGACGAGCGGCACGGCCGCCGGCATCACCTGGGCAACCGCACCCAACATCAGCCAATCGAGCCATCCGGCCACGCGCACGACGATCAGCCAGAACTACCTGACGGGCGTGGGCACGTCGGCCGACATCATCGGCCAGTTCGCCGCCACCGGCACCCCGACCACGCTCTCCATCGACGTGAGCCGCTGGCTCGCCGAACGGGTGGCGGCCGGCGACACGAATGTGAGCTTCATGATCACCCGTGACGTGCGGTTCGACGGTGATTTCGACACGACCCACTCGCTCTCGATCATCAGCCGCGAGGGGGCGGGGGCCAACACCACCCTGGCGCCGACCCTCACCCTGTCCACCCGCACCGCCCCGATCACGATCACCGTGGCCTCCGGCAGCCAGACGCAGCTCCAGACAGGCAACTCGCTCATCCAGGGCGCGAGCCCGATCACCAAATCGGGCGCCGGCACCGTGGTCTACGACGTCGCGAACACCACGACCGGCTCAACCACGATCAGGGCCGGCACGCTCCGGATCGCTCATGCCGAGGGGCTCGCCGCGAGTCCCACGACGGTCCAGTCGGGAGGCCGGCTGCTCGTGGATTCGGGCCTCACGCTGAAAACACCCACGGTGACACTCATCGGCGGCACGCTGGCCGCGTCCTCGCTCACCGTCAACGCGACGACGGGGATCGGATCACTCACGGTGATGAGCGGGGCCGTCACCGGAAACCCGACGCTGACGATCGGCGGGATGGGCCGCGTGACGCTCTCTCCAACATCGGCCGTCGCGCTCGACGTCGCGGCGTTGGTCGTTGATCAGGCGTCAGGGGGCCGGCTCGATCTTGGCACGGGCAGCATCACCGTCGCGGCGGGCGGCATGACCACGCAGGCCCTGCTGGCTGATCTGGCGGCAGGGTTTGGCGATGGAACCTGGAACGGCACAAGCGGGATCGTGTCGGCGGCGGTGGCCGCCGCGCAGGCGGCCGGCCAGCCGCGGACCATTGGCTGGACCGACGCTGGTGACGGCACGTTCACGATCGCCTTCGCTGCGCCCGGCGACACAAACCTCGACGGCGTGGTCGACCTGCTCGACGCGGTCAACATGCTCGCCGCCGGTGCGTTCGACACCGGCACGGCCGGCATCTGGCTCGAGGGCGACTTCAACTACGACGGCCTCGTCGACACCCTCGACACGGCCGATTTCCTGAGCACGGGCCTGTTCGACCAGGGACTCTACCGATCCTCGCTTGCGAGCGG
This sequence comes from Pirellulales bacterium, assembly GCA_017853835.1. Taxonomy (GTDB): domain Bacteria; phylum Planctomycetota; class Planctomycetia; order Pirellulales; family UBA1268; genus QWPN01. Next base: position 13,449 of record JAFMIU010000067.1, on the reverse strand, counting down.
GGTCGCCGCCGTTCCGGAACCGGCCGGACTCGCGATCATCGGCCTCGCCGCCGTCATCGTCGCCGCCAGAGCCAGGATCACCGCGGCAAGCCATTCCACACGCCCTGGTTCGGGCACTGCCGTCACCGACGGCTCCGCGGTGGCGGTGTAAGGGCCCGCATCAAAGAGGCCGGTCGCAAGAAAATCGGCCACATCGATGATGTCGACCACCGTGTCGCCATTGAAATCACCCTCCGTCCAGTCGGCTGCCGTGGCGGAGTCGAGCTTGCCACCGGCCAGGAAGTTGGCCGCGTCGAGCAGGTCCACCACGCCATCGAGGTCGCTGTCGCCGGGGGCCGCGTAGGCGATCGTCGCGTCGCCTGCGTCGCCGATCATCCAGCCGATCGTTCGCAGCACACCCGCCGTCGTATCGCGGGCTGCGGCCGCCGACGTGATGCCGACGGTGCCGTTCCACGTGCCGTCGCCACGCCCGTGCATGAGCCACGCGGCGAGCGCCTCCCGCGTCACCCCCGACGCCACGGTCACCCGTCCACCGCCGAGGTCCAGCAGCCCGCCGGCCGATGTGTCGATCGAAAGGCTCCCGATGGTGACGGCCTGAGCCCCGGTCGCCGACAGCAGCAGCCGCCCAGCACCGATCGACACCCCGGCGGTCGCGGCCAGGGCGTCGGCCGCCGCGAGCGACAGCGTGCCCCCCTCGACGGCGACATGGCCGGTACCCAAGGCCCCGGAGGCCGTGGCGACGAGCGTGCCCTCGCGCACGATCGTTCCGGCGGAAAACGTATTCCCCCTCGACGCGATCGCCCACGTTCCAGACCCCTGCTTGGCAACGCCCACCCGGGTCGTGGCCGCGTCGCGCACGGCACCTTCCACGAGGCCGGTCCCGCCGCCGTCGAACGTGAACACCCGGTCGCTCGACGACGCAAGCGTGGTGGAGAGCGTTCCGCCGAGTCGGAGAAACCCACTCGCCGCATCGATGGCGTAGCCGCCGAGGCCGGTGATCGTGATGTCTCCCGACCAGCGATTGGTGCCCTGGGCGTTTCGAAGAAATGTGAAGCTCGACCGCCCCGCGGTGGTGAGGGGGTTTGGCACGTCGAGCCCGCCGGCGAGTTCGACCACGATGCTCGACGCATTCGACGCGGGAAGGCTCACCGTGCCCATGCCGGCCGCATGCGAATGGGCGAGCCGAATCGTGCCGAGATCGCCGACACTCCCGCCCGCGATCGACCCCAAGCCTCCGGTGAAGGTGTTGCTTGCCGAGAGCACGAGCACGCCCGGCCCCGCCTTCTCGAGCCGGCCTCCCCCGATGATCGTGCCGCTGATGGTGAGATCGGCGGCGAGGGAGTTGTTGGTCACGGTGACGCCGTCGTAGAGCTCCACCCGCGACGCCACGGCCTGCGGCTTCGACGTGGCCTGTGTCATGTAGATCGATCCCTTCGCGCCACTGGCCGCCTTCGCGATCTGCAGGCTCCCGGAGCGGGTGCCGAGCGTGAAGGCCGTGGTGGTGGTGTCGAAGTGAAGCCCCCCGATGATCCGCGTGTTGCTCCACGTGGGATTCACGGCGGCGTTGTCATTGGCGGTGAAGCGGGCGATGGAATCCTCGAACTTCGGCACGCCGGAGGCCCAGTTGCCGCTCGTATCCCAGCTCCCTGATCCGGCTGTCGACTTCCAGGTCGTGTCGGTGCCAGTGGAGGGAATCTGCCAGACCTTCACCGAGTCGATCCAGAAGTGCGATTCGAAGTCGCCGGTCACGTCGCCTGCCCAACCGCCCACCCCCTGGTTGAACAGAAGATACATGTTCTGCGCATCGGCGATGGCGGCGGAATCGGTCACGGCATGCCGCAGCGACCCGTCGACGAAAAGTTCATCGCCGAGGAGGTCCATTCGAGGGCAAACGTGTGGAAGCCGTCGGTGAGGGTGGGAAGGCCCGTATCACGCTTGTAATACGACGCGTTGGCACCCGAGGCGTTGGTGTAGTGGTAGTTGAACATCGCGGTATTGTTCGTGTTCGACAGGCCGCTCCCCGACGCCCGCGGAAACTCCATCAGATCGATTTCGGGAGGCCAGCCGTTGCCGAGCATCCAGATCGCCGGCCAGCTGCCGGTCGCGCCGTAGAGCTTGACGCTCGCCTCGATGTAACCGCGGGTAAAGTTGAGCTTGCCCGAGGTGTTGATGGCGCCGGTGGTGTAGTTCACCTGCTGCCAGCCGAAGTCATCGCGCCAGAAATCGACCGCATTGGGATCACGGCCGGTCTTGGCCTCGAGGTCGAGCACGCCGTTGGTCACGACGACCCGATCCTCGGTCATGTAGCCCTGGTGGTTGTGCTGACGCCCCCAGGGATAGTTGAAGTTCCACTTAAGGGTGTCGAGCACCGGCTCGTCAAAGGTATCGGCGAGGACGAGTTTGTAGGACGACGAAGGGGGCGCGGCAGGCGAGAGGGCAGGGGAGGCTCCGAGCAGCACGAGCCAGACCATCGCCACACCGCGGCGATGCTTCGAGGCGTCATATCGCGTCAACCAGGCCATGGATGCCCATCCCCTCATGGCCTCCAGCATAACGCAAGACCCTTATGCATGCTGTTTCTCGAGGACAAGGCCGCGGGAACGTTTTGTGGGCCCATCCCCACACGCGTGCACCCGTTCGTTGGCACCAAAAAACGATTGGGATCAGTTGTCGGCGCGTGTCTCGTTTTTTGGACCCCGCATGACCCGCTCATAGAAGTTGCGTCGGGGAGTATCACCGTAGGGATACTCGTCGTACACATGCCCTTGGCCCAGCATGCGAGGATCCCCTTGCTGCTTCAGTTCGTCGAAAAGCTGTTGCTGCAACTTGGAGAACGTGACCGACGATGCCAGATTCTTCATGCAGTCAGGGTCACGGCTCAGGTCGAAAAGCTGATCGGAGGGCAGTCGGCCAAAACAGGCGTCGAAGAAGTGCCTTTGCGCCGGCTCCTTTTCCGTGGCGAGCACCACGGTCTTCGTCGGGCTGTCGTCGGTGTCCTTGTAGCCCGTCTCCGCCACACCCCCAGGCCCGCGATCGGGCTCGAAGTTGTGCAGATAGAGCAGTCCGCCCTTCACGATGCCGCGGATGGGATAGCCCTCGTCGTTCGGTCGGCCGATGTCATTCCGCTCCTTGCTGAAGAGCACGTGGTCCCGCTCCGGGATGATCTGTCCGGATTTGCCCGATGCGAAAACCTCGACGAGGCTCCGGCCGGTCACGGGCGCCATGCCAGACTCACGGGAGCTCACGCCTGCGACTTCGAGGAAGGTCGGTGCCAGGTCGATGAAGCTCACGTAGTCATCCACCACCCGTCCCGCCCCGGCGATACCCCGAGGCCACATGATGGCCAGCGGCACGTGGTTCGAGTTGTCGTAGGCGTATCCCTTGCAATGCGGAAAGGGCATGCCGTTGTCAGACGTCACGACCACGAGCGTGTTTTCCAGGAGGCCGCGTTTCTCGAGTTCGGCCAGCATCCGGCCAAGGTGCCGATCAAAGTGTTCCACCTCGAGGGCGTAATCGAGCATGTCGGTGCGCACTTCTTCGGTGTCCGGCCAGCATGCCGGCACGCGGTCAATGTCGGAGGACTTCTTTCCCCCGTTCGCTGCACCCGACCCATATTCATAGCCGCGATGCGGCTCATGGCCGCCATACCAAAACGACCACGGCTGATGGTTCGGCGCCGCATCGAGAAAGTCGCCGAAGTTCGAGGCGTAGTCGGCGACCGAGATGCCCGTCGTCGGCTTGACGGGCAACTTCCTGCCATCGAACGGCTTGCCCGCCATCTCACGGGCTTCCCCAGCGGCGTTTTTCGCAACGCCCGGCCCCCATCCCTTGCCGGTCAGGCCGACGAAGTAGCCCTGTTCACCCAACGCCTCCTGGTACGACTTGAACTCAGCCGGAAAAATGGGCCAATGATTTCCCGCCGCCTTGAGCTGCCACGGATTTCGTCCGGTGATGATGCTCGCCCTCGATGGCGAGCACTTGCCACAGGGCGTGTAGGCGTTCGTAAACAGAATGCCCTCCCGGGCGACGCGGTCCATGGCGGGCGTCCTGACCCATGAGCATCCATACGCGCCGGCGTGGCCATACGACCAGTCGTCCGCGACGGCAAACAGAATATTGGGCTTGGCCGACGGCGCTGCAGGCTCGGCGGCCATCGACATCGCACAAAGCAAACGCGCGACGACGACCATCATGATCACTCGCGTGAGAAGACGCATCGTAATTCCAGTAACCTCCATCCCAATGATTCAGACCTAGTCTATCCGCGGCCCGCCCTGGCAGCGGAGCGGTTCGGAGCGGGGCTGATGACGACCAGCACGGTCGCGTGTGTCCTCGGCCAAACGGTGCCCTGACGGCTCACCTCCCGACGCTCGGCCCAGGCGACCCGCATCCGCCACCTTCGGACTGGTCAGCCGTGCTTCGCAGCGTTCACAATCAGTTCTCCCCGAGGAGCCCCCCATGGACGACGTCTCTCCCGAACGCCTGCGCACGGCCCACCTCTGGGCCGATCTGGTCAGCAAGGTGCTCGGCGTGATCGCCATCGTGGTCGCCGGCTGGTGGACCTACGCCAACTTCACCGTCGAGCGAACCCACGACCCCACGATGGAGGTCGCGGTTGAGCCGACGGTCCACCCGCTCGACGACGGCCGCGCACTGCTGAATGTCGACGTGCTGCTCCGGAACGCCGGCAAGGTCGCGATCGTGCCGCGATTTCCGACGGATCACGCCGACCGTGACGTCGGCCTGGAGATCTCGATCGTCGAGATCGAGCCCAAGGCGCGGCAGCTCGCCGAGGCCACCGCACCAGATCAGGCGGACCCGTCGGTGCCGTGGTTCGACTGGACCGATGGCGACGGCAGGCCCACACCGATTCTTCTCAAGCGAAACCTGCTCGCGTCAAACGAGGACTACCAACGCCGTCGCTACCAGCTCAACCCCGGCGTCCGCACCCGCGAGCCGTTCGCATGCATCGTGGATCGGGACCGCCTGTATGCCATCCGGGCGAGGTTCTGGACGGAGGAGGGCTCGGTCGCCGATCTCGTCTACATCGACACGTTTCGCCTCGACGGCCCTGCGGAGTGAGGACCACCGCTGACTCCGGTCGCTCAATCCAGGAGGAATCCCGCAAGGGCCCGCCCGAGCCAGCCATGATCGGGGGGATCGTGGCCGCCTGCACGGGCGTGGCGGTGTAGGAGCCGAGGGCCGCGACGGCTTTCAGCGTTGCTTCGGACAGGCCGAGCGATGAGAACGGGGGCACGCCCGGAGCCGGAGGGAGCCGTGGGCCGGAAGCCTGCGGGGAAGGATGGGGCGGGAGGCTCCGAAACCCGATCGGCTGAGCCATGAAGCCCGCCCCTGCCAAGCTCAGGCGGCTCGGCGACGACTGCGAACCATCCGGGCGATTCCCGCAAGCCCGCCGCCGAGCAGCACCAGCATCGACGGCTCGGGCACATAGGTGATCATCACGTCCTGGCCCTGCTGGGTGACGGAAAAGGTCGCACCGGGCCTGACCGTGTTGAACGCCGCCCCGGTGCTGTCCAGCCAGTTCTGGGTGGAGATCGACAGGTTGTTGACGTTGTTGGTCACGCCCGTCCCGAGATCCTGAATCATCCAACTGCGGCTGACGTTCCAGAACGAGTTCGACCAGGCGACCGCACTGCCGGCCCCGTCGAACGACATCGCAACCGTCGTCGAACCGGAGAACGTGAGATTTCCGTTCGGGACCGAGATCTGGTCGTAGCTGCCGATGCTGGCGTTGTTCGCGAGCAGATCCCAGCTGAGGATCGAGCCGGAGGCATAGGAGAGGTTGCCATTGATGGTCTGCGTGCCGACCGCACCCGTCCCGCCTGGCGTCTGCGTGCCGGCGACGGAGACGTTTCCGCCGATCGTGCCCGTGCCGCTGAGGATGGCGTTGAGCGACACCTCGACCGACCCACCGAGCGCATTGCCGACCGAGAGTTCGCCAGCCTGCACCAGCGTGGCGCCAGCATAGGCCGAGGAGTTGCCGGTCAGGTCCAACCGCCCAGAGCCCTGCTTGCGGAAACTACCGCTCCCAGTGATGGCGCCCGCAAAGCTGCTGTTTCCGCCTCCCGCAACGGTCAGCACGTTTGATTCGAGGGCAACCGTTCCGCCAGCTCCCGCCAGGATGCCGATCGTGTCGCTGCCCCCGATGGATAACTTGCCGCTGTTCACGGTGATCGCTGCCGAGTCGACGAACGTGTTGGCCGACGAGGTGGCGAACGTGCCCCCGCCGACGACGATGGTCGGCGATGCGAGCGTGACACCGCCGCCCGTTACGAAGGAACCCGAGTTGACCGTCGTCGTACCAGCCCAGACCTGACTCGCAGCGATGTTGACCAAGGTGTTCCGGCCTGCAGGCACGGTGAAGTCGACGTTCGCCTGGGTGGCGTTCGGGCCGAGCGGCGTGTTCAGCGTCAGAGTGGTCACGGTTGCGGTGGCACTTCCGTAGACGATGTAATCGACGCTGTTGTCGTTGTAGATCGTGCCGCTGAGCGTCAGGTTTCCAAAAACCGGGTTGAGTTCGATGACGGACACACCATTCTTTCCGCCTGACGTCGGCATGGCCACCGTTTGGGCGAAGGTGCTCTGGTTTTCGAGTCGCTGCGTGAAGTTGAGCCCGTTGCCATCGGACGAGAGCACCATCGACTTCGGAAAGGTTGAGTTCCAGTAGATATCCGACGTGTCCCGCCAGCCTCCATAGTCGAAGTACAACGAGGTCTGCGAGGCGTTGTTACTGTAGTTGAACTCCAGATTTCCGTCGGCAAACGACCAGTTGGGCTGAGTGTCGCCGTACCAGTTGTTGTTGAACGAGAAGTTGCCCGACGGATTGTCGCCATCCCATTGCTTGGCGGCCTTGGCGCTGGTGCCCACCACAGAGATCGCCGCCAGTGCTACGGCCGCGATTCGGCAGCAACGACCGACGCCTAACGGACTCGTCGACTGCATCGTCATGGGATTGCCTCCGGTACCTGATCGAGGGCCGAGCGCACCCCGACACGACCGTTTTGACAAGCAAATCCCGCGCCACAAGCCATTTCCTTGTGGGCTTGTAGGCGTGGCCGCTGGTGGATCGTCAAGAATCTGCCATGCGGGAAACGCGCATCCACGAAAAGAAAGGGTTTTCAGTTTCTCGGGGCCATACGGGCCAAAAGACCGAGCGGCACCTCGCACCTCCGGCGATGGTGCGATCCGCTGGAGCGATCTGCGCCACACTCGACGGGGTTGGCACCGTCTCCTGCGCGGCCAGCCCAGCGGTGTGGGCGTGCCGCCGCCCCCGCCGATCGACCGGGGAGAGCTCGTGCAGGTCCATAACGACCGGGCAACCTTTCAAGAGTCGCCCGACGAGCTGCCCGTGATCGACATCCACAGCCTCTGATGGCATTCCATGCCGAGGTGCGGAAGCTCGAGAAAAGAGCGGTTCCAAGGCTTGTTTTCGGCAACAAGAATAGTTCGACCTTGAGCGTGAACAAGAAGCTCCTCGGCACCTCCACGGTCGGGCCGCACCCAGCCCGACCGGTCCCGGATGTTGCTCCTCACCATCCGCCCCGGCAGGCCGACGCTTGCACAAGCGCCATTGGCCGACCTATCCTTTCGGCACCACCTTACGATTTTGTTTGGTTTTCGGATCTCTTCGAATCTCCGCGCCGCGCGTTCGAGGCAGCAGGCCAATGGCAACCACGCCCATCCGGATCCGGCCTGGTTTCACGCTGATCGAACTTCTCGTGGTGATCGCGATCATCGCGACGCTGATCGGCCTCCTTCTTCCAGCGGTGCAATCGGCCCGGGAGACCGCCCGTCGCCTCGCCTGCGGCAATAAGCTGAGGCAGGTCGGCATCGGCCTGCAAACCCACGAGTCGGCCTACCGGTTCGTCCCGGCCTGGCGCAAGGAGTTTTCCTGGGCCGAGTACCCCAAGGACCCGCCGAACCCGAACTTCTCCGTCGTGCCCGCCGGCCGCACGACGCTTGGCGCGCTTGGCCAACTCCTCCCCTTTCTCGAGGAGGGGAGACTCGCCTCGCTCTTCGACATGACACGCGGACTGGCCGACCCCGTCAACCTGCCGCCGCCGTTTCCCAAGGGACAAAACTCGCCCGCCTGCCTTTCGCCCGTGCCGCTTTTCCTCTGCCCATCCACGCCCTCGGGCATCCCTTCCGACTATGGCGCCGCCTACACGGTGCTCAGCTATCCACCGAACACACCGCTCGTGCTCCCGAGGACCGATTACGCGCCGCTCCGCGGCCTACACCCGAGCCTCGCGATGTGCACCGGGCTGCCGGCCGAGTTCACGCACAACGCGATGCTCGGGACGACCGACTTTGTGAACCGTCGGACGGTGAGGTTTCGCGAGATCACCGACGGACTGTCACGGACGCTCGCATTCGTCGAAGAAGCCGGCCGTCAGCAGCGGTTTTTCATGGGCCGCCCCCTGGGGGATTCCGCTCCGGGCGGGGCCACGATTCTGAATGCGTTCTACGGCGACTGGAACACCGCCCGCCATGCCCGCGGCCTGAGCGGCGTGTCGGAGGCAGACCCGCAGCAAGCCGGATGCTCGGTCGTGAACGTGCTCAACGACGACAACCCCTATGCCTTCCACCCCGGCGGTGTCGACGTGGTGATGGGCGACGGCCGCGTGACGTTTCTGGCGTCCGAGATCGACGCCACGGTTTTCGCAGCGATCGTGAGCCGCGACGGCGGGGAGGCCGTCGACGGACCCTGAGCCCCCCCGCTGAGCCCCCCCGCCGAGAGCCCCCACGGATAGGAAACGGCAACCGTGCCAACCGCGACAGACGGCGGACGAGTGATCCCGATCGCGAACCAACGCTCGAGCCCCACCGAGCCCTGGCCGGCGTGCCGACGCGCGTCGGATCAACCCTGAGATGCCTCCCGGTGCGAGCCGCGTCGCCACGAACGCCCTCTCCGAAGCGATCCCGTGAGGCGTGCTCGCTCAGGGAAACCCGGATGGCACCACGGACAATTTGACCTGCTTTCTCGATCTCGACGAGCATGGTCGTCATGCACACACCGATCACCTCAGTCGCCCCGCTCGGCCCACGCGGCCGCGTCGCCGTTCTCGCCGCCGCCTTTCTCGGCCTTCTCTTCGACGGCGTGGAACTCGGCCTCATGCCGGTGGCCTCGCTATCGGTGTCGGAAAGCCTCCTGGGCGCGGCCTACACCAAAACGCTCGGCGGCGAATGGTTTGCCTGGTTTACCGCCGCCCTCATGCTGGGTGCGGCGATCGGCGGCGTGGCCCTGGGCACCCTCGGTGACCGGATCGGTCGAAGCCGCGCCATGGGCGTGAGCATCCTCTTCTATTCGGTCTGCGCGGCCCTCGGCAGCCTGGTGACCACGCAGGAGCAGATGCTCGTGCTGCGGTTTCTCGTCGGGCTCGGGGTGGGAGGCATGTGGCCCAACGGCATCGCGCTCGTGGCCGAAAGCTGGCCCACAGCATCGAAGGCCACGGTCTCCGGTGTGATGGCTGCGGGGCTCAACACCGGAATCCTCCTGCTCGCCCAGATGGGCCGGATCTGGCCGATCACGCCCGATTCGTGGCGTTGGCTCTTTCGCATCGCCGGCCTCCCGGCCCTGCTGGGCGTCGTGGTGCTCGTCGCACTGCCCGAGTCGCCGCAGTGGCTGGCCGCGCGGAGCCGACGCCTCTCCGGCGAAACAGCGACGCCACGCAAGCCGTTGTCCACGCTCTTTTCACCGTCGCTGATCGGGATCACGCTCGCCGCCATCCTCGTCAGCGGAATTCCGATGGTGGGCGCCTGGTCGGCCAGCAAGTGGATGGTGCCCTGGGCCGACAAGGTTGGCGGCGGCACCCACGCGGCCTACAAGGCGATCACGCAGGGCTGGTGGGCCGCCGGCTCCGTGCTGGGGAGCTTCGTGGGCGCGCAACTCGTCGGGTGGCTTGGCCGGCGAAGGAGCTATCTCGTGATCAGCGCCGGCGCCGCCGCAGCCACGTTCGCGATGTTCACGCTCACCGCGCCGCTCGAGCCTTCCTTCCTGCCCACCGTCTTCGTGCAGGGATTCGTCTCGACGCTATTCTTCGGCTGGCTGGCGGTGTATCTGCCCGAGCTTTTTCCTGTGGATGTTCGGGCGACGGGCGCCGGGCTCGCCTACAATGCGGGTCGTTTTCTCACCGCCGTGGGCGTGCTCGCGTCGGGCTGGCTGTTTGCGGCGCTCGGCGGCGACTACGCCCGGGTGGGATCGATCCTGAGCCTGGTGTATGCACTCGGTCTCGTGGCGATCTGGCTCGCCCCCGACCGTCCGTCGTCCGACTGAACTCCTTTTCTCCTTCCGTTTTTGGTGACGCCATGCGGCCGCTCGATGACCTTCATGATTGCCCACAGACCAGAAGGACGTTTCTGCAGGCCGGCGCTGCGGCGGCGATCACCGCCGTCGGCGCTCCCCGCGCCCGGGCTGCCGACGAATCCCCGCTTGCCGTGGCGCTGATCGGCTGCGGCAACCAGGGCAGGGGAGTGGCGAAGGCCATGGCGGCCGTTCCCGGCGTGCGGCTCGCGGCCGTCTGCGACCCCGATGGGGCACGGTGCGACCAGGCCCGCACGGAACTCGGCGTGGAGCGGGCGGTGACCGACATGCGCCGCCTGCTCGACGACGATGCCATTGCCGCCGTGATCGTGGCCACACCCGACCACTGGCATGCGCCCGCCGCCATCCTCGCCTGCAACGCCGGCAAACACGTCTACGTGGAGAAGCCGTGCAGCCACACCTTCGACGAGGCGAGGCAACTGCTCGCCACGGCGCAGCGCACCGGCCTGGTGGTGCAGCACGGCACCCAGAGCCGATCCAACCCGCTGATCGCGCGGGCCGTGTCGCTCGTGCGCGAGGGAGCGATCGGCGAAGTGCTCGTCGCCAAAGCCTGGAACGTGCAGCGACGCAAGAACATCGGCCACGAGCAACCGTCCGACCCTCCGCCCGGCGTGGACTACGACCTCTGGGTCGGGCCCGTGCCCTTTCATCCCTTCCAGGCCAATCGCTTCCACTACAACTGGCGATGGTGGCACGCCTTCGGCTGCGGCGATGTGGGCAATGACGGTACGCACGAGATCGACTACGCCCGTTGGGGGCTGGCCGCCGATGCGCTTCCCACGAGGGTGAGCGGCCTGGGTGGGAAGTATTTCTTCGATGACGATCAGGAGTTTCCCGACACGGCCACCCTCGCCTTCGAGTATGGCGACACCGCGGGCGCGGCCACGCGAAAGCAGATCGTGTTTGAGATGCGGCTCTGGTCGGGCAACTACCCACACAACTGCGACAGCGGCGTGGAGTTTCACGGCACCGACGGGATGCTGTTTGTGAGCAAACGCGGCAAGCTCGAACTCACCGACGGCAAAAACAAGCGACAAGAACTCCCCGAACCGGCGGCACCGCTCCTCACCGGAAGCCATCAGGCCGACTTCATTGCCGCGATCCGGGAACACCGCCGGCCGCGGGCCGACATGACCGAGGCCTATCGTTCCGTCGCCCTCGTGCACCTCGGCAACATCGCCGTCCGCCTCGGCCGCTCCCTGACGGTCGACCCGGCAACGGGCCGGATCCACGCCGACGACGAGGCCAACGCCCTCCTGAAGAGCCCGTATCGCCCGGGGCACTGGGCCGCCCCAGCGACACCGACGTGATGAGTGCGCGCTAGTTGCGCTCATTGTTGCACTGAAAATCATGGCGGGCTATGCTCGCCCGTATGGAAACGACCGAGGTCACCATCCGGGATGTTGCAGCGCGGGCAGGGGTGTCGCCCGGCACGGCCAGCCGGGCGCTGCGCGGGCATCCTCAGATCAGCGAAGCCTGCATTGCCCGCGTGAAGGAGGCCGCCGAAGCCCTTTCGTATCGGCCGCTTCGCGATCGCAGTGGCCGTCGTCGTCGCGCACCGCTGGTCGGCAAGCGCATCGCCGTCGTGATGCTCGGGATCGACCGCACGCTCGCCAGCCTTCCGGCCGTGGCCGAGGCGATCCACGGCGCCGAAGAGGCGCTCTCGGCGGCCGGCGCCCACCCCACGCTCATCAACGTTCCCGACCCCACCGCCCCGCCAAGGGCCCTGCGTCGCGTTCGCTTCGACGGCATTCTCGCAAAGGCCGCCCTGCAGGGGGACGTGGCCGATGCCATTGGGTCGAAGTTTCGGTCGGTGCTCGAGTCGAACGCGCTGGTCTGGATGCTCGGCCGCCCGCTTGGCCTGAGCGGCGATTCGGTCGGCCCCGATGACGATGCCATGGGGCAGATCGCCGCCGAGGCACTCACCGCCGCCGGTCACACGCGGCTGGCCATCGTGAACCCCAAGGCCGACCATGCGATGTTTGCGGTGCGTCAGCAGGCCTTCATGATCGGCGCCTCCGAGCGCGGCGCCACGGTGGCCTCGTTCACGAGCCGCCGCAATCGGCCTCGTGATTTCCCGCTCGAGCCGATCAACGACGTGGAGGCCGTCCAGCCGCTCGTCGAGGCGCTGCTGCGCGAGCGGGTGCGGCCCACCGCGATCTTCTGCCCCGCCGACAGCATTGCAGCCCTCGTCTATCGGGCCTTGGCCTCGTGCGGCGTGCGTCCTGGCGAGGAGATCGCCGTGATCTCGTGCAACAACGAGCGAAGCCTCATCGCCGGCCTCTGGCCCACGCTCGCCACCATCGACGCCCACATGCGGCGCGTGGGGCAGCTTGCCGTGGAGCAGCTCACCCGGCGCATCACGGGCGAGTTCGATGGAGTTGCCGTTGAGATCAAGGTCACGCCCACCCTCATTCCAGCCGCATCGCTCGCACCCCAGGCAGCGACACCGCGGCAACGCTGAACGGTTTTTCCTCGGAGTTCACCATGCCCTCGACCCAGTCATCCTCCCCTGGCACCCCATGGCGCTCGCGGCCGTGGAGCGGCGTGTTTCCCGCCACGCTCTGCCCGTTTCACGACGACGAGTCGATCGACGAGGAGGGTCTACGCCGCTACATCATCGAGGTGGCCTCGGTTCCCGGCGTCGAAGGCGTGGTGTGCAACGGCCACACCGGCGAGATCATGTCGCTGCGGCCTTCGGAGCGGGCGCAGGTGATGACGGTGGTGGCCGGCGCCGTCCGTGAGGCGAATGCCGCCACGGGCCGGAACGTAAAGGCGATCACGGGCGTCTCCGCCGAGGGCAGCCACGAGGCGATCGACCACGCCATCGCGGCCCGCGAGGCGGGAGCCGACGCGATTCTCCTGATGCCCCCTCACCACTGGCTGCGATTCGGCCGTTCTCCGAACACGGCCGTGGGCTTCATCGACGATGTGGCCCAGGGGGGCGGCGTTCCGATCATCGTGCATCAATACCCCGCCTGGACGAAGGCCGGCTACACCCTTCCCGAAATGCTCGAGATGGTGAAGATGCCCGAGGTCGTGATGATCAAGATGGGCACCCGCGACATGGCCCGCTGGCGGTGGGACTACGAGCAGCTCAAGGC
>JAFMIU010000140.1 GCA_017853835.1 Pirellulales bacterium | reverse complement strand
CGCCGAAGAAGTCACAGATGCCACGCCCCTCCGGCCCCATCGTGCCGATCGAGTGAGCTTCGTCAACGTAGAGAATCGCGTCGTGCCGACGCTTCACCTCGAGGAACCTCGGCAGATCGGGATAATCCCCGTCCATGCTGTAGACGCCCTCGATCGCCACAACCACACGGCGATACTGCGAACGCAGATCCCGCAGAAGCCCGTCGAGCTGGCGATGGTCGTTGTGACGGAAGGATCGCTTTCCAGCCTTCGACAGCGCCGCCCCCTGCATGATGCTCATGTGCGCGAGCTCGTCATAGAGGATGAGGTCGCCCTCGCCGAAGAGGTGGCCGAGCACGGAGGCGTTGGTGCCGAAGCCGCAGGGAAACATCACCGCCCGTTCGGTGCCCACGAAGGCGGCCAGTTCGGCATCCAGGTCGTCGAGGATCGTCGAGTTGCCACCGACCATCCGGCTGGCTGATGCGCTGCAGCCGAAACGGTCGATCGCATCCTTGGCCGCGCGTTTCACGTCCGCGTGCCCGGCGAGCCCGAGGTAGTCGAAACTCGTGAATGAGATGGTGTCCTTGCCGCGAATGGTGGCGAGCCGTCCCTCCACCCGCTCATTCGCGAGCAGAAACGGACTCTCGAGCCCCGACGCCTCGAGCGCGGCAAACCGTTCCTCGAGGGCGAGGCACTCCGGCCAGGGGTGACGGTCGGCCCTTGCCGAATCCTCCTCGCGAACCACGCCCATCGTTGGCGTCCGCGACCCGACGGCAGATCGATCCACCGTCGTCCGATCCGCGGCATCGAACATGTGGCTCGCCACGCGATCGATCAGGTCGCCACACGTGCGAACCCCATCGAGCCATGCGGGATGAAACCGCATCTGGTACCGACCTTCGAGCCACGACACCGCGTCGAGAAACCGCTCCGCATCGATGCCGTAATCAGCCAGAACGGAGTCTTGGGTAAGCCGATGGCTCCGGTCCATCGGGATGACGTTGGCGACGGCTTCCATCACGATGCCTTCGATCACCCGTCGCTCGTGGGCATGCTGAGCTCCTCGCTTCACGCGGGCATCAGCGACGAACGTCGCTCCTGCTGACGACGATGCAGTCGTCTCCATCCACGAGATTTGACCAGCCATCGCAGGAGCCCTCCATGACAGAGTGACGAGTGCGGCCTTCCGCCGAACCCATGGAACTCACTATACGGCGACCACCCGGAAGCGATAGCCATCACACACCAACTTCGGCGTCCGTCCACTTCCGATCGGGCAAGATGGACGGATGGGGAAAAAACTAGGGGACCGGCCTCGAATCAGTCGGCCAGCAGTTTTCGAAGAACGAACGGAAGAATTCCGCCGGCCTTGAACTGATCGAGTTCGACGGGGGTATCGATCCGCACGAGGCAGGGGATCTCTTTGACCTCCCCCTTCGGTGACGTGGCCCGCACGACGACCGTCGATCGGGGAGCGAGATGGTCGAATGGGATATCAAACGTTTCCTCCCCGGTAAGGCCGAGGCTTTGCCACGACTCGGGAAGCACGAGCGGAAGCACACCCATGCCCACGAGGTTCGAGCGATGAATCCGCTCGAAGCTCGCCGCCAACACCGCCCGCACACCGAGCAGCATCGTGCCCTTCGCCGCCCAGTCTCGGGAACTGCCCGTGCCATATTCGGTGCCGGCAAGGACAACCAGCGGCGTGCCGGCAGAACGGTAGCGAACCGCCGCGTCGTAGACCGACATCACGTCCGATCCCGGCAGGAACCTGGTGACACCTCCCTCCGTGCCTGGCACGAGGAGGTTGCGAATGCGAATGTTGGCAAACGTGCCCCTGGTCATCACGCGGTCATTGCCACGACGGGCGCCGTAGCTGTTGAAGTCGGCAGGCGGCACGCCATGCTCCACCAGGAACGTGCCGGCCGGACTCGTCTTGGCGATGCTGCCGGCGGGGGAGATGTGGTCGGTCGTCACGCTGTCACCGAGGGCCAACAGAACCCGCGCCGCGTGGATGCTGGTCGGAGCCTTTGGCTCGCGCGACAGTTCGGCCAGGAATGGCGGCTCCTGGATGTAGGTGCTCGCGGCATCCCAGTCGTAGAGTTCGCCCGAACTGGTCGGCACCGCATTCCAACGAGCGTTCGACTCCCACACGTTGTCGTATCGCTTCTGGAACTGCGCCGGCACGACGCTCGCCTCAACCGTGGCCCGCACCTCGTCGGCCGTCGGCCAGACATCGCGGAGGAAAACGGCCGCACCATCCTTCCCGATGCCGAGCGGCTCCGTGGCGAGGTCGATGTCAGTGGTGCCCGCGATGGCATACGCCACGACGAGCGGCGGGCTCGCCAGCCAGTTGGCCTTCACGAGCGGATTCACCCGACCCTCGAAGTTGCGATTTCCGGAGAGCACCGCCGCCGCCACGAGATCCCCTTCCGTCACCGCTGCCGCCACGTGGTCGGGCAGCGGGCCGGAGTTGCCGATGCACGTGGTGCAGCCGTAGCCCACGGTTTCAAATCCGAGCGCGTCGAGATCCTGCTGCAGTCCCGACTTCTCCAGATAGTCGGTCACCACGCGGGATCCGGGAGCAAGACTCGTCTTCACCCATGGCTTGGTGGTGAGTCCTTTCGCGACGGCCTTTCGAGCGACCAGTCCGGCGGCCACCATGACGCTCGGATTGCTCGTGTTCGTGCAACTGGTGATGGCGGCGATCACGACGGCCCCGTGGCCGATCTCATCGGCTCCGCCTTCCGACCGCACGGTCGCGGTTCGAGCAAGCGAGGCCCCGTCGAGGGCAAAGCCGCGTTTGGTCGTCGGGGCGGTGAGCGACTCGGCAAACGCCTGCTTCACGGCGGTGAGCGGCACGCGGTCCTGGGGGCGCTTCGGCCCGGCGAGGCTTGGCACCACACTGCCAAGATCGAGCGACAGCCGCTTGGTGAACTCCGGGATGGGGGCCGATGCCGTTCGGAACATCCCCTGTTCCTTCATGTAGCGCTCGACCAGTTGAACCTGCCCAGAGGGCCGGCCGGTGAGACGAAGGTAGGCGAGCGTTTCATCGTCGATCGGGAAAAAGCCCATGGTGGCACCATATTCCGGCGCCATGTTGGCGATCGTCGCCCGATCGGCGAGCGACATGCCCGCGAGCCCCTCGCCGAAAAACTCGACGAACTTCCCGACCACACCTTCTTTCCGAAGAATCTCCGTGACCATGAGCACGAGATCGGTGGCCGTGGCACCGGTCGGCAGATGGCCCGTCAGTTCAAAGCCGACCACTTCCGGCAACAGCAGGGAAAGGGCCTGGCCAAGCATGACCGCCTCGGCCTCGATGCCGCCAACGCCCCAACCCACCACGCCGAGGCCGTTGATCATCGTGGTGTGGCTGTCGGTGCCGACGAGCGTGTCGGGAACAGCCACGGGCAGGGTGCGCTTGCCCCCCGATTCTCGCCGGTCGGGATCGCGGAGAAACACACAGCCGGCGAGATACTCGAGATTGACCTGATGCACGATGCCGATGGCGGGAGGCACCACGCGGAAGTTCTGGAAAGCCTGCTGCCCCCATCGGAGAAAGGCATACCGCTCGGCATTGCGACCAAACTCCACGTCGACGTTCTTGTCGAGGGCGTCGTGCGAGCCGAAGAAGTCGACCTGCACCGAATGGTCGATGACGAGATCGACGGGCACGAGCGGATTGATCTTCCGCGGATCCCCACCAAGTCGCTTCATCGCGGCCCGCATGGCCGCCAGGTCAACCACGCACGGCACACCCGTGAAATCCTGGAGCACCACGCGCGCGGGCTTGAACGGAATCTCCTGTTCGGCCGGCTTCGCGGCATTCCAGGACGCAAGGGCCCGGATGTCGGCCTCGGTCACTTCGTATCCGTCACAGGTGCGGAGCAGTGCCTCGAGGATCATGCGAAGCGAATACGGCAGCCGCGACGTGTTCGTCACGCCGGCGTCGTCGAGGGCGCGAAGGCGATAGAGCGTTGCCGGTCCGGAACCGGTCTCGAAGGTGGCGCGTGAGGAAAACGGGTCGGAGGCGGTGGAGGCCATGGGCTTTTGGTGGGGTCCGGCAGGGAGGGAAAACGTCGGCGGGAACGCCGTGGGCTCGTAGCGTATCCGAGGAGGGATACGCTGGAGAAGCGGCCGCTGCCACGACCGCCAAAGCGACCGGTCGCTGCCGCGACACCAGGTGTCCTGTGGCGTCCGAGCGGCCTTCTCAGGCGCGGCCCCCACGCCCGTCAACGGCTCTCACGGCTCGACATCCAGCTTTTTGCCGGAATAACCGGCATAACGTGCCGTCCCTGACGATTTCGTCGGCTTGCCTCGCCACGACGTCCGGCTTGGTTCAAAAAAGAATTCGACAGCCCGATGCTTGGTCGTGTATGCTTTGGGGCACGCAAGGACGTCCTGCGACACCCATACACAACGATTCTCTTCAGCGGCTGTTCCCCCCCCCAAGACCCACACTTCGATAGCCGCTTCCGGACCCGTGGTTTACGAACCACGGGTCCTTTTCTTTTCATGGATGGTGCGGTGACAACCTGGTCACCGATACCCGCGGGGACACAACGCCTCCCATCAACGAAAAAAACCTCGCCGGCAGCGTCCTGCCGACGAGGTCTCTCTCACTTGGCTTGAGTGGGGTGACGGTGGTCACCCCGTGCCATGGAGCCGGGCGATCAGCCCTGGCTCTTGGCCCGCTTCTGACGGCGGCGATAGTCGAAGCTTCCGGCGGCGGCGACACCGATGCCGGCGAGCATGATCGTGGAGGGCTCGGGGACAGAGACGGGGATCACCGGTCCGACCTGGTTGCCCTGCGTTCCGTTGATCGTGTACTGGAACACGTGGAAGTAGTTGCCGTAGCCGAGGATGTTGGCGTTGGCGTTGCCCGTCACACCGAACACCTTCCAGTTCTGCGTGTTGGCTCCGACGACCGCGATGCTGCCCGAGTCGATGAGGCCGACCGCACTGCCGGCAGCGTCACCGGCGTAGGGGAAGGACCACGGCTGGTTGAACCAGCCAGGCACGGACGGGGTGCCGATCGTATTCGTCGAGTAGGGCGAGGTGCCGTTGGCCGCACCGTT
>JAFMIU010000066.1 GCA_017853835.1 Pirellulales bacterium | reverse complement strand
GACCTGCACGAAGGAGATCCCCTACACGGTGTGCAAGCCCGTGTACGAGACCCGCGAGCAGTGCTACACGGTGTGCAAGCCGGTGTATGAGACCCGCACGAAGGAGATCCCCTACACGGTGTGCAAGCCCGTGTATGAGACCCGCCAGCAGTGCTACACGGTCTGCAAGCCGGTGTATGAGACCTGCACGAAGGAGATCCCCTACACGGTGTGCAAGCCCGTGTATGAGGAGCGTCAGGAGACCTACACCGTCTGCAAGCCGGTGCGCGAGGTCTGCACGAAGGAGATCCCCTACACCGTCTGCAAGCCGGTGTGGGAGACCCGCGAGCGCGACGTGTGCCGCACGGTCTGCAAGCCGGTGCACTTCACGAAGACCGTGAAGGTGTGCAGCGGCCGGTGGGAGACCGAGGTGTGCGAAGTGCCCGGTCCGGTGATCAAGCGGTGCGTTCGCGAGCCCGGCCACTGGGAGTGCGACTGCTCCGGCCGGAAGTGCTACGTGCCCGGCAAGTGCTGCGTGATCGAGGAGCAGTGCCCGCCGCGGAAGATCTGCAAGAAGGTCTGGGTGCCGCAGGTCTGTGAGAAGGAAGTGCAGTGCGTGCGCTACGAGCGTGAGACGCTCGTGGAGAAGCAGTGCTACAAGGTCTGCAAGATGGTTTCCGAGCAGCGGGTGAAGACCTGCAGCTACACCGTCTGCCGGATGGTTCCGGAAGAGCGGGTGCGGTGCTACAAGGTGTGCAAGATGGTGCCGGAGCAGCGGGTTCGCACCTGCTGCTACAAGGTGTGCAAGATGGTTCCCGAGCAGCGGGTTCGCACCTACCAGGTGTGCCGCATGGTTCCGGAACAGCGCATCCGCACCTGCACCTACCAGGTGTGCCGCATGGTGCCCGAGCAGCGTGTTCGCACCTACCAGGTGTGCAAGATGGTTCCCGAGCAGCGGGTCCGCACGTGCACCTACCAGGTGTGCAAGATGGTGCCCGAGCAGCGGGTGTGCACCTACCAGGTGTGCCGCATGGTTCCGGAGCAGCGGGTTCGCACCTGCACCTATCAGGTGTGCCGCATGGTTCCCGAGCAGCGGGTTCGCACCTACCAGGTGTGCACGATGGTGCCGGAGCAGCGGGTCCGCACGTGCACCTACCAGGTGTGCCGCATGGTTCCGGAGCAGCGGGTTCGCACCTACCAGGTGTGCAAGATGGTTCCGGAGCAGCGGGTTCGCACCTGCACCTATCAGGTGTGCAAGATGGTGCCCGAGGTTCAGGTTCGTCAGTGCACCTACAAGGTGTGCCGCATGGTGCCTGAGCAGCGGGTTCGTACCTACCAGGTGTGCAAGATGGTGCCGGAACAGCGGGTGAAGACCTGCTGCTACAAGGTGTGCAAGATGGTGCCCGAAGAGCAGGTTCGCACCTGCCAGTATCGGGTGTGCCACATGGTGCCCGAGCAGCGGGTGAAGACCTGCACCTCGAAGGTCTGCCGGATCGTCCGCGAGGAGCGGAGCCGGGAGGAGTGCTACAAGGTCTGCACGATGGTGAAGGAAACCCGCACCAAGCAGGTGCCGGTCTGCACCACGAAGCCGGTGCACTACACCAAGACGGTCGAGGTCTGCCGGATGGTGCCGAAGAAGGTTGCCTACACGGTGACCCGCTGCGTGCCCAAGACGGTGATCCGCGAAGTGCCCTGCTGCGAGTGATCGCGGCAGGCTGATGCCCTGCCACGCCCGCCATCGCGGGCGTCGGGGAGACGACTGGGAAACGGGGCGGCCCGGATCGAAAGGTCCGGGCCGCCTTCGTTTTCGAGGGGAGCCGCAGGCCTTTCCCGGCCCTCAGGGTCGCCTCTCATCGGCACGGTTTCCCTGCCGGATGGGCAGGGTGTGCCGGCCTCGGGCCCGGGAGCGGGCGAGCCTGCCTCGACACGATCGATACCCCGTCAGCGGGTTCGGTGGAGCGGGAGGCGAGCGAGTTGATGGCCATGACGCAGGGGCGGCGCGACGCGGCTGGTTTTTTCGCACTCGTGGCGCTGGGCGTGGGGCTGCTCTACCTTCGCGACCCCCACTCGCTCCTCCTGCCCACGCTCTACACCGAAGACGGCGCGTGGATGGCGAAGCTCTTCAATCGGGGCTTCTGGCACACGCTCATCTTCGCCAAGGGGGGCGACACGCCCTACTTCGTCACGCTCAATATCCTCCTCTTGCAGACGGCCAAGTCGCTCAATGCCCTCTGCTACGGCGATTCGCTCGCCAGGCTGCCCCACTTCGTGTCGGCGCTTGCGATGATCTTCTATGCGGTGCTCGCCGCCGCTCCCGTGTGGCTACTGCGTGGCTCGCTCACGCCGGCGGCCCGGGGCCTCCTCTGGGCCCTCGTGCTCTTCATGCCGCTCGGCACGTCGTCGTTCGAGGTGCTCGGACGGCTGAGCAACATCGGCTATGGCCTGCTCTTTCTCTGCGTTTGTCTCCTGGCGTGGCGGCGCCAGGCCGACCGGGCCCTGGCGTGGCGGATCGTCGGCTGCGATGCGGCCGTCTGGCTCTGCGTGAGCACCAATCCGCTCTGCTATCCCGTCGTGGCCGCCGACTATGTGCTGCGCGGCCGGGCGTTTCGGCGTCGGGGTGAATCCTTTCTGACGACGCTGCGGGCCAGTGCCGCCGCCCGAAGCGCGGCGGTGCTCGCCGGGGCGATCGTGCTCACCACGATGGGCATGATGCTCTTGGAATCACGTCCCAGTCCGTTTCTGAAAGAAACCGTGAACCGTCACGAACTCGTCGAGGCTGTCGTGGCACGGCCGCTGGTGTTTCCATTCCTGTTTCCGATCTATTCGCGGCTCACCGATGCCATCGCGGTGGCCGTGATCGCCGGCCTTGCCGCCGTGGCCTGGTGGCTGTCGCGAGACGATCGCCGGGCGGGGCAGCTCGCATGCGCCGCGGCGTTCGTGGCGGCCTATGCCGCCGTGGCGACGGTGGCGTCGAGGCCGGGGCTCACACGGGTGCTCAGCGGATACTCGACCACCATGCTCGATCGCTACTACTTCGGCACCTCCCTCTGTGCCGTGCTCGCGATGTGTGCCGCCCTTTCGGCGGGCACGGCGAGCCTGCAGCCTCACCGCCGTCGCCTCGGGTGGAGCCTCGGCATCGCGCTGGTGGCGATCTACGCGACGAGCGCCGGGAGGCTCGTGGAGTTTTCCCGGAGCCGCTGGCCCGACCAGCCCTCGCGCGACTTCGCCACGACCGTGGCCGAGGCATCGGCCACGCCGGCGGTTCACGGCAAGGTGAAGGTGCCGCTCCATCCCCGGCCATGGGCGGCACTGTTTCCCGCGTCCAATGTGCGGGCCACCGCGATCGCTCTCGAGGGCGACACCCTTCGGCGATGATCGGGCCATCGCCCGAATCGCCTGTGAGCCGTCTCAGGTCTCGGGCTCGGCTTCGATCGAGGCCGACATCGATCCCTTCGAACGGGCCAGCAGGCGATCCGCCCCGAACGCGTGGATCTGGTCGCGTTTGAGTTCGGCATGCTCTTTCGTGGTGGTGAGCACGATCACGCGCCCCTCGGCATCAACCCGGCGGGCGAGCCGGAAGCCGAGTTCTGGCGCATGGCCGAAAAGCTTTTGCAGCATGGCGATCACATACTGGTAGGTGTGATCGTCGTCGTTCCAGAGCACGACGTGGTAGCGCGGCTGCCGCTTGGGCTTGGTGGACGGCCGCGTGGCGGGCGAGCCAACGGTGGTTGGCTCGGCTTCCGTCGCGGTGGCACTGGCGGAGGCGGGCATGGGTCTGGCAAACTCCGGGCCCCGAGGTGTTCCCCATTCGAACGCCACCAGTATAAACGCCCCCGCCGGGCTTTCGCCCGTCGGCCCGCCTGGAATCGACCTGGGAGTTCATCGTGCTCGACCGCCGCTTCGTCGCCGACAACATCGATCTGGTCACCGCCAACTGCCGGGCCCGCGGCTCGTCGGCCGACGTGGAGCGGTTCTCCCAGCTCGACAAGCTCCGTCGCCAGTTTCAGGCCGACGTCGATCGCCTCAACGGCGCCGCCGCCCAGGTGAGCAAGTCGATCGGCAAGGCGGCTGACGAGGCGGAACGGGAGGCCCGAAAGGCCGAGGGCCGACGACTCCGCGAAGAGGTGTCGACGCTCGAGGCCAAGGCGGCCGAGATCGTGGCCGAGGCCGACGCCATCCTGCGGGCCATCCCCAACCTCACCCATCCCGACGCCCCGGTCGGAGGCGAGGACGCGGCGGTGGAGATTCGCCGAGGCGCCACCCCGCCCCGCCCCTTCGACTTCAAGCCGCTCGATCACGTGGAGATCGGCGCCCGGCTGAAGCTCTTCGACTTCGAGGCGGGCGCCCGCGTTGCCGGCCACGGGTTTTATTTCCTCACCGGCGACGGCGTGCTCCTGGAACTGGCCCTCCAGCGCTACGCCGTGGAGCTCCTCATGAAGGAGGGCTTCACGGTGATGACCACGCCCGACCTCGCCCGCGACACGATCCTCGAGGGCACGGGCTTCATGCCCCGGGGCCCCGAGACGCAGATCTATTCCGTGAACGATTCCGATCTCTCGCTCATTGCCACCGCGGAGATCACGCTCGGCGGTGCCTACCACGAACGGATCTTCGAGGCCCCGGAACTCCCGCTCAAACTCTGCGGCATCAGCCATTGCTTCCGCACCGAGGCGGGTGCGCACGGAAGGGCCACCCGCGGCCTCTACCGGGTGCATCAGTTCACGAAGGTGGAGATGTTTGCCTTCACCCATCCCGACCAGAGCGAGGCGATGCACGCCCACCTGCTCGACCTCGAATGCCGAATCTTCGATGGCCTGGGCATCCCCTATCGCGTGATCGACACCGCCTCGGGCGACCTCGGTGGTCCGGCCTACCGGAAGTTTGACCTCGAGGCTTGGATGCCCGGCCGCGGCGAGGCGGGCGAGTGGGGCGAGGTCACCAGCACCTCCAACTGCACCGACTACCAGGCCCGCCGGCTCGCCCTGCGATTCCGCACCCCTGGCGAAAAGGGGACGCAGTTCGTTCACACGCTCAACGGCACCGCCGTGGCGATCAGCCGGGCGATCATTGCGATCCTGGAAAACCACCAAAACGCCGACGGCACGATCACGGTGCCGGAGCCGCTCGTGGCGTGGATGGGCAAGAAAACGATCGGCGGTTGATCGGCGCGAGGCGACCCCTCGCTCGCCAATGCGCGGGGCACGCTTCGGGGATGCCCATACGCTGACTTTCGCGCCGTCGCCGCCGTCCCGGCGTCGGCTCCGGCTTTTGGCTTCGCGATTGGCTCGCCAATGTGCGGGGCACGCTTCTGGGATGCCCATACCTCGCCGCCGGACGCTCGCTTCGGGCATCCGTGCCCTCGGGCTCGCTCGACACTGCCTTCGCTCCGCCATCCTGGCTCTCGCTCGGCAGTGACGCCGGCTTGCGGGGCATGGGCATCCCCGAAGCTCATCCATGCGCGGGGCGGTGTTGCTCCCGTCGAAGCCCAACGGCGACGTGGGGAGGAGCCTGGCGTGTCCCAGGCCTCACGGCCTTGGGCTTGGACCGAAGGGCGACCCGTCCAAGCCCAACGGCGTAAGCCGTGGGACCGGCGCGGCGCACCACGAGGCGTGTTTGGCTATCGACGCCGTGTGACTTTTTCCGTCCAAGCCCAACGGCGTTAGCCGTGGGACCGGCATAGCGCACCACGAGGCGTGTTTGGCTTTCGACGCCGTGCGAAGCATCACGGCGTGACGCCGACGGCGCTCGCGTCGACGCGTTTACCAGTTCAGCCCAAACTTCTCGCCGTGCGACTGGCCGCCAAGGCCGCCCTTGAGCGGCGTCTTGCGAACCTTCGCCACCGGCGGCGGCGCCGCAGGCTCTTCGGCTTCCGGCTCCTCGGCAACCGGCGATTCCTTCACCGATGGCGGGGGAGCGAGCGCCTTGATCGACAGCGACATCCGCTGCTCGTCGGGATCCACCGCGATGACGCGGCACTCCACCTGCTGCCCTTCGCGGGCCACGTCGCTCACGTGACGAATCCGTCGCGTGGCCAGCTCGGAGATGTGCACCAGGCCCTCGACGCCCGGCTCGAGCTTCACGAACGCACCAAACTGGGCGATGCGGCTCACCACGCCGCGAACGGTCGCGCCGACGTGATACTTCTCGCCGGCTCGCTTCCACGGGCTCTCGATCAGGTCGCGGGCCGAGAGGCCGATCTTGCCCGTTTCGGTGTCGATCTTCTTGACGATCACACGGATCTTCTCGCCCGTCTTGAGAACGTCGGCGGCATTCGCCACCCGATCCCACGAGAGTTCGCTGACGTGCACGAGGCCTTCCACGCCGTTGCCGATGTCGACGAACGCGCCAAACTCCCGAACCGAGCGGACGATGCCGTCGAGTTCCGTGCCCGGCTCGAGGGTTTCGAGCATCTTGGCCTTCGCATCGGCCGCCTGCTTTTCGATCACCGCCCGCCGCGACAGCACCAGCCGTCGCGCCTCGGGCACGATTTCGGTCACAAGACTGTCGAGCGTTTGCCCGACCATCTCTTCAAGATTCTCAATCCGCCAGGTGCTCACGAGGCTCGCCGGCATGAAGCCGCGAAGCCCGGCAACCTCGCACTCGAGGCCGCCCTTGTTGGCGGCGGTGACACGAGCCTCGATCACCATGCCCGCCTGGATCTGCGACCAGTCTTCAACGGCCACCGCCTGATTGGCGAGCGCCACGTCGTAGAGGTTGTCGTCTTCATTGCGGCCGCCGACCGACACTTCGATCACGTCGCCCACGGCCGGAAGGTCGATGCCGGCATCGAGCAGACTGGCGAGCTTCATCGCCCCCTGCCGACGTCCCCCAAGATCGACAAACGCCGTGTCGGGGCCGATCGACAGGACGGTGGCCATCACCCGCGTGCCAGGCTCGATGGGGGCCTCGGCCTTGGCGGCCACGGTGGAGGCCATGAGGTCATCGACCGCCACGCCCTCGAGCGCGGCGGCGAAGTCGGCTTCGAGATCGTCGTCGAGGGCGGCTCGAAGATTCGGCACGGCCACTCGACGCGACGGTGGAATGTCGGCTGCGTTCGGACGCGGACGGTCGTCGCGACGACGATCACGCCGCCCCTCGCGTCCACCCTCACGCGGGCCACGGCTCTGCGGACGGGGTTCGGCGGTGCTGCCCGGATCCGTGGCAGGGGGCGAGGCCTCGACGCCTTCCGTGGGCGAACCCGACGCGGCGTCGGCAGCCGCTGGGGTCACCGGGCCGGCGAAGGCGAGCGGCTCAGCCGAGGCCGGCGGCGCCACATACTGATACTTCGGCGCGAGCGACGGGGCTGACACGCCCGGACGCTGGGTGCCGATCGGGATGCGCCGGGGCGCAGCCGAAGAGGCGTCGGCCGCGGAATCCGCGGGCTCCGACGGCTCCGCGGGGGAGGATTCAGGATTCGTGCTCATGGGGCCCGGCGAACAACGGCCAAGAATCGCGGACGAAACGAGAACAATGCGGGAAACAGGACTTGAACCTGCACGGTATTACTACCACCAGGCCCTCAACCTGGCGCGTCTGCCAATTCCGCCATTCCCGCGGAGAACGAAAGGGAGTGGTCGATGACCGGCCACCCGTCTTCCGAGGCTGGTTGCATTCTGGATCGGTTTCCCGCTCAGTCAAGCGGACGCGACGAAACCGCCTGCGGACTCATCCGACGCACCGCCATCGCACCGGCGGCAGCGTGGATCAGCGAGAGCCCGGCAAAAACGACCACCGACCAGGCGGCGTCGCCCAGCGGCATCCAGCGGTAGAAAGGCAGGGCCGCCGCGAAGCAGGTCGCCAGGCCCGATGCCGTGCGCGGGTAGTCGGCGGTGAAGGCCCAGTGGGCGAGATTGGTGCTGACGAAAAACACGAGCGAGCAGGCGAGGCTGCCCCCAACGACCGCCATCCAGCGGGGCCTCTCGCGGCCGAGAAGGCCGGCCGAGCCGAGCACCACAGGCCATGCGCTCGCCGCATACACCGTGGCCGCCACGCCCACATTGCCGTAGCCCGGCAGGGCGAGGTTGCTGATGGCCAACGCCGCAAGCGGCACGGAGGCCGCCAGCCACGATCGGCGGAAGATGAATCCCGCCGCGAGGGCCACACCAGCCAGAGGCGTGGCGTTCCAAAGCGGCTCCCCGTTCCACGAGGGCTGCCAAAGGCGCCCGGCAATCGCGACGCCAACCAGCCCGACCCAGACGGCTGTCAGGGCCGCGGTCGACAGCATGCGGTCAGCGGTGGAATCGGTCTGCGCGGACGATTCGTGAGCGTGGTAGGCCATGAATGCCGAATCCTCCCTGAAGCCCTCGCCGGTCAGTCCGCGCCACAGGGCCGCGGAAGGCCCACTGTGGGCCTCGAAAACTGCCGATACACTAGCGGTTTTCACGCACCAGGCAAGCGAGTTCGACGAAAGCTCCACGAAAATGCCGGCGATCGAACGGGAACTGGAGACGCTGGCCGTCGGGCATGATGCCGACGGTTTCGTGGTGGTCACGTTTGAGGTGCCCGGCCACCGCCAAAACGTGCTCACGAAGCAGGTTTTGGAGGAACTCGCCGCGGTCCTCGACCACCTCGCCGCCGATCCGCCGCGAGGCCTCCTTCTCTGCTCCGGCCGTCGAGGCAGTTTTTTCGCAGGGGCCGACCTGGCCCGGCTGGAAGAACTTCTCGCCCGACCTGCGCCGGAGATCGTGGCGGCGTGTGACCGCGGCAAGGGGGTGCTGGCACGGCTGTCGTCATCCTTTCCAACGGCCGCGGTGATCGACGGCGTGTGCCTGGGGGGTGGACTCGAACTCGCGTTGGCGTGTGACGTGCGGGTGGCGACGCCCGACCGCCACACCTCGATCGGGTGCCCCGAGATGAAACTCGGCCTGCTTCCCGGCTGGGGCGGCACGGTGCGGCTCGCCCGTCTGATCGGTCCAGGCCCCGCCATCGAACGCTGTGCCTCCGGTGAGCCGCTCTCCGGTCAGGTGGCCCACACAGCCGGCGTGGTGGATGCCTGCGTGGGTGCCGATCGCGCGATGGAAACAGCCAAGCGTCTGCTCGCCATGCGGGCCGCCGACGGCAGTCTCGCGGCGCGGCGAGTTCGGATGGCATCGCCGGTCGACCTCGATGCCGGCGAGCGAGTCTTTCTCGAGGCTACGACCGCGGCGGTGATCCTCGGGCGAACCGGTGGCCACTATCCCGCCCCGCCCGCCATCCTTCGCACGATCCTGGCGGGGGCGAGCGTCGACGCCCAGGCCGCATCGGCGATCGAGTCCCAGGCCTTTGCCACGCTGGCCGCCAGCCCGGTGGCCCGCAATCTCCTGCGAGTGTTCGCCAGTGGCGAACGCAATCGCCGAGATTCAGGCGTGGAAGGGAACGCGATCGATGTGAAGCCGGCCGAGCGGCAGGCGATCGTGGGGGGCGGCATCATGGGGAGCGGGATTGCCGCGAGCCACCTGCGAGCCGGCCTGTCGATCACGGTGATCGACGTGAATCCCACCGCGCTCGCCGCCGCGGTGCCGACGATCCTGGAGGAAGCAGCCTGGGATCGCGTGGCGAAGCGGGTGGATCAACGCCGCGCAGTCGAGCTTGCCGGCGCCCTGCAGACCGCCACGAGCCTCGCCGCCCTCGCCGGCACGGATCTCGTGATGGAGAGCGTCACCGAACGGCCCGACGTGAAGCAGCAGGTGCTCACCGAGATCGAGCGCTTGGTGCGGCCCGATACCGTCATCACCACCAACACCTCCACCAATCCGATCGCGCGACTCGCCGCGGGGCTCGGCGACCCGTCGCGATTCTGCGGCCTCCACTTCTTCAATCCCGTGCGACGCATGACGCTCGTCGAGGTGATCCGCGGTCCGGCCACGAGCGACGCCACCGTCGCCTTCGCCGTGGCCCACGCGAAGCGGCTCGGCAAGTGCCCGGTGGTGGTCAACGACAGCCCGGGCTTTCTCGTCAATCGCGTGCTGATGCCCTATCTGCACGAGGCGGGAGAACTGCTTCGCGAGGGCGTGCCGGCCGAACGGATCGATCGCGTGGCCCGCAGCTTCGGCATGCCGCTTGGGCCCATCGAACTCTACGACATGATCGGCCTCGATACCGCCTTCTATGCGGGGCTCGTGCTGAGCGCGGCCTACGGCGACCGCATTGAGGCGTCGCCCGTGATTCCCGCGCTCGTCAAGGCTGGTCGGCTTGGCCGCAAGACCGGCGCCGGGTTCTATCGCTACGCGGCGGCCGGCCAGCTCGAACGGATCGTCGGCCCCGACGACAAGGCCGCGGAGGTCATCGCCCGCTACGCTCACACCCCTCGTGAATCGAGCGACCGCACGATCGTCGATCGCCTCTTCCTCCCGATGCTGCTCGAGGCACTTCGCGTTCTCGATGAGAAGCTTGTGCGCGACGGCCGCGACATCGACCTGGCCGTGATCCACGCCCTCGGCTTCCCCGCGTTTCGCGGCGGCCTTTTCCCATGGGGCGATTCGATCGGCGCCGCCGAGGTGGTGCGCCGGCTCGAACCGCTCGCCGATCTCGGCACGCGCATGCATCCCACCGACCGGCTCCGTCACCATGCATCGAGCGGCCGGCCCTTCGCCGACTGACCCACCGATGGCACGCCCTTCCTCTTCCAGCGACCTCGATCCAGCCGTCACACCCGTGGTGGTGGCGTGCTGCCGCACGGCCATCGGACGCTCCCATGCCACGAAGGGGATGTTTCGGGGCGTTCGCGGCGACGAACTGGCGGCGGCGGTGGTGAGGGCCGTGGTCGATCGCAGCGGCGTCGATCCGTCCACGATCGAGGATGTGGTGCTCGGGGCCACGCAGCAGCGGGACGAACTCGGCGGCAATGTGGCGAGAACAGTCGCGCTGATGGCCGGCCTGCCGTTTGCCACCGCCGGCACCACCGTCAATCGACTGTGCGGGTCGTCGCTCCAGGCCCTCGCGCAGGCGTGTCATGCGATCGCGGCCGGCGCCGAGAACGTGCAGGTGGTGGCCGGCGTGGAGCACATGCACCACCTGCCGATGGAGTCGGCGGTCGACATTCATCCCGGTGCACTCGCCCGCACGAGCCGCGGCATGCTGTCGATGGGGCTCACCGCCGAGCACCTCGCCGCCACGCATGGCATCGATCGCCGCCGGCAAGAGGCCTTTGCGCTCGCCAGCCACGAGAAGGCGGCGAAGGCGTTTGCCCAGGGCGAGTTTCAGGACGAGATCGTGCCGGTGGTCGGGCTCGACGAAACGGGCACGGTGGTGGCGGCCCTGCGTGACCAGTCGGTTCGGGGCGACACGAGCCTGGCCGCGATGGCGGCGCTCGAGCCGGTGTTTCTGCCGCGAATTGGCAGCATCACCGCCGCAACGGCCGCGCCGTTGAGCGACGGCGCCGCGGCCGTGGTGGTGATGTCGGAGGCCGAGGCAGCCCGTCAATCGCTCGCGCCGCTCGCCCGCGTCTTGGCTACGGCCTTCGTCGGTGTGCCGCCTTCGGCGATGGGCACCGGACCGATTCACGCGACGCACAAACTGCTGGCCCGGGTGGCATCACGCGGCATCAGCCTGGCCGACATCGACCTGGTCGAACTCAACGAGGCGTTTGCAGCCCAGGCGATCCACTGCATCGACACGCTCGGCCTCGATCCGGACCGGGTTAACGTGCGGGGGGGCTCGCTCGCCATCGGCCATCCCCTCGGCGCCAGCGGGGCCCGCATCACAACGACGCTCCTCCATGCGCTCCGTGACCGGGGCGGCCGCTACGGCGTGGCGACGATGTGCATCGGCCTCGGGCAGGGCATCGCGATCCTCGTCGAGCGAGTCGGCCGATGAGCGGCGCGCCGGCAACCGCCGCGCGGGTCGGTGTGCCGCCGCCCGATTCCTCACGCCCGGCGTCGCTCGTGGAACTCGTGGCCGCGCGGGTGGAAGCCACACCCGATCGCCTGGCCATCCGGGATGCGCTTGCGGCTCGTGGCGAGGCGACGACCGCCCAATGGACGTGGGCCGAGGTGGCCGCGGCATCGCTCCACCTGGCCGAGGCGTTGGCAGACGCGGGGTGTGTTGCAGGTGACCGGCTCGCCCATGTCGGCACGCATTCGCCCGAGTGGTTCGTGGTCGATCTCGCCTGCCTGCTCTCGGGGCTCGTGCATGTGCCGCTGCATGCCGACGCCGCGCGGCGGGAGCATCTCGAACAGCTCCGCTGGCTCGCACCGCGGGGTGTGGTCCTCTCGGGTCGCACCGTCGGGCTCGGTCCTCGCGACCTTGCCGACCGGCTTGTGATTGATCTCTCACCAAACGGCACGCATCACGAAGCCAGGCTCGACGCGGGAGGATGGCGACGGCTCGCCACCGATCGCGATCGTTTGCGGTCGCGTCTTGCGGCTGCCGTCACCGCATGCGAGCCGGATGCCTGCGCCACGATCGTGCTGTCGTCGGGCACCACCGGCGAGCCGCGCGGCGTGATGCATTCGCAGCGATCGCTCGCGGCCAATGCCGTCGCCTCGGCGGCCATGTTTCTGGAGGATGCCCGCGACGTGCGGCTCTCGTGGCTGCCCGCGAGCCATCTCTTCGCCCGCACCGGCGATGCGGGCACGGCGCTCGTGCGGGGCGGATGCCTGGCCGTGGCCGGGGATCGCGGTCGCATTCTCGACGCCTGCGAAGCAGTGTCGCCCACGGTGATCCTCGGAGTACCAGCCTTCTTCGAACGGCTCGAGCGAGGCGTCGCAACGGGCCGGATTGCCGATCTGGCATCGGCCCTCGGCGGCCAGGTGCGGGTGTGTGTGTCGGGTGGCGCGCCGCTTCGGCGGCGAACGGCCGAGGTGTTTGCGGCGTGCGGCGTGCCGCTCGTCGAGGGTTACGGCCTTGCCGAAGCGGGGCCGGTGGTGGCCCTCGCCAACCCGCGGATCGCGCGGGCGGGTGCGGTGGGGCCGCCGGTGCCTGGCGTGGCGGTGAAGCTCGATGCACGGCCGGCGACGCGGGGCCAGCTGCTCGTGCAGACACCGAGCCTGACGATGGGTGTGATCTCACCCCGCGAACCCGTCGGCCGGCCCATGCCGCCGCCGGTGTGCGACGGAGACTGGCTCGAAACGGGCGATCGCGCGGAGATCGATGACGATGGACAGGTGCGGATCACCGGCCGGATTGCTGATGCGATCGTCCTGGCGAGCGGCGTGAAGCTGCCCCCCGCCGCGGTCGAGGCGGCGCTCGCGGAAGATGATGCGGTGGCGCAAGTGTGTGTCGTGGCGGCCGGCGTGCCCCGTCCAGTGGCCGTGGTGGTGCCAGAACCCGACGTGCTGCGGGCCGCGCTGCGTCGCATGGGCATCACCGTCGTCAGCCGTCGCCATGCCGTTCGGCATCCGCGGGTGGTGCGGTGGCTTGCACGTCGGCTTGCGCGGCGGCAGGCGGCCTTGCCGCGATCATGGCGGGTGCGTTCGTTCGTGATCACCGACCGGGGATTCGATCCATCACGCGGCGAGGCGACGGCATCCCTGAAGCCGCGGCGTGAGGCGATCGCGTCGGCCTATCGCGACCAGATCATGAGGGCGGTGGACGCCCGCGAGTCATCCCGATCTCGAGAGGATGAGGCACCGATGAACGAGGCGACGACGGGCCGTCGGCCGGAGTCGTGGATGGGTGGAGCGTTGTGGTCGGGAGGTGATGGCGGGTTTGCGGAGGCCGCGGCGCGGGCCGCCGACCCGCTGCCCGCGGCGATCGAGGCGGTGCTCGAACGGACCGAGGCGGAACTCGCGAGGCTTCGCTCGTGCGGCCGGCTCTACGATCCGTTGACCGACGCCCCTCGGGAGATTCCGCCGATCGCCGATCCGCCTCCCCCAGCCTTCGGACGCTTCTCGGCCGAGGCCGAGGCGGCACTCGGGGAGGCCGGGTTCTGGGGGCTCTCCGTGCCCGTGGCCTTTGGCGGAAGCGGTGGCTCGATGCTCGATGTTGCCAGGGCGGTCAGCCGCGTGGCCGCCGCGGTCCCCACCGCCGCCGGAACGCTCGGCGTGCACGCGTCGATTGGAGCGGTGTCGGCGCTCGTCGGCTTCGGGTCACCCGAGCAGCAGGCGAGGCTCTTGCCAGCACTTGCGACCGGCCGGCCGCTCTCGATCTTTGGCGCCACCGAACCCGACGCGGGCTGTGATCTCGGGCGCGTGACGACGCGGCTCGAGGGGCGCGACGGCCGGCTTTTGCTCACCGGCACGAAGATGTTCATCACCGGAGCCACCTACGGCCGGATGATGAAGGTGCTGGCCGTCCGCGACGGCACGCCTGTCGTCGTTCTCGTCCGCCTGCCCGATGCCGACACGCCGACATTTCGACTGCGACGGTATCCGCTCCATCCCTTGCGGCATGCGCACAACGCGGCGCCGGAGTTTGACGGCTTCGAGGTCGATCCTGCCGATGTCATCGAGCCGGCCGCCGACGGCGACGCCCTGGCGGTGGTGTGGCACGGTCTCAACCGCGGTCGGATCACGCTCGCGGCGCAGGCCGTGGGCACGCTGCGGATGCTGCTGGCACACGCGCGGGATCATGCCCGGCGGCGGATCACCTGGAAGCAGCCGATCATCTCGCGACAACTGATCCAGGGACGGCTCGGACGCATGGCGGCCTCCGTCGTCGCATGCGAGGCCCTCGCGGCGTGGAGCGCCTCGGCGATCGATGCCGGCCAGAGCGGCGAGTGGGAGGCGATCACGGCGAAGGTGGTGGCGAGCCACTGCGTGCGCGACGCGGCGATCGATGCGCTCGGCGTGCATGGCGGCCGTGCCTTCCTCGTGGGGCATCCGCTCGGCGATTCGCTCCACGACCACTTTGCCGTCACGGTCTACGAAGGGGAGAGCGATCTTCTCGGCCTCGCGCTCTTCAAGGGATTGTCGCGCCTGCATCCGGCCGCCTCCCATGGTCGCGACACCGCAGCGTGGCGCCGGGCCCTGGGGTGGCTCGCGTGGCGTGCTGCGGCCGGAGCCAGGCCTCGTGGCGATGCGTGGCTCCTCGATGCCAGGCTTCGAGGGCATGCCGCGGCGGCTCGGCGGCGGCTCGGCCGTGTGGCGGTTGCCATCGATCGGGCGATCCGACGCCACGGCCGTGGGCTCGCGGAGCGTCAGCTCGAGGTGGCCGCCCTCTCGGCGGCGGTGCGAGACGCCATCAGCGTGCTGGCCGTGGCCCATCACGCCGACGCCTCCGGCGACGACCATCGGCTCGTCCCCGCCGACGCCTGGTGCCGGCTGGCCCTGGCCCGGGCGGCCGGCCGGACCCCGACCGCGGACGATCTGGCGGCGGTGGCCGCTGCGGGAAAGGAAGCGGGCGGCTCCCCCGGCTAGACTGATCGAAGCCAGGCTTGCGAAACCGTGGGGGCGTTCCAGCCGTTGAATCGGTGGACCACCGCGACCGGAACCCGGGGTGTCGAGGAGAACCGCGAATGAAGGTTGCCCACGGCCGAATCGTCCGCCGCATCATGCCTGCGACCGTGGCCGTCGCGATCGTCGCGGCATGCTGCGTGTCGTTTGCCCAAGTGGCCGTCCGCGACAGTCGCCGCGCCGCGCGGCTCCCCGCGGCGGTGACCACGACCCCCGACTCACCCGCGATGGATGTGGCTCCTGTCGATGCGGGGCGGCGATCGGCGGTGCGGGATCAGGCACGCGCGATCGATCGCCTCGTGGCGAACGGGCTCGAGAAGGCGGGCATGACGCCATCGCCGCCGCTCGACGACGCCCACTTCGTGCGACGCATCCACCTCGATCTGGCCGGGAGGATTCCCACCCACGCGGAAACGGCGGCCTTCCTGGGCGACACCGCCGTCGACAAACGGGATGCCTTGATCGAGCGTCTCCTCGCAAGCCCCGATTACGTCAGCCACTTCTACAACCACTGGGCCGACGTGCTCCGTCTCGCTGATCGGCCGCAGCGCAACCTGGTGCTTGAGCCCTACCTCGCGTGGGTGAAGGATTCGATTCGCACCAACGTTCCCTACGACGACTGGGTGCGCGAGATGCTCACGGCCGACGGTCGATCCTGGGAAAACCCGGCAGCCGGATACCAGCTCCGCGATGACGGCATGCCCCTGCCCTATGTCGACAACACCGTGCGGGTGTTTCTCGGCACGCAGATCGGATGCGCCCAATGCCACAACCACCCCTTCGACGACTGGACGCAGCACCAGTTTTACGAGCTTGCCGCGTTCACCGCGGGAACGAAAACGCGGGTCGGCACGCGTCGCACCCCCGTGCCGGGCAAGGAGCCTCGCACGCTCCCGCCGCCGGCGGCGCGTCAACTTGTGAAGGAAGCCCGCGAAACGAAGGGTCGAAAGGCCGGCGCGATCGCCCAGTTCATCCAGGCCAATGTCACCGCGGTGAGCTATCGAGACATCGCCCTCCGGCTGCCGCGCGACTATCAGTATGACGACGCCAAGCCGCTCGACGAGGTGTCCCCGAAACTCCTCTGGGGCGAGGTGCCCTCCGAGGCGGGCCGCACCGACGGGCGGGAGCAGTTTGCCGAGTGGGTGGTCGCCCGCGACAACCGGCAGTTTGCCAGGACGGTGGCCAATCGGATGTGGAAGGCGCTGATGGGCGTTGGGATCGTCGAGCCCATCGATGATTTCCGTCCGGAGAACCCGCCAAGCGATGCGGCACTTCTCGAAGGGCTGACCGATCTGGTGCTCGACCTCGACTTCGATCTGCGCGAGTTCGTGCGGGTGGTGGTGTCGACGTCGGCCTACCAGCGGCAGGCGGTCGTGCACGATCCGTCGGCGGAGCCTTTCCGATTTCCGGGCCCCGCGCTGCGGCGCATGACGGCCGAACAGATCTGGGATTCGATCGTGGGACTGATCGCCCACAATCCCTGGAGCGTGCAGCGGCCGACCGTCGATGAAGTGGCCGACGTGGCCGGGTTCGACATCGACACCGCCACGATCGACGACGTCGAACGGCAGTTCGACGCCTTCGTGCAGCGATTCGGTCCAAACCGTCGCGAGCGCGACCTCGCAGTGACGTGCGGCTACCAGGGAATCTGGCTGATGAAGGCGAGTGAAATGCCATCCCCGCTTCCACTCGGCCACTTCCTCCGACAGTTTGGCCAGAGTGATCGGGAGACGATCGACGGGGCGCGGAGCGTTCCGACCATTCCCCAGATTTTGGCGATGCTCAACGGCCCCGTGACCCACGCCGTGCTCGACGAAGGCACGGTGATTCACGAGACGATCGTGGCGCAGGATCCGGAAGACGTCGTCGATGCGGTGTTTCTCACGATCCTGTCGCGCCGTCCGACGGCCGATGAACGGGATGTGGCCCGCGAGGAAGTGCTCGCCACCGCTGACCCCGCCACCGGCTGCGGCAACGTGATCTGGGCCCTGCTCAACACCAGGGAGTTTCTCTTCGTCGAATAGGTCGCCGCGCCGTCCCATTTTCGGAGCACCGAGCCATGTCGCATTCTCCATTCCATGCCGATGATTCGATCGCCCGCCGGGCGTTTCTCGGTCGCGCCGCCCGGGCGGCGTTTGGCATCACGTTGCTCGATGGTGTGGCCGGGCAGGTGGCCCGCGGGGCGACGACCGATGCGGATGGCGTGAACATCATCTACCTGATGATGAAGGGGGCGATGAGCCACATCGACACCTTCGACCCGAAGCCCGGTCGCGAGGAGCAGGGGGAAACGAACGCCATCGGCACCGCCGTGTCGGGCGTGCAGTTTGGCGAACACGTGCCCAAGCTTGCCGGCATGGCCGACCGTCTGGCGGTCATTCGTTCGATGACCACCGAGACCGGCGCCCATGAGCAGGGCACGTATCTCATGCGCACGAGCTATCCGCAGCTCAACAGCATCCGGCATCCGGCGTTTGGGGCGTGGGCGGTGCACGCGCTCGGAAAGCGGGCTGGGGATCTGCCCGGCTACGTGCTCGTCGGCAATGGCAACGAACACCCGGGATGCGGGTTTTTCGATCCCGCCCTGACGCCCGTTCCGATCGCCGATCCCCAGCGGGGCCTCGAAAACATCAGGAGGCCGTCCTACCTCACGCAGGCCAACTTCGACCGCCGGCTCGCGCTGGCTGATCGGCTCGATCGCGACTTCCGAACCAGGCACGCAGGCCGTCAGATCGAGTCCTACGACCGGATGTATGCCGATGCCGTGCAGCTCATGGGGAGCAGCGACCTCGCCGCGTTCGATCTGTCTCGGGAGGACGCCGCCAGCCGCGGACGGTATGGCCAGTCGCGGTTTGGACAGGGCTGCCTCCTCGCCCGTCGGCTCGTGGAAAGCGGCGTGCGGTGCGTGGAGGTGGAGATGGGGGGCTGGGACATGCACCGCGACCTCTGGGACGACCTGCCCAAGAGGGCGGGGGAACTCGACGCCGCGATGGCCGCCCTCCTCGACGATCTCCAAGCCCGTGGCCTCCTGGCTTCGACCCTCGTGGTGCTGGCGACCGAGTTTGGCCGGTCGCCGAAGGTCAACGAGAACGCGGGCCGTGACCACCATCCCGGCGTCTTTTCCTGCGTGCTCGCCGGAGCGGGCGTGAAACCCGGCGTGGTGCACGGCGCGAGTGACAAGGCCGGTCGTCTTCCCGACCGCGACGGCGTGGGCGTCGGCGACTTCAACGCCACGATCGCCGCCGCCGCGGGCATTCCGTGGGAGCGGGAGTTTATCGCCCCCAACGGCCGGCCATTTCGCATCGGCAATGAAGGCAAGCCGATCGCCGACGTGCTCGCGTAGGGCGAGGCACGGTCCTTGCGCCACGGCGTGTGCGGGGCGACGTCACTCGCTGCGGATCAGCGCCGGCATCCACGTGCAGAGATACCAGCCACGGGGCGTGGTGAATTCGGCGATGGCGCCGAGGTCGACTCGGCTCTGCGACGACGCTCCGCCGAGCACCTCGTCGAGAAGCCCCTTGGGCTTGCCGTATTTGACCGCCCGGGCCGTCTCGGCGGTGAGCCCCGCGAGTTCCACCGCCCGCTCGACGGCGTCTTCGAGAAACCCGATGCGATCGACCAGCCCCGCGTCTTTGGCCTGACTGGCCGTGAACACCTGCCCTGTCGCCACCTGATCGACAGCCGCTTCATCGAGCTTCGGACGACCGGCCTTCACGATCTCCTTGAATCGCCGAAACATGTCGTCGACGAGTTCCTGAAGGAGTTTTCGTTCGCGTTCGGCGAGTTCGGGCGTGCGTTCCTTCGTCGGGCTGAGCATCTCCTTGAGGGGGCCGCTGGCGATCGAGTCGTCACGGATCTCGAAGCTGCGGAGCATGCGGGAGACGTCGAAGTGCGGAATGATCACACCGATCGACCCGGTGAGCGTGGCAGGCTCGGCGAAGATCACGTCGTCGGCCCCGCCGTTGGCCATGGCCACGTAATAGCCTCCGCTCGCGGCGATCCCCCCCATGCTCACGACCACTGGGAGGTCGCGCTTCGAGGCCAGCTTCGCGAGGCGATGGTGGATCTCGTCGCTGCCGCTCACGGTGCCGCCGGGGGAGTCGACCCGAAGAACGACCGCCTTCACGGTCTCGTCGTCTTCAATCTGGTCGAGCTGGGCCTTCACGAAACCATCACCGCCGAGGATCGCCCCGGTGATGCTGACGATCGCCACCTTGTCGGCGGCCGACTTCGACAGCGAGTGCCATTTTTCCACGACCTGCGAATCGCGCTGGAAATACTGCGAGAACGCTCCGGCACTGCCGATCGCGGAGAGCACCGCGAATCCGGCGACGATCCAGCCGGCTCGGGCGAACCATCGCCCCCACGGATTGGGCTGTTCGAGAATCACCCTCACGGGCGAGGCGGTCGTGTCGATCTGCATGGGCTCCTCCGTCGTCTCGCCGGTCCTCGGCGGGTCGGAGATTGTATGCCGTGGCGCCGGGAACGGCACTGAAGTTGCCATGGCGCTCCGCTGGCCGCTACCTTGGCGGCTTCACGATCGAATGCCGTCGTGCCGAGCGATCCCCGCCTCTGGCCGCGGTTCCCCGAGGAGTTGTGCCACGTGTTCGTCTGCGCCAGTACCGAATGCCTGCCCGACATGCCGCTGTCTGCCGCCATGGCGAGACTGGCCGAACTCGAGTTTACGGCTGTGGAGATCGACATCCATGAGAAGGGCGGTCACCTGACGCCGGCACAGGTCGTGGCCGACCCGGAGGCGGCGATCGCCGAATGCAGCGATCGACAGAGGCTCCGTCCGGTCGCCGTGTCGTTTGCCGCCAGCGAGACGCCGGAAACCTACGACCAGTTCGAGGCCTGCAGCCGCCTGGCGAAGGCCCTCGGCGTGGTGACCCTCGTCGTGGAATCCTCGGAACTCGGCACACCCTTCAATGGCGAGATCGAGCGGCTCCGCAAGCTGGTGGCGATCGCATCCGGTCTCGGCTGCGTGGTGGCCGTGAAGACCGCATCCGACCGGATGACCCAGGATGCCGAAACGACCGCCTCGCTCTGTCGGAATGTGCCCGGGCTCGGCGTGACGCTCGATCCGAGCCATTTCATCTACGGCCACAAGAAGCCGGCGTCTTGGGAGCCGATTCTCAAATATGTCTGCCACGTCCACCTTCGCGACTCGAAGGTTGATGTGCCGCAGGTGCGCATCGGCCAGGGCGGAGTGGAGTATGGGAAGATCGTGGCGCAGCTCGAGCGGGTGGGCTACAAGCGGGCGCTGTCCGCCCACATGCCGCCCCTCGAAGGCGTCGATCAGATCGCCGAGCTCCGCAAGATGCGGCTCCTCCTCGAAAGCCTCATCTGACAACGGATCGTTCAAGGCTGGCCGGAGGTTTCCAAGCCCAACGGCGTGAGCCGTGGGATCGGCGTGGCGTGACGCATGGCATGTTGGGTTTACGCGCCGTTGCCGCGGTAGCGTGGCACGACGGCCTTTGGGGCTCCGCTTCGGGGTTACCCACACCCCGTCGCCGGACGCTCGCGTCGGGCATCCATGCCCTTTGGCTCGCTCGGCATTGGCTTCGCTCCGCCTATCGACTGTCGCGCCGTCGCCGCCGTCCCGGCGTCGGCTCCGGCTTGAGGCCGCCGTGCGTGGCACGACGGCCTTTGGGGCTCCGCTTCAGGGTTACCCACACCCCGTCGCCGGACGCTCGCGTCGGGCATCCATGCCCTTTGGC
>JAFMIU010000065.1 GCA_017853835.1 Pirellulales bacterium | reverse complement strand
ACGAGATCGACGACGTCGTGCCCTCGACGTCGAGGAGGATGCCGCGGCCGTCGAACACGATCACGAGGCCGTCCTTCCAGCACCGGGCACCCATGCCGGGCCGAGGCAGAGCGGCTCGTACGCCGCGTGAACGCCGTTTTCGGTGTAGTGGGGTGTCCAGCCGCTCGTGTCTTGGAACAGCCGGATCGCACGAATCCGGTGCTCGTTGCAGAGGTCGAACCAGTGCCGCGTGCCGATCGGCACGCTGATCAGATCACCCGCCCACACCTCGATCGCAAAGACCGGCCGATCGACGAGGTTGATGTGAAACACCCCCCTGCCCTGCAGGATGAACCGCACCTCGTCTTCCGAGTGGGTGTGTTCCTTCGAAAACTTCGCGAGCATCGCATCGAGATTGGGCGTGTCGGGGTAGACATCGACCACATCCGCCGTCACGAAGCCGCCGCGGCGCTTCAGTTCGTCGATCTCGGGAGCGTAGGCGGCGAGGATCGTCTCGGCCGGAGCGGCGGGATCGACCCGATCCTCGAGCGGCCACTGCTGATAGAGGAGGCCATTGGAGGCGAGAAACTCCGCGATCTCGGCCGGGTCGGTGATCCTGCGGGCTTCGGCGGGAACGGTGACGATCGCCATCGGCTGGTCTCCGGAGGGGAGGCGGACTGGAGCACGGGAAATCAGGCAGGGTCGATCGACGCGGCGGGGAGCATCCGCGCCCGCGCCACGCATTCGAAGAGGAACTCGAAGATTTCGATGTGGCGTCGGGCTTCCGCGAGATCACGGCCCCAGGTGTAGAGGCCGTGGCCCGAGAGCAGGAAGCCGTGGGCGGGAGGCCGGCCGGGGGCCGTCCAGTCGATCCCGGCGAAGTGGCGGCGGATCCTGACGGAAAGTTCCACCATGTCTTGCGTGTTGGCGAAGATCGGCACCTCTTCGACCGTGTCGTGGGTTCCGATGCCCTCGAGCCCCTTGAGCATCTCGTAGCCGGCGATCCGCAGGCTGCCCCGGGCGAGGTCGGCGGCGGAAAGGATCGTGCCCCAGACCGAATGGGTGTGGAGCACCGCGCCCACCGAGGGAATCATGGAGGCGAGGGTGCAGTGGAGCAGCGTCTCGGCCGACGAGCGACGGCCCGAGCCATCGGCCACGCGTCCCGCGGCATCGACCCGCACGAAATCGTCGCGGGTGAGGGCCGACTTGTCCTTCCCGCTGGCGGTGACGAGCAGTTCGAGCGGATCGCGGCCCATGACGACGCTGTAGTTGCTGCTGGTGCCGAGCGACCAGCTGCGGGCATGGAGTTCGCGGCCAACGGCGCGGAGCTGGTCGATGGTGTCGCTCTCGGCGGCGGCGGCAAACGGGGCTGGGGCGGAGATCATGCCCCAGACTCTATTCCCTTCCCCGCCCTGCTGGCAACGATCCCGCGGTATCCGCGGGATGGATCACGAATAGACGGGCTCACAGGGTTCCCGAATCGCCGAGAAGACTTTTCGGCGCCGCTGTTTCGTCCCTCCCCGTGCCTGTTTCGTCACTTTTTCCGTCCGACGAATGGCAAGGCAGCACCGCGATGGCTATGGTGCGCGGTCGAGGAGGGTGAACTCCTCAAAAGAACCGCCATCCATTGTGGAGCCAGATTCGATGATTCGTTGTTGTGCTGCCGCTGTTACCTTGATGATTGGGATCGGTCATGGTGCCTTTGCTGACCTGATCACGATGAATGTCGATCCCGTAGGCACCACATCGAACCAAACGCTGTTTGGCACCGTGCTGTCGAGTGGTTCTGCGACGTGGCCGGCAACGAGGAGTCAGTTTCGTGATTACCAGTTCGAACTGCTGACGGCTTCCGGTTCGACGACGTTTGATCAGTTTGCGGTGCAACTCTCCGGCCAGCTCAGGCAGAGTACTCCCGGCGATAACCTCCTACGAGCGACGCTGTGGGCCGGCCCGATCGTGTCGAATCCGATCCTGGCAGACGCACTTGTGACAGTCTCCACCCCGAATTCCGCGATGACGTCGAGCGGCTACAGCTCCGTGCTGCTTGCGGGGTCGAGTTTCGCGCCGCAGCCCATTTCGAGCACGGCGTCAATCTTCTTTTTTAGGATTTGGGCTGAGGGGAACGGCCAGAATAACGGGTACCAGACAAAGATGGCGGCGACCCTCGGTGAGTATCAAAACGTGACCATGGCGCCGTCGGCAACGATCGATGCTTTCGTCGACTACGACAGCAACGGCGATGGGACAATCGACGCCGTCGAGCAGTCGTCGACCCGCGACTCCATCGCCGAGGTGCCGGAGCCGTCGACCGTTGCCCTTGTGATGATCGGCGGCGGCTCCTTGGTCGCTCTCCGTGGCAGGCGGCGTCGCTGACGCGATCGCCACAGCATCGCGCAACCGCCCGCCCACGAGTCGGCTGGAAACCGGCCTTTCTGGCGAGGCAAGCGATCCCTACCATCCGCTCGACCTTCAGGTAGGAGTTCGTGCGATGATCACGCGGCTACCGGTGTTTTTCGATCATTTTCTCGCGTTGCCCATGCCGCTCATGGTGCTCTGCCTGCTCGTCTACTGGGGCGGCCTGGCCTTCGCCGTGCATCGTTGGCTCGTGCCCTGGATCGCCGGCAGAACAGGCCAGAAACTCGGCCGCATGGAGGCGGAAGTGCCGGCCCAGATCGGGCTGGCGTTTGGCCTCCTGATCTCCTTCATCGCGATCCCGGTGTGGGAACAGCACAGCCTCGCGGAGGAGTCGGCCCGCACCGAGGCGGCGGCGTTTCGCGAAATGGCCGAGTCGATCGACGACGCGCACGCCACGGCTGGTGAAGGCGTGCGGGCGGCGCTGTGCGACACAGTCGAATTCATCGTCAACGAGGAGTGGCCGCAACTTCCTCATCTGCTCGCCCCCAGGGTGACCGCCGATCCGATCCGGGAACTCCGTGCGGCCATCCAGGCGACGCCGGACGACTCGCTGCGAGGCGAACTCCACGATCTGTACAAGCAGGCCGCCACGGCCCGCGAGACGCGGCTGCGGATCGCCGCCACGCGACCGCCGCCGGCCCGCTGGGGCATCGTCGGCGTGCTCGCGATCCTCACGCTCCTCGGCGTGGGCCTGATCCACGCGGAGTCGCGGCGGGCTCGGCGGATGGCGCTCGGCATGGTGGCCGTGGGCATCAGCTGCTGCTTCGTGGTGCTCTTCGCCTACACGCGGCCCTACCTCGGTCAGTTCGCCGTGAAGCCCGTCGATCTCCAGGACCTCGCGGCCGAACTCGACGCGGAACATGGTTCGGGATCAGCCGTCACCGTGGTCGCCGCCGAGGGCCGCCTCGTTCGCTGATCGCCCGCGACGAAGGTCGCTTGGGAAAACCGGCCGCGGTGCCGCCAGCCCGCTCACCCCTGCCGCGGCGCGGGTCGGGGGCTTGCAGCGGCCTCATCCGTTGGGCGGAGGGCGCGTGCGGTGCTCATCCGGGCGACGTTCACGAAATACTGAACCGTGTTCAGCAGCACCTCGGGCTCGACCGGCTTGGTCAGATACTCGTCCATGCCCGCCGCCAGGTTCTGTTCCCGTTCCCCTTTCATGGCGTGGGCCGACAAGCCGATGATCGGACCGACGTAGCCAGCCTTCCGCAGTTCGCGGGTGGCGGTCTGTCCGTCCATTTCAGGCATCTGGATGTCGGTCAGAATCACGTCGAACGACTGCTGCAACGCGAGCTCCAGCCCTTGGCGGCCGTGGTCGGCGGTGGTGACGTCATGGCCGGCCGTTCGCAGCCGATACGCCATCAACTTCTGCAGCTCTCGACTGTCCTCGACCACCAGAATCCGACCGCGCTGTGCCGTGGTGTTGGCCGAGACCGTTGGCCCGCCAAGGTCAGTTGCCGAGATGGAACTGGCGACGGCCCCATCGACTGACGGCACGATCAGTCGAAAGGTCGACCCCGTGCCCAGCGTGCTCTCGACTTCGATCGTGGCCCCCATGGCTGTGGCGAGCGCGTGTGAAATGCTCAGGCCAAGACCCGTGCCCCCATACCTGCGAGTCACCGTCGTGTCGGCCTGTTCGAACGGCACGAACAGCCGCGACACCTGTGCCGGCGTCATGCCGATTCCTTGGTCGGCGACGCCGATGCAGACTCCGTTTGGATCACGCCGAGGTGACAGGGTCACGGCGACCGTCTTGCCTGGTTCGGTGAACTTCAGGGCATTCGACACAAAGTTCATCACGATCTGCCGAAACCGGGTGGGATCGGTTCGAACGAGGGGAGGCACCGGCTCCTCGGCCGAGAGCGTCAGTGAGATCTGTTTTTCCGAGGCCAAACCCTGATAGGTCTCGACAATTGCCCGCAGGAGCTCCAGAGGATCGCAGTTGGATACCTCGATGGGCATCTTACCGGCTTCGATCCGCGAGAGATCGAGCACGTCGTTGATGATCTGCATCAGATGGAGGCCGTTGCGACGGATCGCTTCGCCAGCCAGGACTCGGTCGCTCTGCGACGCGTTGGGGTCAGCCAGCACGTCGGCATAACCGAGGACCACGCTCATGGGGGAGCGCACTTCGTGGCTCATGTTGGCGAGAAACGCACTCTTGGCACGCGAGGCCGATTCCGCCGCCTCCTTGGCACGTTCGAGGTCGCGTGTGCGGCGATCGACCAGCTCCTCCAGGTGACTGCGTTCCTCACGGAGTTCCTGTTCGAGCCGTCGGTGGTCGGAGATGTCGCGAATGGTGGCAAGAACGCCCGTTACGCCCTGAAGAACGACGCGGGTCAGGGTGACTTCGCAGGGGAAC
Source organism: Pirellulales bacterium (assembly GCA_017853835.1). Lineage (GTDB taxonomy): Bacteria > Planctomycetota > Planctomycetia > Pirellulales > UBA1268 > QWPN01. The sequence continues at coordinate 16,451 of JAFMIU010000065.1, read as the reverse complement.
TCGTGGCCGTCCAGACGCCGGTGGATGTGCTCAAAAAACGTCGAGCCCTCGGCCAGCGCCTGCCCGATCACTCGCGGCGCTTTCTCGAGGGTGGTCTCCCCGTCGGGCTGATGTTCGGGCGACAGGTCGGCCGGATGCAAACCGGCGAGATGAGTGCTGTCGCGCGCTCCGAAGAGCGATACGGCGGCCTGGTTGCCGTCGACGAGCTTCCACTCCGGCGGCATGAGAATCATCTGTGCGTCACGGTTCGATTCCCATAACTCGCGAAACTTGGCCTCGCTTTCGACGGTTGCCTCGTTGCTCGCCACCAGTAACGCCGCGTGCTGGCGGATGGATTGCTGCGCGACGATGAAGAGCAGGCCGACGGCAACGAGTAGGGATCCGCCCACCATGTCGATCGGCGAACCGCCACGCAAATCAAACGCCGGGGTTTCGATGGTGGAGAGATCCCACGCCCCAAGTGCGGCCATTGTTAAGGCGACCAGCCCCGCGTAGGTTCCGGCCCACCACGTGGCGATCACCACCGGTGCGATCATGATGATGAACGGGTGACTCACAGGGCCGTCATCGGCGAGATTCTGCAGCCCGACCCACAACACGAGGGGCAGGCTGGCCACTGCGATGGACTGCACCACGGGCACACGCCTGGTGCTCGGGAGCGAAAACAATGCGTCAAACCCCCCCAGCGGTCCTGGCGTTTTCCGCACGCGCCACACGAGGGTGAGGATCAGCCCGACGACCAAAAGGCCCATCGTCCAGAGCAGCAACACAGGACCGACAACTCCCTTCCACGCCCTGGCGACGAGGGCGCTGATCGGAATCCCTGAGTGCAGCACCACGCCGCCCGTGCCGTCGTCATGCGGGTCGAGCAAGGTGTGGGTGAAGATCAGCCAGTCTCTGCCGTCTGGCGCACGCAGCACCGAACCATCCGTCGCGGGCAGTCTCGCCACCCGCATCGCGTCGGATGCAGGGGTGAAATCCTCCTGCCACCGCGAGCCCGGTGGAGTGAGGAGGTGCTCGAAGGCTCGGGTGGGCTCCGGATGCCACAGGAAATGTCCGGCGGCGTCGGTTACCCATTCCCGAACGTCGGGTATGTCGTGCCCCGAAGCGATCTCGTCGAGCAGCGGTTTCGCAGATGTGTTGATCACGACGACGCCAAACACGTCGCCGCTCGCATGACGCACCGGCATGGCCGTTCGAATCGTCGGGCGGGGCGGTTGCTCGATCACGCCGCCTTCGACATTCAGGTCAATCGGCGAGACATACACCGCATCCTCGGGCTGGTCTATGGCGTTGAGGAAGTAGGGACGATCGCCCTTCCGCTGCAGGCCGTCGTCATCGACAACGGTCACGACGCCGTCGCGGCTCTGCACCACGCGCACGAGTTCACGGCCGCCGTCGGCCACGCCAATGAGCCGTACCTGAAACACCGAATCGTTCGCTAGCAGGTAGGCCCGGGCGATCGATTCCAAACGGGCTTTCCATACGGCGAGCGTGGTGCCGTCTTGAGGGTCGATTCCGCCTCCCGCCAGCGCTCGACCGATGCCTTCGATGGGCGGTAAGGACGAGAGGAAGCGAACTGCCCGTTCCGACTGGCCGATCGCGTCGCGAAGAGTGGTGTCATCCCGCCCCATCATGGCGGTGATGGTGGTCGCGGCCCGGAGAGCTACTCTCGCTTCCTCGTCATGCAGGACGACGCGGCACGTCACCCAGGCAAAAAGCCCGTAAAGTACCAACGCAACTGCCAGAACGGTGCGAAAGAATCGATCCATCCAAGCAGTTATAGGCGACATGTGCCCTGTGTGCGAACGGTGGTGGTGTGTGATTCTGAGCCGCTGGCGCGGCGAACGCCCGTTCGTATGGCCGCTTACCGAGGCCGCGTGTCGTCGCCCGGAGCAGCCGGAGGGGCCGCCGCGTCGATCTCCTGCCGCGTCGCAATGGGCACATACCCGATCTCCAAACCGACGGGCGGCGTGAGGATCAGTGCTGGGTCGATCTCGGCCAGCGTTCCGACGTCGGGTGGCACCAGGTAGTCGCGGTCCTTCGTCCAGTGTCGGTGCAGCCGCTCCACCCGCGTTTGCACCTGTTCACGCTCCTCGGGGGTGAGATCTGCGTTCAGCATGGCGGGCTGATCGGCGAATCGATACCACGAATACGTCACCACGCTGCCGTCGCCCAGCCGGGCCTTGAACGGGCCTGCGGCCGGGCCCGGCGTTCGCCAGCAGCTCGCAGCCTCGTCGGGCGTGGTTCGTGGCGGCTGCGGGGGTTCCGTGGCACGCTCGAACCGGTGCCGAGCGAGCCCTGCATGCGGCGGCACGTCGCTGGCTGACAGCACGGTCCACCTCGGCCTGTCGCCGGCGGCCGAAAGCTCGTAATACTCGGGCAGCGTGATGAGTGCACCGTTTCGGGTGGTCAGTCGCTCGTCCCACCGGTAGCCGAAGGTGATCGGGTTTGGGGTGAATGGCATCGCGAACGATCCCCAGGCCACTGGCACCCTCCGATCGCGCGGCGTGCGCGGAGGATGGATGCTCCAGTTCGAGCCGCCCGAGGGTCGAAAGGTGTGGACCACCGAATCGGCGGGGTCGATCCTGCCGGTCGCGGCCACGCCCCCTGCGAACCACGCCTCCACGTCGCTCCAGAGCGCCGACTTCGTATACGACGTGACGCGATGCAGCACCACCGAGCAGCCGTCGGCGTTGGCCGGAAACGAGGTCGGGGCAATGCGGGCGCAGGTTTTTCCCGTGGCCGTGGAGCTCAGCACGGCCGGGATGTGCTGGGTTTCCATCTGAAAGGCCTTGTTTGGACCGGCAGGCCGGCTGTCGAGCAGCATGCCCGCCCATTCCGGATGCTCGACGGTTGCCTGCGACCAGAAGAACGGCGTGAAGAACGCGACCGGACCCTTGAAGGTGCGGGTGTTGAGAAACAACGTCCAGCAGTGGTTGCCGGTGGGCAGATCTCGTCCGGCCGTGGTGGCCTTCGGATTCGTCAGCGGCAAGGGGAGATAGCCATACCCGAAGAGTTCGCCGCAGGTGCCCTGCTTCAGATTCAGACCGTCGAGAGGAAACAGAATCCAGGGGCTGAGCTGGGCCACGCCGTATTGGCCGCGCGGGGCGTCCCACGTGCCCGCTCCGTATCCGGGCCCGTTTGCGATGGTGGAAAAGTTGGGCCCCACGCCCCCCATGATGAACTTGGGAGTCTCCGTTGGAAAACGTGTGTCTCGCCACCAGCCGAGGCCGCCCTCGATGTCGGTGTAGCACTTCCCCTCCGGCGTCCGTCCCGGTTCGTGCTGCGGGTGCATCCACGTTCCGCAGAGGCCGGTTTGAAAGGAGTGGCCGGGATACGTCCTGACCAGAGGCCAGGCGGCGGCATAGAGGGAGAATCCGCCGTTGTATTCCTCGGGAACCTTCTCGACCGGGCCGAACAGGTAGCCGGCCAGTTCACCCGGTTCGACCTCCCGCGAGCCATCCTCGTCGGTGTTGGCGGCGTCGCGTTGCCGAGGGGGCGTGTGATCGCTCTGCCGCGCCGGTTCGGCCTCGAGCATGGCGAGGTTCGCCTCGGCGAATGCCCTCCCCATGAGCGCGAACGTCTTGGCGCAGCCGAGATAGTGATAGCCGGCGTTCGATGCGCCGCGTGTCCAGCGTGCGGCTTCGTCGGGCGTGATCAGCTGCGACTCGTAGTCGGCGAGAAACTGCCGCTTGCGTTCCTCGGTCATGCTGCCGTCGGCATTGGCGTGATCCTTGTGCTTCGTGTCGAGCAGGTGCCGCATCCGGCGAACCTGTTCCTTCTTGTCGGCGATGGCCCCGAGTTCCTCCGGCCAGAACGGCGCCGTCGGCACGGCGGTGACCGTGTCGCGAAACTCCGGGAGCGATGCCGGCGCTGCCATCGCCTCGCGAAACGCTTCGACCGACGCCCCGGGCTTCGCGCCGCCCACCCCCATCACCCCGATCACGAACGGCATCCGTGGCGAGCCCAGATCCGTCCGCACATCCCGGATCAGGTGGGCCAAGAGGCGACTGTACTCGGCGTAGCGGGGCTGCCCGTCGCTCCGCGTCGGAGGATAAGCGTTGCGATCGACCATGTCGTTCCAGCCTTGCAGCCAGACGAATCCGGCGATCTCGTGGCCTCGGGCGGGGTCGTGGGCCGGGCATACCCGCGTGATGTCGGCGAGCGTCGACTTCACATGGTCGATCATCAGCCGGTAGAAGCGGCCGGAATCCTCCTCGGCGTACCGATTGTTTTCGATGTCCGTCGCCGAGCGCGGAGCGACGCCGGCACTCGGCGGCCGGAAATCATGAAACAGCGATTTTCCACCCCAGGCCGTTTTGATGAGAAGCACGGGCTCCGCGAGCGCCCGATCCATCGTCAGTCCGAACGTAAACTCCGGACCGATTTTTCCTCCATCCCGTGACGGTGTGGGGCGTGCACCATACCCGGCGGTGAGCCGTCCGAAGCTCTCGCCGCTGCCGTTGCGACCGCCGGTCAGATACGAGATCCACACGTGGTCGCAGATCGCCGGCCGCCCATCCGCGTCGCGCATCATGGCCAGGAGCGGGGCCGTGGCCCGGTCGTCGCCGAGGTAGTCGAAGGTTTCGATCTTCGCATGCCCCTCCATATTTGACTGGCCCGCGAGAATGAAGACTTTCAGCGGCCGTTCAGCGGCTGCCGCGGGGGCCGCGATCGCGAGCACGACGAGCAGGGCACGCATGGTGTTGATGTGGGCGTCGAGGGGCGTGGGCATCGGTGAGGACGACGGGTCAGAGGTAGGGGCTGAAGAGCCGGGCGATGCCGTCGCGGAGCCGGATCGGAAGGCTGCGGGCGTCCATCTCGGCAAGGGTTCGCGGGCGTGAGCGGGCGATCACGTCGCGAATCCGGGCGTCAAAGCGTGTGGCGAGGGTGCGGTCGTAGGTTTCCACGTTGAACTCGAAGTTGAGCCGCATGCTCCGCTCGTCCCAGTTGCCGCTGCCGAACATCGCCCAGGCGGAATCGACCACGATGAGTTTCGTGTGTTCAAACGGGGGCGGCGACATCCACACCGCGCAGCCCCGGCCCAGCACCTGCCAGAGCACGGCGTCGCTGGCCCAGCCGACGAGGGCGAGGTTGTTTTCAGCGGGAATGACGATGTCCACCTCCACGCCGCGCATGGCGGCCACGTCGAGCGCCTGAAAGATGGCGTCGTCGGGCAGAAAATAGGGCGTCATGATCCGCACCGTTTTCTGGGCGGCCGCCAGCGCGCCCACCAGCACGAGTTTGATGCGGCCGATGTCGGGATCGTCGGGGCCGAATCGAATGCCGCGGGCGAGCATCTCGCCGGCGGGCGCGAGCACGGGCTCCCAGGCGGGGCCGGCGAGCGTTTCATCGGAGGCGAATGCCCAGTCTTCGACGAACACCTCGAGGAGTTGGGCCACCACCGGGCCTTCCACCCGCACGTGCAGATCGCGGACGGGGTGTGCCGGGTTGTGGGCCAGCCAGCACCCGTCACGGATGTTGAGGCCGCCCGTGAAGCCGATCCGCCCGTCCACCACCATGATCTTCCGGTGGTTCCGCAGATTGGCGTAGGGGAAGTAGAAGGGCACGCTCGTGGGAAGGAAGCGGGCGTGACGGATGCCACGAGAGGCCAGCACCCCGGTGATCGGCGGGAAGGTGTAGGTCGATCCGATGCCGTCGATCAGCACCCTCACCTCCACCCCGCGGGCCACGGCTCGGCCGAGCGCATCGGCAAACTGCACGCCCGTCGGGTCGTTGTCGAAGATGTAGGAGGCCAGGGCGATGCTCCGCTCGGCCTGATCGATCGCCTGAAGCATGGCCGGGTAGGCCTCGTCGCCCCCCTCCAGCGGAATCAGGGAGTTGCCGTCGACAAGCGGACGGTCGGCCACGTTGCCGACGAGGGTCGCCAGCGAGCGGAGTGGGGTTCCATCGGGGCCCACCTCAGCCCGGAGTCGGTCCGCCGAGGGCACAGCCGGGTCGAGGGCGTGGAGGATCCGGGTGCGGCCCGCGCGGAGCTGCGTTGCCCGGGAGCGAATGCGGTTGACGCCCAGGATGGCGTAGGCGATCGCCCCAAACACGGGCGAGAGCCAGATCAGGCCCACCCAGCCGATCGTGGAGCGGGTGTCGCGCTTGGTCAGGATGGCATGAGCCGAGGCGGCGATCGAAAGTGCCACCACCGCGGCCGCCGTGACATGCGGCCACAGGGCCATCCACCAGCGCCAGGCTTCGTGAAGAAAAGGCTCCATATCTCCAAAACCCTAGCACGGACCTCGCTTGGCGTGGCTGGCAGGATGGGGAATGTGCGGAAGGGAGGGGCCGTGCGGGCCAGCGGGGGCAGCGATTGGGCTCCGGAAGGGTGGGGCAAATCGCCCCACCCCCAGGCGGCCAGGTGGAGCGAATCGCTCCACCCCCGGCCGGCCAGGTGGGGCGATTCGCCCCACCCTCTCAGCTAGGTGGAGCGATTCGCCCCATCCTCACCGCGGTCCTTCCGATGCCCATCCTTGCCATTTTGACACGTGAAAAAAGCGTTATTTGGCCTTGGGACCGCAGTTCTCGAGGTTTCCCAACCAATCCAAAAAAGTTTTTTCAAGGTTTGGCACACGCGTTGCAAAAGGGTTCTTTCGCCCCGAGGAACAACAGCCTCGAGGCCCGGAGCACCATCCGGTTCCACCTCCCCCCTGTTTTGAAAAGGATTGCATCATGCACCTCATCACGTTTGGTCTCGTTGCTGCCCTCGGTGCCCTGTTCGCTGCCGGTTCGGCCGACGCTTCCGTCGACACGATCCTCGTCGCCGGTATTGACGTTGCAACGCCTGCTGGTTCGCTCGCCTGGGCCGGCGAAAACGAGACGTTCACCGCTCTCACCTACACGGCTGACATGGTTGAGCCGGCCGACGTGGCCGTCGACACCAAGCTCGTGACGGGTCTTGCTGCTCCGGAGCCCCCGGCCATCGTTCTCGCCGGTATGGCCCTCGGCAGCGTCATCTGCGGTCGCTCCCTGTTCAAGGGCCGTCGCAAGGCGTCGTGAGCCTCCTTGTCCCACTCCCCACACCACGAAAGGAAGTGACCCATGTCTCCCGAGACAACTTCCCGCCGGGAATGGACAGTCAGGACGCTCACCTCAATGGATATCGTCCTCTGCCTGGTTCCGGTCGGATTGTTCATGTCGATCGTGACGTTCGTGTGACCAGACCTTCTGTCGCACTGGTTTCCTAACCGAAAACATCCACGTTCCAATCAGAAAAAGAGTCTTACCATGGTCCTCAGCGCAATCGATTTCGGCGGTGACACCCACGCTCACCGCATCCCCGGGGTGGTGGTCGTCGATCCTCGGTTCGACGCCTACAAGTCCCTGGCGGCGAGTGCCCGAATGGGTCGGATCGATCTCCACCTGCGTTCCAGCGGTGGGGCCGCTCTGAAACTCTCCGACCGCATCGAGGTCGACGCGTGGCTCATCGCCACGGAACTCGATGACATGTCGGGTGAAGATTTCGTGGGCCTGCTTCAGGCCCGACGAGGCGACGCCAAGGTCGCCATGGTTGATGAAAACACGGCGGGAAGCCGTCATTCCCAGCTCGCCGAGCAGGTGGCCCTCGAGGCCGGCGTCGACATGGTGCTGTCGAAGCCGATCACGGTGGCCGACCTCGAAGAGCTGCTGGGGCTTCCCATCGAGGAGCGTCGTCGCCGGTTTGCGGTCAATGGCCGCAACTGGGCCGCCGTTCCTGTCAGTGTCGGGGCCGCGATGATCGCCATCGCGGTGCTGATGATCGGCTGATCAGTTCAGCATCCCGACGCCCTAGAACGGGTTCGGGACGAACTGGCCTCCGCGGCATTGCACGAGGTGGTGCAACGCAGCGACTTGGCCGGTCGTCTCGAACCCGTTTCTCATGATGGGGTCATGAAACCCCTCGATGTCGATGCTTCCCTGCCATCCGCAGGCTCTCAAGGCATCGATGATGGCGGTCCAGTTGGAGTCGCCGAGGCCCGGGAAGCGATGCTGCACGTAGGGCACGCCTCCCCGAATGCCGTGTTCGCGGATCACATGCCAGAGCACGTTGGCATCCTTGCCGTGCACGTGCCAGATGCGTGAGGCATAGCGACGGATCTGGGGCAGCGGGTCGGCGAAGCTCACGAGCTGATGGCAGGGCTCCCACTCCAGCCCGAGCACGGGGCTTTCGACGGCGGCGAAGATGGCGTCCCAGGCGTTCGGGGCGTGGGCGATGTTCCAGTCGCCGCTCTCCCAAGTGCCCCGCTTCTCGCAGTTCTCAAACGCGATCCGCACGCCGCGGTCTTCGGCCCGCCTGGCCAACGGGCCGAACACGGTGGCGAACGGGCCATACGAATCGGGCACGGGCCGCCCCGGAATGCGGCCGGCGAAGCCCGACACGATGTCGCAGCCGAACGACGCGGCCGCGTCGATGAGCCGTTCCCAATCGCGGACCGTTTCCGGGCTCGTGAGCGGGTTGCCATACACCCCGATGGCGCTCACGCGTCGGGGAAGGTCGTGTGGGCCAACCGGGTGGGTCTCCAGCACGCGACGGATCGACTGGGCGAGCGGCGCGAGGTCGATGTCGCCGACCGAGCGGCCGAACGCGATCTGGAAGGTTTCAAAGCCGTGTGGCAGCAGCTGGCCGATCACCTCGGCGGTGCGGTCGTGGGCCGGCACGAGCGTGCCGATTCGTATGTCGTGGTGTCCGTTCATGGAGCCGAGTCTAGCCGCCCGAATGGCCTCGGGAGGGAGGGGGCATGGTAGTCTGAGGGCCATGCGGCTCTTCAGCTGGAACATCCACAAAGGCATCGGCGGCCGGGATCGTCGCTATTCGCTCGACCGCATCATCGCCTGCATCGAGGCCGAGAATCCCGACCTGATCTGCCTGCAGGAGGTGGATCGGCACGTGCGTCGGAGCGGCCATCACGACCAGCCCCGCCTGCTCGCCCGCTATTTCCGCTGCCACGGGGTGTTTCAGCCGACCGTGCATGTGGGCCAGGGGGGCTACGGCAACCTCGTGCTGTCGCGATGGCCCGTTGCGAGCCGGCATCGGATCACGCTCCGCCAGGGGAGTCGAAAGCCTCGCGGCGCGCAGCTGCTGCTGGTCGATTCGCCCGAAGGCCAGGTCCATCTGGTGCACACCCACCTCGGCCTGTCCGAGCAGGAGCGACGGTGGCAGGTGGAGCGGCTGCTCGGCCACATGCTGTTTCGGTCGGCCGACCCCCATCCCACGGTGATCATTGGCGACTTCAACGACTGGCGCAACGCCCTGGCGGGTAACTCGCTCGCGTCGGGAGGGTTCACGCAGGTGACGGCGCCCGTGTCGCGGTTTCGCACCTTCCCGGCGTGGCTCCCGATGGGCTCGCTCGACAAGGCGTTCGTGCGAGGGCCGATCACGGTGCGGCACGCCCGCGTCGTGCGCACGAGCCTCGCCAAGACCGCCAGCGACCACCTCCCGATCGTGATCGATTTCCACGTGGGGCGGTGAGGTGGCCGCCGTGCATGGCACGACGGTTTTTGGGGCTCGGCGTTGAGGCTCGGCTTCGGGGTTGCCCATACCCCGCCGCCGGACGCTCGCTGTGGGCATCCATGCCCTCCGCTCGCTCGGCATTGGCCGGCGCTTCGCCATCCTGGCTCCGCTGGCCAATGACGCCGGCTCACGGGGCATGGGCAACCCCGAAGCTCATCAACGCACGGGGCGTTGCGTTTGGGTGTTTTGTGGAAGCGCAATGGCGTCGTGCTGGAGAGCGTGGCGTGTCCCAGGCCTCACGGCCTTGGGCTTGGACTGGAGGAGGGTGTTTCCGTGGAAGCCCAACGGCGTGAGCCGTGGGACCGGCGTGGTGGTGCGGGCGGCGTGTTTGGCGTTTGATCGCATCGTCGGGCAAACGCGCCGTGAGGGGGTTCGTGGAAGCCCAACGGCGTGAGCCGTGGGACCGGCGTGGTGCATCGCGTGGCGCGTTTGGCATTCAGCCGTGAGCACACGTCACCACGTCCGCGTGTGCGACGGCCGCACCGCATGACCTCACGCGAGCGCTTCGGCGGCGGCGGTGCTCGTGGCGGCGATGTCGTCGGCCGTGTGGGCCGCCGATATGAAGAGCGCCTCATACTGACTGCACGGCAGATACACGCCGCGGTCGATCATGCCCCAGAAAAATGCTGCATACCGGGCCTTGTCGCTCTGCGACGCGGTCGGCCAGCCTGTCACCGGCATCGGCTCCGGCCCTCGCTGGAAAAACATCGTCATCATGCTCCCCACGCGGGCGATCCACGCGGTGATGCCTGCGGCCGATGCCGCCGCACGGAAGCCCGCTTCGAGGCGGGCGCCATGGGCTTCGAGGAGCGCGTAGGGAGGGTGGTTGCGGAGTTCCTCGAGCGTCGCCGTGCCGGCGGCCACGGCCAGCGGATTGCCCGACAGCGTGCCGGCCTGAAACACCTTGCCAGCCGGCAGCATGTGGTTCATCACATCGGCTCGGCCGCCATAGGCCGCCAGCGGCAGGCCGCCGCCCACGATCTTGCCGAGCGTCGTGAGGTCGGGCGTGATGCCGAGGAGTTCCTGCGCGCCGCCGAGCGCGAGGCGAAAGCCGGTCATCACCTCGTCGCACACGAGCAGGCTGCCGTGCGCGTGGGTGAGCCGTCGAAGGGCGTCGAGAAACTCGGGCGTGGGACGCACAAGCCCCATGTTGCCGACCACCGGTTCGAAGATCACCGCGGCGATCGAATCGCCATCCCGCGCGAACAACTCGACGAGCTGCTGGGGCTCGTTGTAGTCGAGCACGATCGTGTCGCGGGCCGTGCCCGCGGTGACTCCCGGCGAATCGGGCACGCCGAGCGTGGCAGCCGCCGACCCGGCCGACACGAGCAGGCTGTCGCCATGGCCATGGTAGTTGCCCGAAAACTTCACGATCCGCTCACGGCCGGTGAAACCACGGGCAAGACGGATGGCCGACATCGTCGCCTCGGTGCCGGAGCTCACCATCCGGACCTTCTCGATCGACGGCACGGCGTCGATGATCAGTTCGGCCAGGCCGCTCTCCGCCTCCGTGGGCGCCCCGTAGCTCGTGCCGGTGGCGAGGGCCCGATCGATCGCGGCGATCACCCGGGGATGGCGGTGGCCGAGGATCATCGGGCCCCACGAGCCGATGTAGTCGAGGTAGCGGTTGCCGTCGATGTCGGTGAGCCACTGCCCTGTCGCCTCCCGAAAGAAGATCGGCTCGCCGCCGACGCCTCCGAAGGCTCGGGCGGGAGAGTTGACCCCTCCGGGAATGAGCCGTCGGGCTCGTTCGAAGGCGGCGTGGCTGCGGATGCGGCGCGAGGCGGTGCGGTCGTGGGGGGCGGTCATGGGGTGGGCGCGGGGGCTGGGGCGGCGAGGAGCGAGGTGGCCTGGGCCACGGCATTGGCGGCGTGTGGACGCGAGCCGTAAATCTCGATCAGGCTCGTGAGGAGCTGCCGCCGCTGATCGAGCAGCCGATCGCGATCGGCGTCGTCGGTTGCCGCAGCGGCCTGGTCGGCGAGCGCGGCGGCGGTGGCGAGCGTCGCATCGGCGCGGGCGATGTCCTGTTCCTGCTCCTGCTCGGCCAGGGGAGCGAGCCTCGCGACCTGGCGACGGACGAGTTCGATCCAGAGGGCCGGCTGCTCCTCAGGCGGCGTGGTGTGGTCGACCGGTGCAACCGCCGACGCATCGTGGGCGTGCAGAGCGAGGATGGCTTCGAGCGCGGCCAGGCAGGCGATCGGGCTCTCCGCTTCGCGGGCCATGGCGGCCCGGTATTCCCGCTCGAGCGGCGGCATGTCGCGATCACTGCCGCGGCGCCGTCGGGCCCGCTTTTCGAGCGTGTCGAGATCGAGCCGGCGATCGAGGTCGCGCACGGCCGCGGCCCGTGGATCGTTTGGGTGCATCGACAGGAACCGCGCGATGTCGGCCCGTGCGTCGCGGAGGTCGGCGTCGGGGGCATCGGCCACGCTGGTGATGCGGGCATGGAGGTCGTCGGCGGATGGCGGCCTGAGAAGCGCGAGGGCCGCAAAGGCGACGCCGCCGAGGAGCACTGCGGCGGCGGCCGCTCGAAGAACAAGATCGCGTCTGGCACGGGAGGCTTCGAGGGCCTGGTGCTCGCGGTGCAAATCCTCCACCGTCGTGAAGTGGCTCGTGCGGAGAGGCTGCGGCTCGCCCCCTTCAGCGTTGGGCGTGGTCACCTGCTTGGCGAGCGGCGTGGCAGGTGCGTCGGGGGCCGTCGGCAGCGGCATCGTCGGTGTGTCGGCCGAGGCCGGAGATCGGCCCTGGCTGTCAGAAATGATCGCAGCCTCGGCGGCGGTGATCCCTCGTGCAAAATCCTGGGTAACCGCCTCGAGATCGACGCGTTGCCTGGCCGGGAAATCCCTCCCCTGCCCCGGCGAAGCCGCCGTGGCCCGATCGCTCTCGTTGCAGTCGGTGACGGCGCCCGCTGCACCCAGCGTGCGGTTCGCATCGGCTTCCACGAGCGTCACCGGCACAGCTGCGGCTGCGCCGCCAGCGGCGATGGCGGCTAACTGGCGGCCCAGGGCCAGCGCGCTTGCGGGCCGTTTGGAGGGGTCTTTGGCGAGCAGTCGGTCGATCAGGTCATCGAGGGCCGGCGGCACGTCGGCCACCCGCGATGAAATCCGTGGAGCCGGTTCGGTGCGCTGCCGGCGAAGCACCTCGGTCGGCTGTCCTCCATGAAACGGCGACCGCCCCGTCATCATCGCAAACATCACCAGCCCGAGCGCGTAGAGGTCGACACGATGGTCCACATGGACTCCGGCGGCCTGTTCAGGAGCCATGTAGTCGGCCGTGCCCACGATCGTGCCGGCCATCGTGTGGCTGGAGGCGCCGAAGAGCCTCGCGATGCCGAAGTCGGCGAGCTTGATGGCCGCGTCGGGCGTGGGATCGTCGGGAAAGAGAAGGTTGGCCGGCTTGAGGTCGCGGTGCACCACGCCGTGGTCGTGGGCCGATTTCAGGGCACGGGCCACGTCGATCGCCACAGCCACCGTCTCCCGCCAGGAGAAGATGCGGCCGCCTCGCAGGATCTGTTCGAGGCTGCGGCCGCGCACGAGCTCCATCGCGAAGAAGGGCTGGCCATCATCCTCGCCGAAGGCGTGAAGTTCCACGATGCACGGATGGCGAAGGCTCTTGAGGGTTTCGATCTCGCCGAAGAACCGCCGTCGCAGGCCTGGATCGTCGCCCACGTGCGCCGCGAGGGTTTTGACGGCCACGATCGTGCCGGTGGTGTCGTCGATCGCCTCGTAGACGGCGCCCATGCCGCCGCGGCCGAGCGACGAGAGGATTCGGTAGGGGCCAAGCTGCGTGGGAGCCATGCCTCCGAGTGTAGTCGCCCCGGGGTTTCGGCGGCACCGTCGCCGTGACGGGCCGGTCGGGTACAACAGTCGGCCTGCCGCCGCCCTTCGCCGCGGCCCCGAGGAGGAAGAATGAGCCATCGCGGATCAACCCGGCTCCTGCCGGCCGACACCAACCAGGCCCGAGGCCTCGCCGAATACGCGATCGATTTCCTCCGTGAGAATCCGCAGCCGATCGGCGCGGCCACGCTCGACCTGCTGGGGCGGTTTCATCTCGACAGCGTGGGCTGCGGGGTGTCGGCCCTGGCTTCCGGGGCCAACGCGCCCACGGTGCTCCGTGCCGAGGCCCTCGCCACGCCTCCCATGGTGGGCCGCCGCGGCGCCGTCTGCTTTGGCTCGTCCCGCCCGTGTCTTGTGGAGCGGGCCGTGGCGGCCAACGCGTCGGCGGTGCGGGAGTGGGATTCCAACGGCACCAACTTCGGCCACGACGCCGGCAAAAACCGGGTCGCTGGGGAGTTTGGCCACAACGACTACTACCCCGTCGCGATCGCGGCCGCGGGCGAGGCGGGCCTCGATGGTGATGCCACCCTGCGGCTCATGCTTTTGATCGATGAGATCCGCGGGCGGCTCGCGGAGGTGTTTGCCCTGCGGAAGTATGCGATCGACCATGTGCACCACGGGGCTGTGGCGTCGGCGGTGGCGTATGCGGCCGCGCTCGGGGGCACGGTCGACCAGATCGAGTCGGCCATCGGGATGGTGGTGGCGCACTACGTGCCCTTCCGTGCGATCCGCGCGGGCCACCAGCTTTCCGACAGCAAGGGGGCGTCGGCGGCACTCTCCTCAGAGGTGGCCGTGATGGCGGCGCGGCGGTCGCTGATCGGCTTCGTGGGACCAAAAGACGTGTTCCGCAATCCGCTGGCGATCTACCGAAAGAACGAGCCCTGCCCCGACGGCCAGAGTCCGTTCGAGCTCGAGCTCGGCACGGGCGGCGATGCGTTTGCGATCCATTCGATGCACTTCAAGCTCGGCCTCTACGAACACCAGTCGGCCGGGGCCCTGCAGTCGCTCGTCGATCTGTTTGCGGAGGATCCCGCGCTTGCGACCGATCTCGATTCGATCCGGTCGATCACGGTGAAGATCTACGAGCCGGCCTACTCCATCATCGCCGATCCCGCGAAGAAAACGCCGACGACGCGGCAGTCGGCCGACCATTCGTTGCCCTACATTCTTGCCCGCACGCTCCTGAAGGCTCGCGACGTTGCGGCCGCGTGGCAGCCCCTTGGCTGGGAGTCGCTGATGCTCCTGCCCGACGACTATTCCGACGCGGCCATCGCCGATCCGGCGGTGCGCAGCCTCATCGATCGGATCGGGATCATGCACGGCGGCCCCGACTACGACGCCCTCTATCCCGAGGGCATTCCGACGAGCGTGGGGATCGATCATGCGGCGAAGGGCATGCTCGGCGGCAGGATGGTGACCTTTCCGCTCGGGCACGCCAGGGCCGACGCCGCGAGAACGGCCGCGGTGGTCGATCTGAAGTTTGAGCGGCTCGTGGCCGGAGCGGTGAGCGATCCGGCGGCGCTGCGGAAGCGGATGCAGCTGGCCGGCAAGTCGGTGGCGGAGATAGCGGAACTCTATGCGTTTCCCATTCACGGGTGTGATCCCGGTTGACAAGCCCTGCGGCGTGACGTCGCGCCGGGTGGTCGATGCGGTGGCGCGGGCGCTCGGCATGAAGTCGGTCGGCCATGCCGGCACGCTCGATCCGCTGGCGAGCGGCGTGGTGGTGGTGTGCGTGGGCAATGCCACCAAGCTCGTCGACTATGTGCATGAGCTGCCGAAGCACTACATCGCGAGTTTTCTGTTGGGGCGATCGAGCCCGTCGGACGATTTTGAAACACCGATCGACGAGGAGGTTTGTCCGAGGCGGCCGAGCCGCGACGAGATCGAGGTGGCCCTCCTGGCATTTCGTGGCGAGATCCTACAGCGGCCGTGCGACTACTCGGCCGTGCATGTGGATGGCAAGCGGGCGTATCGGCTGGCACGGAAGGGAAAGCCCGTGGCGCTGGCCGAGAAGCGGGTGCGGATCGATCGACTGGAGGTGACGGGCTATGAATGGCCGCGTCTGGGGCTCGACGTCGCGTGTTCGTCCGGCACGTTCGTGCGGGCGATTGGCCGTGATCTGGCAGAGAAGCTGGGCACGAAGGCGGTGATGGAGTCGTTGGTGCGAACGGCCGTCGGGCCGTTTGAGAAGACTAACGCCATTCCGCTCGAGGCGATCGATCCGGAGTCGGCGAGGGTCGCGCTTCGGCCTGCGGTCGCAGCGGTTCCCCATCTGCCACAGCACGTGCTCGATGGGGAGGAACTCGACCGTGCGGTTCGCGGCGGGCTGTTACCGCTGAGTGACGAGGAGGCCGCGTCGCAGCACTCGTTTGCCGCGGTGGATTCGGCAGGTGAACTGATTGGCATCCTCAAGCGGCACGAGTCTGGGGCATTTCGGCTTCGCCCGAACTTCCGCGGCGAGGGGGCCTCCTGAAAATCGCGATCAGGCCTCGCCCAGGTGGAAACAACGACCGTCCTGCAAGCGTTCGCTTACCCCGAAACACATCCTCAAGTTCGTGGAGTACGCGTTGGATCCGCGGAGGAGCGCACGCGATTGCTTGTTCGACGTAACGAGTTGCGGTTTTCGTGTCGCCATTTACAAGGGACAAGACTGCCAAGCCCCGACACACCTGCCAATCATTGGCGACAACAGCGGCGTCAGAAGGTACAGCTGCAAGTACTTCATCAGCCATTTCTCGGTTGTCGGACAACGCCGAAAACTTGCCTTGTCTCCATTGGCAGTAGATCACATCAGCCGCCGCGATTGCCTTATTGCGCGGGTCGTCCTTCAGCTTCGCACGTGCCATACGGAAGTACCTCGCGGCCTCGCTCCACTGATCTTTTGACTCATGCCACGTTCCTAGTGTGTAGGTAATCGCGGGTGACTTTAGAGATTCGCGACTCCGCTTGACATACGCGATGGTCTTGCCGAGGTCCTCTTTGGATTCACATTGGATACTCAACGTGATCCGAGACATATTGATAGGCGATAAACCGAACGCGTTAGACGAACTGTGACCCACTCCCGGTTTCTGTACCAGTGCTCATGAGAGAGTTGGGGAACAGTTCGCGTGGTG
>JAFMIU010000064.1 GCA_017853835.1 Pirellulales bacterium | reverse complement strand
CGGCGCTCGAATACCTCGAGATTCTCACCGGCAAGGGGAGCGAGGAGACCGACAAACAGCTCTACCGCTTCCGGGATCACGGCGGCAGGGACGTCGGCCTGCGGTTTGATCTCACCGTGCCGTTCGCGCGGTTCGCCGCGCAGCATCTCCATGAGCTCGGACTGCCGTTCAAGCGCTACCACATGGCGTCGGTCTGGCGTGGCGAGAACACCCAGCGGGGCCGCTATCGGGAGTTCATGCAGTGCGACTTCGACACGATCGGCACCACGAGCCCCGTGGCGGATCTGGAGATGGTGCTGGTGGTGCACGATCTGCTGGCCGCCATCGGGATCGAACGGTTCACGATTCGTCTCAATGACCGCCGCGTGCTCGCCGGCATTCTCGGCCGCCTCGGCCTCACGGAGCAGTCAACCTCGGTGCTGCGGAGCCTCGACAAGCTCGGCAAGCAGACGCCCGAAGCGGTCGGTGCCGAACTGGCCTCGCACGGCGTTTCGGCCGAGGCCGTTGCGTCGCTCCTGGAGATGTCTGCCCTGTCGGGGGCTGCTGACGAAGTGCTCGGTCGACTCGAGACGCTCGTCGGGGATTCGGAGGGTGGTCGGACCGGCGTGGCGGCACTTCGGGCAGTGGTCGCCGGAGCCGACGCGGCGGGTGTGCCGGGCGCGAGGCTTGCCATCGATCCGTCGATCGCACGCGGCCTCGATTACTACACGGGCATCGTGCTCGAGAGTTTTCTGGACGACCTGCCGAGTCTCGGAAGCATCTGCTCAGGTGGCCGCTACGACAACCTTGCGGGCCTCTACACCAAACAGCCCCTTCCAGGCGTGGGTGCCTCGCTCGGGATCGACCGCCTTCTCGCCGGCCTCGAGGAACTTGGGCGCACCGCGACGGTGGAAACCCCGGCCGACGTGTTTCTGGCCCACTTCGACACCGCCCATCTGGCCGACTACCTCCGGATTGCCGCCGCGATCCGGGCCGACGGCATGGGCGTGGAGTTTTATCCGGAACCGAAGAAGCTCGGGCAGCAGCTCAAGCTCGCTGCCAAGCGAGGCTTTCCGGCGGCGCTCGTGATCGGGAGCGATGAGTTTGCGGCGGGAACGGCGCAGTTCAAAACCCTCGCCACGCAACAGAGCGTCACGATTGACTGGCACGGCGATCTCCATGTGCTCGTGGATGCCGTCCACTCGTTGCTCGAGGCTGCCCGCCACCTCTAGAGCGCGTCTGAGATACGTGTATCGCCGGCTCGGGGGCGGCAAAAGTCTCGTCGCCGGGGCGAGGATACGCCCAAGGCTCCTCGAGCGTTCGCCGACCCCCTCGCCTACCCGCTCAGGATTATCAACTCGTCGCTACACGTAGCGGAGATGCGCTCTAATGCGGGTGGTTTAACGTCGGGAACTGTTTTACGAGGCGACGCTTCGCTCCAGGGCGGCCAGGGCTGCGGCCACACTGTCGGCATCGGGAGGGCGATCCTCTTTCTCAGTGGCGATCAGTTTCATGACGAAATCACACACCTCCTGAGGCACGTTTGGCGCGACCTCATGGAGCGGGGTCGGGGTGCCCTTGGCAATTTCGGCGAGCACCGCCGCGACCGTACGGCCCTCGAATGGCAGACGATTTGCGAGGAGTTCGTACAGGATCACACCGAGGCCGAAGAGGTCGCCGGTGGCCTCGATCTCGCCGAGATGGATCCGTTCCGGCGGCATGTAGGAGGGCGTGCCAATCAGATCACCGTCGTGGGTGAGGGCCACGTCCGTTGAATCGATCTGACGGGCCAGGCCGAAGTCGATGATGCGGACGCTGTGGGAATGGCCCGAGAGGTGCACATTCGCCGGCTTGATGTCGCGGTGGATGATGCCTCTGCGGTGTGCCGCTGCCAGCCCTGCCGCAATCTCCTTGCCGATCCGGAGCACCTCGCGGAGAGGCATGGGGCCGACCGCATCGCGATGGTCGCGGAGGGTGCGGCCGTCGAGCAGCTGCATCACGATGTAGGGGATGCCGTGGTATTCACCCACTTGATGGATCGTCATCACGTGGGGGTGTTCGATTGCGGCGACCGCACGGCTTTCACAAACGAA
The DNA here is from genome assembly GCA_017853835.1 of Pirellulales bacterium. Lineage (GTDB taxonomy): Bacteria > Planctomycetota > Planctomycetia > Pirellulales > UBA1268 > QWPN01. Next base: position 19,263 of record JAFMIU010000064.1, on the reverse strand, counting down.
TCGCTGCCGTGCCGACGGGTTGGCGGCGTGCCGTGCCGACATCACCTTCAAGGCGACGCGACGGTCGAGCCGATCGTCATGGGCGAGGAAGACCCGTCCCATCGCTCCCGAACCGATCTGGCTGAGGATGCGGTAGCCACCGATCGACTCCGGCATCGGTTCGTCCACCACCACGTCGACCCGGTCTCCGGCCGAGGCGATCGAACTGCTGGGAAGGGTGGCCTCGAGCGGCGATCTCGAGGAGTGGGTCTCACCAAGATGACGTCGGACGATGAACGAACAGTAGGGCTCGCCATTGAGCATGCAGCTCGCTTCGGAGACCTCGATCCGCTCGTTGAAGTGTCGGGCGATGCCGCGGATGAGTCCAAGGGCCAGCGTGCAGAGCTGCCGTTTCGATGAATAGATCACCTGGGCCTCATCCGGCGACACGCGGAGCACTTCGAGCACGGGAGGTGTGGCGCCAGGATTGTTCACCCGAACCATCCGATGGATGACCGACTCGGTGTTCTCGATCAGGTCGAGTGTGCGCCACTCAGGGTCGATGGAGGAGCCGGCCACCTTGAGCAGGTTGGGGGCGAGAAACTCGCCGAACTCCCCCACGACATCGCTCACCGGACGCCCGACGCTGCCGGCCAACTCGGCGAGGATGGCCACCGCGTCGGCGTCGGGATAGACGCCCGAGGGGAGGTGTGTCTGACGAAGGATCGTGGCCCCCGCCGAGGTGCTCGAGGCGGAGGAAACAGGGAATCGCACCGCGAACTTGTGCAGATAGAAAAAGATCAGGCCGTGCACAGGACGCTCGGAAAGGAGGAATGGGTGTGGAGATCGTCAACACCGCCCCTAGAAGTCAAAGATTACGGTCGGCGAGCGCGTGAGGGAAGGCCCGGGTGGTGCGGGTCGGTTTCAGCGGGTTTCGCACAGATCCGGTTGCGATAGAGGGCCAGTCCGTGGGCGGCGTGGTAGAGCCCGCCACATTCGACGTCGAGGTCGGAGGTCTGTTCCACGAGCGTCACGAGGCGATCGGCGGCCCGCGTGACCCACGGCTGGGCGAGTTGCGTGTCGTCGAGGGCCACCGCCAACACCTCAAACACGTGTCCCGTGGTGCTGAGTCGCGTGAAGACATCGGGGGTGGACGCCGGCCGATCGAAGGGACGAACGGAAAAGCTGCCGTCGGCCTGCTGGAATCGGCGGGCACGATCGATGTAGTGATCGAGCACGGTGGCGGCCTCCGCCCAGCCGCCGGTCGGCTCGTCGCCGGTGGCGCGGCGATGGGCGTCAACGGCAACCGCCAAACCGTAGAGCCGGTGGGCACCGTTGCATGCGGCAGAGATGACATCGGCTTCGGCTTCCATGCTCGCAACTCGCTCGGTCGTCCATTCCTCGCCGTCGCCTGCCGTCCATGACGCCTCGGGCGGAAGCCAGGCCGATAGCGCCATGAGCGTCCATGTCGCCTCCTGCCCCTGGCGGATGTCGTATTGGGCCTGCGACAGCAGGTCGGCGATCGTGAAGGACCTGCCGCCCACGACGAGTGGCGTGTCGAGCGGTATGCCGCCCGCGAGCCGATCGGGATGATCAGCCACGCCGCACTGGGAGAGATAGCCAAGCCATTGGTCGGGGTGCCCCTGGCCGAGCGTGCTTCCCTCCTCGACGATGGCCACGACGCCGTGATCGCCTGGACGAAGTTTCCAGCCGGCCAGTGATCCGCCAGCCAGAAGATGTTCGAGGGCCGGTCGTCGTTCCCCGCGCACGGCCAGCGGCAGATCGGCACCAAAGGCGAGAATGCCGTGCACGACCTGCCATGCCCCTTGCACGCCGGCATCGAGCAAGCGTTCGTCACGGATATCCTTCAAGGCCGCGTCGATTCGGCTGCAGAGGGCGTTGCGGTCGATGGGAGTCGAAGAAACGCCCGGCGTTTTTTCCCCACAGCCAACGGCACACCAGGACGCGAGCAGCACGATACCGAACGCAAAACCGGCTCGAACAAGGGCGGCTGGGGCGGGCATGGGCGCAGCGAAAGGATCACTGGGACGACGATCGACGCGAGGCCTAGAATAGTCTCGTTCGAGCGTCCGTGCCGTCCCATTTCTGGGGGCGTCAGCGGGAGCTTCCGGAGGTGCGGTCCCCATGCCGATGTATTGGTTCGACCCGATGTACTTCGTGTGGATCGCTCCTGCGGCCCTTCTCGGGATGTGGGCCCAGTGGCGCGTGAGCTCCGCCTATTCGTCGGCCTCCCGAGAGGCCTCGCCCCTTACGGGAGCGGCCGCGGCACGCTTCATCCTCGATTCTGCCGGGGCGACTCACGTCAGGATCGAGGCCATTCCCGGGCATCTCAGTGATCATTACGATCCCTCCTCCAAGGTGCTGCGGTTGTCTGAAGGGGTGTATGGGGAGCGATCGTTGGCGGCGGTCGGCATCGCGGCCCACGAGGCGGGGCATGCGTTGCAGGACGCCCAGGGCTATTCCCTGATGTCGGTTCGCAACGCCGCTGTGGGTGTTGCCAATTTCGGAAGCAGCCTTGGGCTGATGGTTTTCATGATTGGTCTCGGCATGGCCCTGTCGGCCGTCGCCTGGATCGGCATTGCGCTCTTCGCCGGCACGGTGTTTTTCCAGCTGGTGAATCTCCCGGTGGAGATCGATGCGAGTAATCGAGCGAAGGCCCAGCTCGTGAGCCTTGGCATCGTTCCGGCAGCCGATATGCCGGCGGTCAATGGCGTGCTCAACGCGGCAGCCTGGACCTACGTGGCCGCCACCCTCCAGAGCGTGCTGACGCTTCTCTACTACGCCAGCTTCCTCATGGGAAACTCTCGCGACGACCAGTAATCGGCTGGCCTCAGTGGTTGAGCGTGTAGAGGAGAACGTTGAGCGCGATTTTCTCGGCGTCGTCACGGCCATATCCCGTGCACTCCATCGAGTTCTGCTTTTCGAGCGCACACGAGAGGTCGTAGGGAGAGAAGATCACCGCCCAGCGATCACCGAGACGGACGCCCTCGAGCTTCGGAGGAATCTGCCGCTTGCGAACGCCGAGTGGGCCATCGCCTCCCGCCGGCTCACGAAGGGTCACCTGCCGGATGTCGTATCCGCCGTAGTCAGCCGCAGAAAACATCGGGTCGTCGGCTGGGATCGGCTCGAGCGGATGGTCGGGAAGGATCGCGGCCACCTCGTCACGGAACGCCTTCGAAAACGCAGGCGCCGCACAAATGCTGTCGGCCAGCAGCGTGCCCCCGCGCTCGAGAAACGTCGCGATTCGCTCCCGCTGTCGCTGGGTGTAGGCAAACCCCTGGCGGCCGTGCATGAAGACGAGGTGGTATCCGAAGATCGCGTCATCAGCCGGGTCGATCAACGCCGGTGTGTCGTCGACCGGCACTCCCATTTCGCGGCCGGCGGCCCGAAGGATGTTGGCCAGCGCCGCCGGGGCGGCATCGCACATGCCGGCGTGACGCAGCTTGCCGATCGCGAGCTGGCCTCGCGCCGGAGCTTCTCGCGGCGATGCGGCTTCGTTGGGCATGCCGAAGAAGGCGTCCTTGCTCTTGAGTTCACGGTTGGTGGCATAGGCGAGGACGTTCGTGCCGATCGCCAAGGCCGCCTCCACCTCGCGGGCCACGCCAGGCGGGAGAGACTCGCGGGCTTCGCCGCCGAGCTCCCACAGGCAGGAGAGGCTCGGCATGGCGGCGTCGGGCGACGCGATGTCGGTTGGGGGGGCGTAGATGAGGCAGGTTCGGCAGCCGTAATCGACGCCCATGAGCGGCCGATGGAGCTCCGGCGGCACGATCTCTTCCGCGTGCCAGGCAGGATGCTCCGGCGGAAGGAGATGAAGGCCGTATTCAGGTTCGGGAAAGATTTCACTCACGAGCTGCCGGATGCGGCGATCGAAGCCTTCACTCCTGGGGCAGCAGGCTTCGGCGAAGATGAATCCTCCATTGTCGATGTAGCGGCGCAGCCTCGGCCCAGGCTCAGGTCCGAGATCGAAGTCAACCTTTCCCGAGAGCCACAGGACCGGCGCCTGCTGGAGGTCGTCTTGAGTGGCCGAAGGCATGTCGACGACGTGCCACGAAAGGCCTGCCGGATAGTCCCGCCTCCACCGCGCCTCGACGGCATCGACGAGGTGGGCGATGTCGTGGCCGTGCCGATTCCAGTCGCCTTCAGGAAGGTGCCGACTCTTGGCGATCAGCACCGGTCGTCGGCCCTTGGCCAGAAACAGGAGGGCAAAGCTCGTGGCCACGACGGGATCCTCGAGTCGGCTGGCTACGAACTTTCCCGACAGGCGGTCTTGAGCCGCCGTGAACATCGAGGCGCCTTCGAGATACCAATCGTGCCCGCCGATGTAGCGGCGGGAGGTGAACCGGCCGACCCGTTCGAGGCCGTAAAGGTAGTAGTAGAGCCACGTCTCGCCGCCCGTGCCTGGATTCTGCGTGACCGTGAATCGCCGGCCGAGCCAGGTGAGACCACGCTCCAGATCCTTCGGCGTCGACCCGCCGCCGCAGCACGAAACGGTGTCACGTCCCGCACGGGCATCGGGTGTGCCCAAGTGCTCGGCGGTGATCCAGACGCTCGCGATCCCCGCACAGGTCATGCTTCCAGAACCGCCCGCGTTGCCGAGGGTGTAGCCCCACGAGCCGTCCGCATTGTGGCAGGCCACCCAATACTGCTGGGCCCGCACCCAGGTGTCGGGCCGAACCCGGATGCCCGCGCGGGATGCCTCGTGGAGCGCGAGCACCGCAAACTGGGAGTTGGAGTTGTCGCCCATGCCGGCACCGCGGCCCTGGTTGTAGGACCACGATCCCGAACCCGGCCCCTGCTTCACCTGGGCCAGTTCGAGCCACTCGACGTTGCGTTCAAGAATGGCCCGGTCGGCGTCGGGAGAGAGCATCGCGAGGATCATCGTCTGGAGCGACACCGAGTAGGTGTCGTCGGGATTCTGTTGACGAAGCCAGGCGAGCGCCCTCTGCATCGGAGGCGCATCAGCCGTCACGCCTGCGTTGGCCAACGCCAGTGCCACGAGGGCCGTGGCCCCCACGCGTTTGTCGGCCGACCCCATGGCATCCCAATGGCCACCGGCACGGTCCTGTTGGCTCAGGAGGTAGTCGCGGGCCTTCTCGACCGCCTGCTGGATGTCACGGGGGCCGATCGGCGGCGCGGCGCGGGCTGCGCCCGTGGCGACCACCACCGTCGCGAGCACCACGACGGCACAGGAGAAGCCGCGTCGCTGGCTCTGGCGGCGGCGAGGGGGCGGCACGAACATGCCGAGGTGTTCCACGGGATGGCGGCCAGGGTGGCAGGACGTCCAGTGCGCATCGTATCACGTCCACGGCTTCGGCAGGATAGGCGGCCTGCGTCGGCGAATCCGGCGTCGCATGCGATTGCCGATCGATGGCAGACAGCCGATACTGAAAACCTGTGTGGATTCCCGTTCCGGCAGGAAGGACTAACGGCGTGTCGACCGCCCCGAAACCAAAGACCCTCGACGACATCCTCACGGAGTTCGCCCAGCATCGGAAGCAGATGCAGGAGGAACTTCAAAAGGTGATCGTGGGACAGGCCGATGTGCTCGAGCAGCTGTTTGCGGCGATTTTTACTCGCGGCCATTGCCTGCTGGAGGGTGTGCCCGGTCTGGCGAAGACGCTGATGGTGTCGACGCTGGCGCGGATTCTCGATGTCGAGTTCAAGCGAGTGCAGTTCACGCCCGATCTCATGCCTTCCGACATCACCGGCACGAACGTGTTGGAGGAGGATGAGGCCGGGCGCCGCAGTTTCCGGTTTGTGGAAGGGCCGATCTTCACGAACATCCTCCTCGCCGACGAAATCAACCGAACCCCCCCGAAGACGCAGGCGGCGCTCCTTCAGGCCATGCAGGAGCGGGAGGTTTCGGTCGGCCAGGAAACCTACGCGCTCCCCGACCCGTTCTTCACGATCGCCACGCAGAATCCGATCGAGCAGGAGGGAACCTACCCGCTGCCCGAGGCCCAGCTCGACAGGTTCATGTTCAACATCAAGGTGGGCTACCCCACCGCGAGCGAAGAGGAACAGATCCTCATGTCGACCACACGGGCCGAGAAGCCCGAGGTTCGCAAGGTGCTCTCCGGCCGGGCGATCAGCAACATCCAGAAACTGGTCGGCGGTGTGGCGGTCAACGAATACGTGATCAAGTATGCCGCCCGTTTGGTTCGGTCGACTCGGCCGAAGGATCCGCAGGCTCCGCCCTACGTCGCGGAACTCGTCGATTGGGGCGCCGGGCCCCGTGCCGGCCAATTTCTCATCCAGGGAGGTAAGGCGATGGCCGCCATGGATGGCCGATTCAGCGTGTCGCTCGATGACATCCGGCGGGTCGCCGTGCCTGTGCTGCGGCACCGCGTGGCGACCAACTTCCAGGCCCAGGCCGAGGGGCTCACGAGCGAGTCGATCATCGAACGGCTGCTTCGCGAGACGCCCGAGCCGGAGATTCCGAAGCTCGTGAAGTGACGGCTGCGAGGAGGCACATGCCATGGCCCGCGCGGTCGAGGAATACCTGAAGCCGGAGGTCGTCAGACGGATCGCCCGTCTCGATCTGCGGGCGCAGTTCATCGTCAAGGGCTTCTTGCAGGGGCTCCATGCCAGTCCCTACCAGGGGTTTTCGGTCGAGTTCAGCGAGCACCGAAAATACGCGCCGGGAGACGACCCGAAGGACATCGACTGGCTGGTGTATGCCAAGACCGACAAGCACTACATCAAGAAGTTCGAAGCCGAGACCAACATCACGGGCTATCTCGCGATCGATACGAGCGCCTCGATGGCCTACACGTATCGCCAGGAACTGACCAAGCTCGACTATTCCATTTCCCTGGCCGCCGCACTCTGCTGGCTGATGGTGCACCAGCAGGATCCGTGCGGGCTGATGGTGTTTGACGAAAAGATCCGAACATCGCTTCCGGCGCGGTCGCGACGGTCGCAGATCGCCCAGGTGCTCTCGGTGCTGGCGAAGATCAGGCCTTCGGGTCGCACCGATATCGCCCGGAGCCTGGTGCAGATTGCGGCGATGCTCCGTCACCGCTCGCTCGTGATGGTGTTCAGCGATCTGCTTGCCGATCAGGCCCCCGTCCAGGATGCGCTGCGCCGGCTTCGGCACCGCGGCCACGATGTGATCCTGTTTCATGTGCTCGATGAGGCCGAGGTGCGTTTTCCGTTCGAGGGCATGCTCGAACTCACCGAACCGGAGGCGGACGATCGGCTCGTCGTCGACGCCGATGCGGCCCGCAGCGGTTATGTGGCAGCCGTCGAAGAGTTTCGAGAAGACTACCGGGCGTTCTGTTTTCGCTGTGGCATCGACTATGTGCCCCTCGACACGAGCATGCAGTTTGACCGGGCGCTGACGGAATACCTCGTAAGCAGGCGAAACCGATTCTGAGCCCATGGGACTCTCCTTCATCTCGCCGCTCCTGCTCGGCGGTATCGCCTTCGTGGCGGTGCCGGTGGTGCTGCACCTGATCATGCGGCGGAAGCCGGTGCCGCATACCTTTCCCGCCCTGCGATTTCTCCGGCAACGGGCCGCTGCCAATCGAAGGCGGCTTCGGCTGAGCCACATTCTGCTGCTGCTGCTCCGAATGGCGGCGGTCGCCTTGGTGGCCTTGGCGCTGGCGCGGCCGGTGCTTCGCGGGGCCGGCTGGATCGGAGGCGGCGAGGGCCCAGTCGCCGCGGCCCTGGTGTTTGACACGTCGCCGAGGATGGCCCTCCGCGAGGCTAATCAGACCCGGCTGGAACGAGCGGCGAGTCTGGCTCGCGGGCTCCTCGCAAAACTTCCGGACGGAAGTCGGCTCGCGGTGCTCGACACGGCCGGAGGCGCGGCGGGATTCTCACCGACGCCCGCGGCGGCCGCGGCGAGAATCGGTCGGCTCACCGCGTCGGCGCCGGGGTCGTCGCTTTCGTCGGCCATCGCCGAGGCGCGGCGGCTTCTGGCCGGCTCGGAGCTGAGCCGTCGCGAACTCTACGTCTTCACCGATTGCTCACGCGGTGCTTGGGAGAATACGCCTCCGCTGCCCCCTTCCGAGGCCGGCGACCCGCCCGTGTTGTTTGTCGACGTGGGGGCCGAACACCCCCGCAACTTCGGTCTGGAATCGATCGACCTGTCGGGTGAACGCGTGTCGGCGGGAAACTCGCTCGCGGTGTCGGTGATGGCCACGCGGGTGGGGCCCGAGGCGAACCGCACGGTCGCGGTCGAGATGCTCGGCCGCGATGGGCAGTATGTGCGACGCGGCGTGAAGCCCGTGGCGTGGAACGAAGCGGCGCCCATGCCGGTTGACTTCGATGTGGCCGGGCTCGAGCCAGGCACACGGCAGGGACGGGTGGTGATCGAGGGCAATGACGATCTCGATGCGGACAACGTCGTGTTTTTCACCGTCGAGGTGGGGGCGGCAGCCCGTGTGATCGTCGCCGCTCCCCGGCCCGCTGCGAGCACGGCATCGCTGCTGGTGCAGGCGATCGCGCCATCGTCACTGGCCAAGGCCGGGAAGGCGAGATTCGAGCCGGAGGTGATCGATGTGGCATCGCTCGGCTCGGCCTCATGGGATGCGGCGCAGGGCATCGTGCTTCTCGACCCGCCCCCGCTGTCGCCGCAGCAGTGGGATGCGCTCGAGCGATGGGTGGCTGGGGGGCGCGGGCTGGTGGTGTGGCTGGGATCACGGGCGGGAACATCGGAACGCTTCAATACCGAAGCGTCGCGGCGGGTGCTCGGCGGCGAGCTCGTGCGTGTGTGGCGGAGTCGCGAGGGCAACTACCTCGCGCCCGCCTCGCTTGATCACCCGATGCTGGCGGCATTTCGCAGGGTTGGCGATGCCGTGCCGTGGCAGGATTATCCGGTCGCCCGCCATTGGGAGTTTCGGCCACTTGCCGATGAGGCCGATGGCGGCCAGGCATCGGTGGTTGCCACCTTTCGCAACGGCCTTCCCGCGATCGTGGAGCGCCGGGTGGGCAATGGAACGGTTGTCGTGGTGACCACGCCCGTGTCGGAGTCGGCCAGCGATCCCGATGCATGGAACACGCTGGCCACCGGATTCGAGCCCTGGCCATTCGTGATGCTCGCCAACGAGATGCTGCTGCACGCCGTCGATACGACGGATGACCGCAACGTGGTGGCGGGCGTGCCGGCGGTGATCCACGTCGGCCGTCGCGACACGCCCATGGCGATGGTGAGCACGCCCGGCGGTGATGATTTTCCCGCGCCCGTCGATCAGAAACGGGGCACCATCACCGTGACCGCCACCCAGGTTCCGGGCAACTACCTCGTGCGCGCCGGGGGCGACGGCACCGGTGTGTCTCGGGGCTTCAGCGTCAACCTGCCGCCTGCCGCCATGGATTTCCGAAGGCTCTCCGACGAGGCTCTCTCGACCGTCTTGGGGGCGGAGCATCGCATGGCTCGCACGGAGTCCGAAATCGTGCGCGACGTCACCCGGGAGCGGGTGGGTGCCGAGGTGTTTCCGTGGGTGATCGTGTTGGTCGCGCTCGCCATCGCCGCCGACTGGATCGTGGCCAATCGCTTCTACGCACCACGCGAGACCGACGAGGCGGAGCGTCCCGCCGCCGAGTTTGCGGCGGAAGCGGCGGAGGAATCCGAGGGGTGGCCACGTTCCGACGTCGGGGGCCCGCCCCACTCGTCCGAAGGCAAGCCGCCGCCACCCCCGCTCCGGCCGTCACCGCCTCCTCTGCCGTCGGAGGATGCGTCATGAGCGAGGGGACGGTGATCGAAGAGTTGTCGCTCCACTTCGACCCGGTGTGGTCGTGGGCCTTCGTGGTCCTCGTGGGGTGTGGGCTCCTCGCCGTTCTGCTCCTGGTTCCGCCGGACCGTTCACGGCTGAGCCGGCGTGGTCGCATGGCTCTCATCCTTCTTCGGATGACGACATTTCTGGCGGTCGTGCTGTGCATGCTGCGGCCGACCATCGTGTCGGCACGGAAGGCGAGGCAGCACGGCACCGTGGTCGTTCTCGCGGATGCCTCGGAGAGCATGACGGTGACCGATGGCCCCGGCGAGCGATCCCGATGGGACACGATGGTCGAGGCCCTGGCCGCGGCCCGCCCGGCGGCCCGCACGCTCGTCGCCGGAGGTGATTTCGACATCGTGATGCGCACGTTCGATCGAGACACCCAGGTCGTCGAGCCGGCCGGCAACGATCCCTTTCCGCTGGGCTCCTGGACTCGGCGGGGCAGCGTGGACGAGACCGGCATCGGTGCTGCCATCGAGGATGGCCTCCGGGCGGCCGCCGGCAAGCAGCTCGCGGGTGTGATCGTGCTGAGCGACGGTGCACAACACGCCTATGCGCCGAGAGACATCCCTCCGCAGACTGCGGCGAGGAAAGTGGCTGATGTGGGGGCTCCGCTCTGGAGCGTGACGTTCGGGCAACAGCGTGGCGGCGGGCAGGCACGGGATGCCGCCGTGGTGAACCTCACGGCTTCCGAGACCGTCTACCTCAAGAACGTGCTGGAGGTTTCCGGCCGCGTGCGGTTGGAGGGGCTCGTGGGCCGCGACGTGGGCGTCGTGCTGCTCGCCGAAGGGCGTGGTGGTGTCATGGAGGAGGTTGCCCGAACCCGGGTGCGGGCCGACACGGAGTCGTCCGACCACGCGGTGCGGCTGTCGTGGACGCCGACCGAACTGGGTGAACGAAAGGTGACGCTCCGGGTTGAGCCGCAGGACGGCGAAGTGGTGATTGCCAACAATGAACTGTCGACCTTCGTCGAGGTGATCGAGGGCGGGCTGAAGGCGCTCTATCTCGAAGGTGCCCTGCGGGTGGAACAGCGTTTCCTCCGTCGAGTGCTCGCCGCCAGTCCCGACATGCACATCGACTTCGAGTGGATCGACTCGTCTCGGCGTGACCGATGGCCGGTCAACCTCTCGCAGCGGCTGGCCGGTGACTACGACGTGTTTCTGATCGGTGACCTCGACGCGACCGCCCTGCGACCGGAGGATCTCCGCACCATTCTCACACGGGTTGGCAGCGGTGCCGGGCTTGGCCTACTCGGCGGGCTCCACGCCTTCGAAGCCGGCGGCTGGGGGAGTTCGCCGCTCGGGGCGGCGATGCCATTTGAAATCGATCCCCTCTCACGGCAGCCGTTCGACGGGCCGGTTCGATCGACGCTCCACGTGGAGGGCGCGGTGCGGCTCGTGCCCGACCGGCAGTTCGGAGGGGTGTCGATCCTTCGTCTGGGGAAAACCGACGAGGAGACGCGGGCTGCCTGGCAGGCGATGCCGCCACTCGACGGGGCGAATCGCCTGGGCGTGCTGAAGCCCACGACGAAGACGCTCGCAGCGTCGGCGGACGGCTCGCCGCTGCTCGTCGGTCGCGACTACGGAAGCGGCCGCGTCGCGGCCTTTGCGGCCGATTCCACCTGGCGATGGGCGATGCAGGGAGCCATTGATCAGCATCGCCGATTCTGGCGGCAGTTTGTCCTCTGGCTTGCGCGGCAGGACGATGCCGCCGACGACAGGCTTTGGCTTCGGCTGGCACAGCGTCGCATCTCGCCGGGCACGCCGCTCCCATTCGATGCCGGGCTGACTCGTCCGGATGGCACGGCGTCGCCCGGGGTGAGCCTCGAGGCGACCCTCGTGGCCCCCGACGGCACGCGGCGGCCCGTTCGGCTCGCGAGGCAGGGAGACACCTTCTCAGGCGCGGTCACGGACGCGGCCGAGCCGGGCGACTGGCGGCTCGTGGTGCAGGCGTCGCGACCGGGCGAGCCTGCCCCTCAGGAGCGGTCGGCACGATTCACGGTGTTTCGTCAGGATCTCGAGCTCGCCAATCCCCGAGCCAATCCACTCCTGATGCGGCAGCTCGCGGAGGTGACGACCGGCGGCGTACGGCTTCCCGAGGAACTTGCGACCGTGTTTGAAGAGATCGCCGCAACCCCTCCGGCCATCGAATCCCAGGAGCAGTGGTCGTTCTCACCATGGGACACCTGGCCGATGTTCCTCCTCATGGCAGGCGGCATGGCCACGGAGTGGTTGCTGCGCAAGCGATGGGGGCTCGTGTAGCCGACAGTCTACGGGTGTTTCCGTCTTTCTGGGCCGGGGCAGCCTTGCTACCCTCCCGAGCCCGCGCAGCGTCGCGCGAGAGCCTCATCATCGCCTGGGAGTCCCGACGTGCCCCGCCGTCGTGCCATCCGCGAAAAGCTGTTGCTTGGTGCCCTCCTGCTGGGCGTCATGGTGGTGGTGCTGTCGGCGAGCGGCTTTCTCGGCATCTATTCGTATCGACGGCTCGTGCGAGGGTTGTCGTGCCGTGCGGCCGAGCTGCCTCTGGCCAGTGAACTCGGCGAATGCGTCGGGATGCTCCGCCTCGCCCACGCCAGGGCGCTCTCGTCGGAAGCGCCCGATGCATCGGCTTTCCTGTCGGGGATGCGGGCCACCGAGGCGGCGCTCGAGGCCTACCGTCAGGAACTCGCGGCGTTCGAGCTCGACGACTTCCGGCTGGCGGATCGGACGCATGAGGCCCGGACGGCCCAACGCATTTCCGATTGCCTCGCCACCATCGACTCCATCTCGCATCAGCATGCCACGGATTCGGAATCGATCGACGCCGTGACGACTCGTCGAGGCATGCTGTTGGCCGTGGCGCCGCATCTCGATGCCCTGGCATCGCTCACCGCAGAGCTGCCGTCGTTTCTTCAGGAGCGGCTCCACGACCTCTCCAGCGAAGTGCGCACACGATACCGCACGCTCATCATCACCACCTGGACGGCGGCGATCGCAGCCGCCTGCCTCCTCACCGCCATCGCGGTGCTGACCTACCGATGGGTGTTCAAGCCGCTGCGGATGCTCGGTCACGGATCGCGCCGCGTGGCATCGGGTGATTTCTCGTTCCGCATTCAGGTCGACACCAAGGACGAGATGGCGGAACTCGCCGGGGCGCTCAATGACATGACGGAGCGGTTTCAGGCCATCCGCGATGATCTCGACCGGCAGGTGCAGGAGCGCACCCGGGAAGTGATTCGCAGCGAGCAGCTGGCGAGCGTGGGGTTTCTTGCGGCGGGGGTGGCCCACGAGATCAACAATCCTCTGGCGTCGATCGCGATGTGTGCCGAGTCGTTGGAGGGACGATTCAACGAGCTCGCCGCCGACGATGCCGATGCCACGATTGTTCGACGGTACCTCGCCCTGATCCAGAGCGAGGCCTTTCGATGCAAGGGGATCACGGAGAAGCTCCTCGACTTTTCGCGGCTGGGCGAGGTGCGGCGGCAGGCGACCGCGCTCGCCGCACTCGTGGCCGACGTGTCGGAAATGCTGCGGCACGTGGGGCGGTTTGCGGGGCGGACGATCGAGATCGAGGAAGGCCCTGATGCCCTCGTGATGGTCAATCCCCAGGAGATCAAGCAGGTGGTGCTCAACCTCCTCGTCAACGCGCTCGACTCGATCGAGGAATCGGGGCACGTCCGGGTGTCTGTCCGTCAGTCGGCAGGCGAGGCGACCCTGATCCTCGCCGATGACGGGTGCGGGATGACCCAGGAGGTGCTCGAGCATTTGTTTGAGCCGTTTTTCACCCGGCGTCGGGTGGGGCAGGGAACCGGCCTCGGGCTGTCGATCGTGCACCGGATCGTGGCCGATCACGGTGGCCGCATCCAGGCTGCGAGCGATGGTCCAGGCACGGGAGCGACTTTTCGCGTCACGCTTCCGCTCGCCCGCGTCGGCGAGGTGGACATGGCGATTCCAAGCGTTCCTGGACGTGCCGCCTGACATGGCGACGACCATCTGCAAGGAGATTTCGTGAGATCATCGACCCGGCTGATGCGAGTCCTGTTTGCCGACGATGAGGCGTCGCTGCAGGAGCTGATGCGGATCGAGCTTCCTCGGCTGGGGCATGAGGCGACGGTATGCCCCGATGGTCGCACGGCTCTGGCGGCGCTCGATCGCACGAGCTACGACTGTGTGATCGTCGATCTCGACATGCCCGGCGCCAGCGGCCTCGAGGTGGTGGCCAGGGTTCGGGAGACATCCCCCGACACCGAGACGGTGATCATCACGGGCAAGTCATCGGTCGAGAGTGCGGTGGCCGCGGTGCGGCACGGTGTGTTCGATTATCTCACCAAGCCCTGCAAGCTTTCGGACATCCAGGCGGTGCTCGAGCGGGTTCGGAAGAAACGGGAACTGACGACGAGGCTTCGGGCACTCGAGCGGCGGGTTCGGCAGGCGGAGGGCACCACGCGGCTCATTGGCTCCTCGCAGGGGCTCGAGCAGGTGCGACGGCTCGTGGCTCGTGTCGCAGCGAGCGATGCCACCGTGTTGATTCGCGGCGAGACGGGAACTGGCAAGGAACTCGTCGCGCGGGCGATCCACGAGGGGAGCGGCCGATCGGGCGGCCCGCTCGTCGCGGTGAACTGCGGCGCGCTGCCGGAGCATCTCGTGGAGAGCGAACTCTTCGGGCATCGGAAGGGTGCCTTTACCGGTGCCGATGAGCACCGGGCCGGACTCTTCGAGGTGGCGGACGGCGGCACCCTCTTTCTCGACGAGATCGGTGAACTGCCGAAGCCGCTTCAGTCGCGGCTGTTGCGGGCGCTGGAAAGCGGTGAGATCCGCCGGGTCGGCGACAACCAGCCGATCACGGTGGATGTGCGGGTGGTGTGCGCCACGCATCGGTCCTTGGAAGCGATGGTCGAGTCGGGCGACTTCCGTGAAGACCTCCTGTTTCGGGTGAACACGTTCGAAATCACGATTCCGCCGCTCCGTGAACGGCGCGACGACATTCCGGAACTCGTCGAATACCTCGTGCGGCGAGCGCGGCCCCAGGTGCCGGCCGAGTCGGTCGTTGCCGACACCACCACGCTCGAGGTGCTGGCGGCTCATCACTGGCCGGGCAACGTCCGGGAGCTCGCGAACGTCGTCGAACACGGTCTGGTTTTGTGTGACGAACTGCCGCTTCAGACGGCGCACCTGCCGACACGGCTGGGGGCTGTCCGGACAGTCGCGGCTTCCCGCACCGATGGTTCACCGGCCGCTCCTGCCACGCCGGCGCGGCCCGAAAGCCTGCGCGAACTCGAGATGCGGGCCATCCTCGAAGGGCTCGACCGCAACAAGGGCAACAAGGCTCGGACGGCCGAAGAACTCGGCATCAGCCTCAAGACGCTCTACAACAAACTCCACCAGCACCACGACGCGCCGCTCGAAAAAACAGGCTGACGCAATCGGGCAGGGTGGAGGGATGGCGATTCGCCATGCCGTCAGGTTTTGCGGACGACTCCGACGAGCACCCCGAGCACGCGGGCGTGCTTGACGTAGATCGGCTTCATCGAGGCGTTGGCCGGCTGAAGTCGAATGCGATCCCGCTCGGGGAACCATTGCTTGAGGGTCGCTTCACCGTCTTCGGTTTGGGCGACGACGATGTCACCGGAATGGGCCGTCTGCTTCTTCTGAATGACGACCCAGTCGCCGTCGGCGATTTGGGCGTCGATCATCGATTCGCCCATCACCTTCAATACGAAATGATTGTCGCGGTTGAAGAGGGTTTCGAAGTCGATTCGCTCGCTCTGCTCTTCTGCCGGCCGGAGGGTGCCGGCGGCGACCCATCCCGCCATGGGAAGGCCGCGAAGATGGGCAGGCTCATTGACCAGTTCGATGGCGCGCGACATGTTTTTGCCGCGGGTGATCAGCCCCTTGCGTTCCAAGGCCTTGAGGTGGCACACCACGCCATTCGGCGATCGAATCGCGAAGGCTTCACCGATTTCGCGAACGGTGGGGCCATAGCCGCGTGAGTGGATCTTGTCGCGGATGAAGGCATAGATCTCCATCTGCCGCTCGGTGGGGGCATCGCCGGCGTCGTCTGACGTGGTGCGGTTCCCGAGGTTGAGGGGATTGCCGCGCACCGCCGCGGCGGCCGCAGCGACGCGGCGGGGCTTCGGTCGCTCGGAGGAGGCTCGTGGAGAGGCTTTGCGCTTTGCCATGGGGGTGGGGCGGGAGCCCGCATCCTTTCTCGCTGGAGAGTGGTATCGGCAGACCCAGGTCTGGACGCCAGTATCTTACTATACGGCCGTTCATTTTCAAGGGGTCATGGCGGGGTCGTGCCGCGGAACCACGTCTGGTCGGTACGATGTCGCCGTGGCGGCAGGGCACTGGCACGGAGGCAGGCGGAATGATCCAGCGACGCAGATGGATGGCGGTTGGTGTTCTCGGACGGTTGGCCTTGTGGGCAGCGTCAGCGCCCGTGGTCCTGGCAGCGCCACAGGCGAACACGGTCGAACCGCCGGCCGAATCGGCTCCGGCGCGGGCAGCCCACGCATCGATCGCCCATGTCAGGATCGCGGGGAGCCTGCCGGAAGGCGTGGGGCAGGAGGGCCTCCTCGCCGACGTGTCTCCCCATCTGCACCGGCTTGTCGAACGGCTCGACAAGGCTGCCGGTGACGCTCGGATCAAAGGCGTGCTGCTGTCGATCGACTCGCCGTCTCTCGGCCGAGGACGGTCGGAGGAACTGCGGGCGGCGATCGCGCGGCTGCGGCGTGCCGGCAAAACCGTCGCCGCGCACCTGGTGAGCGGTTCCCCCGCCCACTACGCCGTGGCCTGTGCGTGCGACACGGTGTCGATGCCGCCCGCGTCGACGCTCGAGATCACCGGCGTGCGGGCGGAGATGATGTTTTTCAAGTCGCTCCTCGATCGGCTGGGTGTGGCCGCCGAGATTCTTCAGGTGGGCGAGTTCAAAGGGGCGGCCGAGCCGCTCATGCGAGACAGCATGAGCCCGCAGCTACGGGCTCAGTATGAGGCCTTCGTGGGCGACCTCTACGATCAGTTCGTGGAACAGGTTGCATCGGATCGCCACATGGCTGAGGAACGGATTCGTGAACTCGTAGACGTCGGTGTTTTTTCTGCCGAGGCAGCCCGCGAGGCGGGGCTGATCGATGCGGTGGGATACGAGGATGAGGCCGCAGCGACCTTGGCCAGTCGGCTCGGGGCGGCGGCGCCGAAGCTCACCCGCGACTATGCCGAGCGGAAGTTCGACGGAGATTTTTCCGGGATCGGCGGTCTCGTGAAGATGATGGAGCTTTTTTCGAGTCGTGGGAAATCATCGACGGCCGGTCGCGGCAAGCGACTTGCGATCGTGCACGTCGCCGGTGAGATTCGCGAGGGGAAGAGCGCCGATGAGCTCCTGATGGGGGGCTCCGCGGGCTCTGAGACGGTGTGCAAGGCGATCCGTGACGCGGCCAAGGATGACCAGGTCGTTGCGATCGTTCTCCGTATCGACTCGCCAGGCGGGTCGGCGCTCGCCAGTGATCTCATCTGGCGGGAAGCGGACCGCACGACCAAGCCGGTGGTGGCCAGCCTCTCCGACATCGCGGCCAGTGGCGGCTACTACATCGCCGTCGCCGCCGATCGGATCGTGGCGGCCCCCGGCACGCTGACCGGCTCCATCGGCGTGGTCGGCGGCAAGGTGGCGATCGGCGACGCACTCGATCGGCTCGGTGTGCACACCGACGTGGTGAGCAAAGGACGCCATGCCGATTGGATGTCGATCCAGAAGCCATTCACCTCCGGCGAGCGGGAGGCCTTTCTGGGGACCATGAAGGAGATCTATCGGCTCTTCACCAGCAAGGTGGCATCCGGACGTCGTCTCGATCCCTCGACCGTGGAAGAGCTCGCGGCGGGGCGGGTTTTCACCGGACGACAGGCGCTGGCCAACGGCCTCGTCGACCGACTCGGCACGCTCGACGATGCGATCGACGAGGCACGCACGCTCGCCGGCATCGACGCCGATGAGGAGGTGGATCAGCTTCTGTTGCCAGAACCGCGTGGGATCCTCGACGACCTTCTGGCCTCATCGGAGAGGGGCATGGGGCCAGCGGCGTGGCTTGCCGCATCCTCGGGCGATGCCACAGTTCGACGTGTGATCGTGACCCGCATGGCGGGAGTGCCGGGGCTCGACGCGTTCCTGGCCGAGGCCGACACGCTGACCCACCTCCTGTCGGGCCGGCCGCAGTTTCTCATGCCGCTGAGGGTTCAGGTGCGCTGAGCGCGGTGGTGACTCAGGAGCAGGCGACATGATGGTGCGAGATGCGATGCGGTCGTGCATACCTGGCCTCCTTGCGAGCGTGCTGGCGGCAGGCGTCGCGTGGGCCGACGCGTCCTCGGCATCGTCCGCTCCTGTTCCGGTGCCACCAGCGGTGCAGGAGCGGCTTCGGCTGGATCCTGTCTACACCCAGTATGCGGAAGCCGCAGGAGGCATCCCGGTGGTGGCAAGCCGCCGAGTGCGGCCCGAGGCTGTGGCCGAGGCGGCCTGGTTGATCACCTGGATGACGAGTCGGCGACCGGATCTGGCGAGGGCGATCGGCCGGTCGCCGGTGCGGTTTGTGGTGATGGCCCACGACGAGTTCACGACTGATGTGCCCGAACATTCCGACCTCGATCCGGCCGACTGGTGGGATCGGCGGGCCCGTGGCCTTGGAGCCACGCTGATTCGGCCAGCCACCAGCTGCGGCGAGGAGAATCTTCTCTGCTTTCCCGGCGATCCCTACGCCACGGAAAACATCCTGATCCACGAGTTTGGCCACACGATCCACGAGATCGGTCTGGCGCAGGTCGATCCGACCTTTCAGCGACGGCTCGAAGCCGCCTTTGCCGAGGCGGCGAAGGAAAAACGGTGGGAGAAAACCTACGCCCGGGAGAATCCGGCGGAGTATTGGGCGGAGGGCGTGCAGAGCTGGTTTCAATGCAATCGCACCAACGACGCGCAGCACGGCCCCGTCAACTCGCCCGAGGCGGTGCGAGAGCACGACCCACCGCTGGCGGCGCTCCTGGCCGAGGTGTTTGGTGATGAGCCTGAGCCGTACTGCCGGCCCCATGATCGTGACGCCTCGGATCGAGGGCACCTCGAGGGATTCGACCGATCGAGCGCCCCGCGATTTGACTGGGGCAATCGTGCGCATCGCCAGCCATCCGGCGAGCGTGCCGCACCGTGATGGATCGCCGCTGGTGGCCGCGTGCTTCGGGGTTGCCCACACGCTGATGGTCGCGCCGTCGCCGCCGTCCCGGCGTCGGCTCCGGCTTGGGTGCGCGTGCGTTGAGGCTACGCTTCGGGGTTGCCCACACGCTGATGTTCGCGCCGTCGCCGCCGTCCCGGCGTCGTCTCCGGCTTGGGGGCGCTTGTGGGCGATTGTGTAGTGGCACGCTTCGGGGTTGCCCACACCCCGTCGCCGGACGCTCGCGTCGGGCATCCATGCCCTTTGGCTCGCTCGGCATTGGCTTCGCTCCGCCATCCTGGCTCCGCTCGCCACTGACGCCGTCTCCCGGGGCATGGGCAACCCCTCGCTCGTCACACGGCGGGGCGCTTCGATGCG
>JAFMIU010000139.1 GCA_017853835.1 Pirellulales bacterium | reverse complement strand
GGTTCGAGTCCCTCGCCGCCCACTGAACAGATTTCCAGTTCTTCATGGTTCCCGAGCGAAACTGAGTTTCCCTCGGGGTTCACTAGGGTTTTCTCTCGCCTTGCGATTCTTTGCGTGTCCGTTGCGGGGGCTTGCTGCGCCGCATTCTGCGTCACGAGTGCGCCGCATTGTGCGCCGCCTCCCACCACGGATGCGAAGTGGTGGTCCCGTGGCTGGAGGTAGTGCCGGCTGGCGACGTTCGGTGAGTGACCGAGCCAGCGGGCAACGTCGTGAGCCGGATAGTTCTGCACCCAGTCCGTCTCGCACGATGCCCTGAGATTCTGGAGGAGCCTAGGCCACGGCCTGCATCCTGCCCGCTCGATGATCTTCTCCAACGTCGTGCGGAGGTTGGCTGCCTTGTGGGCCGCCATCGGGACGATCAGGTTCTCGCCGTCCTCCGCAGCCTCGAAAGCATCCGCCAGAATCTCCAGCAGCCGTGGGCAGACCGGCACAACACGGACGGCGTGATCTCCACCGTGGTGCTCCGTCTTGGCAGCCCTGACCGCGAGGGCTCCACGGTCCCACGCCACGTCACCCCACGTCAGCGCCCCCACTTCGCTAGGGCATCGGAGCCCGGCGTACCGTGCCAGTGCCACCACGAGCCTCCACTGAAGCCGCGGACAAGCCTCCAGGACGGCCTCCGTGGTGGCGATATCCACGTACACGTTCCGGGCGGGATTGGCTTGGGAGCCGGCACGGAGAGCCTTGAACGGGTTGCCGGGAATCCACTCCCACGCCACCGCCTTGCCGAAGATCAGTTTGGCAACGTGAACACGCTTTGCCACGGTTGCCGGTGAGAGCCGGTTGTCTGCTGAGAGTCTCGATTTCTTCCGCTTTCCCTCGCCCTTGGTGTTCGTGCCGATCCACTTCCTCCACTCGTCACCACTCTCCGTGGTGATCTCCATGAGCGGCTTGTCGGAACCGTAGAAGGCCACGAGAGCATCCGTGGCCTGAGCGTAGGAAGCCGCCGTAGACGGCTTGACGCTGGCACGAGCCTTGAACGACTCGATCAGTTCCCCGAGTGTCCGGGACACCAGCTTTGTCCTCGCCCCCACGAGATTCACCCGGAGGAGCCGATCGTGGATCGCGTCCGGGAGGCTTGCCACCCACGATGCAAGGTCCGCCCCTGGAGACGTGTTCGTGATCGAGCACGCCACCAGTTCCTCCACCCGGCTCTTGAACGCCTCCGCAGCCTTGACCGGCACGTTGCCGAGTCGGATACACCGCCGCTGGCCATTGGCATCCACGAACAGAATCCTTTTCGTGCCGTTGCCGTCTCTACTCAGGCTGGCCATGTCGCATCTCCTCCAGGTGCCAAATGCCAAAAGTGTCAAAAGGGTGCCGAATCGACTTTCATCCGGGTTTTACGCCACTCCGGTGCCAAAAACACTCAATGCCAAAAAGGTGCCAAAAGCCTCCTTATGGCACCGCCGCCTCCACGAGCCGCACGACCTGAGCCGGCCGGCCGCCCGTCACGGCCGTCTCCCGCACCGCCCGACCCTCTACCACGAGCCGCTCCGCGGCTGCGGCGGCGCGGGCCTCGTCACGGAGACTCTTCGGACCACGCCGGATTTTCCGAAGGGTGGTGGAGCCCCCGTGGGCGGCCAGCCACTTCCGGAGCGTCTCTGCATCGTCGGCATCCTGATCGACGCCGCGATCACCGAGGAGCATCCCGTAGACCCGCTGCTGCTCACGGCCGGCCCACTCCGCGAGAGCGATCCCACGGCGGATCGACTCAACGTCAAGGCGGTGACCGAGCGTCGGCTCCGTGCCAGCCTGCCGCACGAGATGGAACACCAAGGCGATCCGTGCGGCCGTGGCGGGGAGCTTGCTCAGCATCGTAGCCATGGCACCACTCGCGGCCTCTTGCCGCGAGTACACCGAGTCGGCGTATCGAGCAAACTGCACCTTCGCGTCGGGGTCGAGGTCGAGATCTTTCGGCCCGTCGGTTTTGATCGTGGAGTCGCCCAAGGCATCCACGAGGAGCGTGAAGAGATCGGCCATCGCAGTCATGGTCGAGAACGACACGGAGTCCTCGCTCCACCGCATCCGCCGTCGAGGCGGCATCGCGAAGATGAACCGGCTGACGAGTCCGCTCGTCACCGCGTCGGGAGAGAGGATGTTCCGCAGGATTGCAGGCTGAACACCGCCGGTGACGCAGACGGCGGCGGAGGGAACGTGGGCCGTCGCCTTTGTTGCCCGATCAACGGTCACCGGGCCTGCATCGAACATCGACAGCCACTTCGGCCGGTCGAGCGCACCACGGCCGGCGGCGCGGTAGGCATCCATCGACGTGAACCACGCGGCCAGTTCATCGACAAGCACGACCACGCCTCGTGGGTTGTCACGAAGGATCGGCACCAAGGCCTCAACGGTGGTGTCGCTCACGACGAACCGCCGGCACGCGGGCTTCTCGGGCTTCTCGCCCGGCGCGGCTCCGTTCCGTGACGCGGCTCGCTTCATCGCAATCTCGTGCTCCTGGAGGCGGCGCTCATAGTCGGCCATCGCAACCTCGTGCGAGCGGAAAGCTCTTGCCTGCATATCCTCTATGAACGCGCTAGCGAGCCGCAGGGACGGGCTCTTGCCCGAGCCCGACTCGCTCACGATCGCCGTCCACAGAATCGGCGGAACGGCCCACTGTGATTTGATCCGCAACCGACGGGTGTTTCCGATGGCACCAGCGAGGAGCGAGAGCATGGGCAGCGCGATCATGCTTTCATCACAGCCGATCGCCGCTGCCCCCTCGCGTACGAAGGCGGAGACCGGCTCGGGCAACTCGCTCGTGGGAAACGGAACCCACGAGAGAACGTCTTCGTCGTCCTCCGTCTCGAGCGCCTCCACGGCCGCCGGCACCGCCTGCGAGAGCGTAGCCTCAAAGGCGACGCGAACGTCGGCGGGCTCCGCGACATCGCCGCGAGACTCGATCCAATCGGCGACGTCGCCCGCCTCGGGACACTCCGGCCAGTGATCGGCGATTCGCAGCACGGACACGGACGCCGCCCCCGCCTCGACCGCGAGACGCGCGACGTCATCGGCGTAGGCCTCGCCCGCTTCATCGTGGTCGGGAAGGACCACCACCCGTCGGCCGGCGAGGGGGCTCCAGTCCGTCTTCTCTGCCGCCTTCGATCCGCTGGCCGACGTGGTGACCACGTAGCTGAGCGACGCGAGCGAGTCGGCGCACCGCTCGCCTTCCACCACGATCACGCAGTCGGACGCGAGCACCGCGGCGAGGTTGTAGAGTGGTCTCGGCGAGGGCATCGCCGTGGCGTTCCAGGTCTCGCCGTTGTCTAGCGTGGAGGCCTGCCGGTAGGTCTTTCCGGGTGACGTGGGGAATCGTGCCACGATCCCCACGAGCTTGCCGTCGGCGGAGTGGTACTCGTGCAAGTGGGAGGGCTCGCCGTAGTCCCGGATCGTGCCGGCGAGAGCACGTCGCCATGACGGGGACGTTCTCGGTGGTGGAGCGGCGGCGGGCTTCGTGGATCGCGAGCCGCTCCTGCGCAGGCTCGACGGCGAGTCGGCGAAGAGGTCACGATCCGAGAGACCGAGAGCTTGCGTGATCGCATCGAGGGGGCATCCGGTATGGCAGTGAACGAGACAGCGGCCGTCTTCGCCCACGCTCACGGAGAGGCTCGGGCTGCGATCCTCGTGGCCGGGGCATCGCGCCGACCAGCCCTTGCCCGATCGCTTGGGCTGGCAGCCGTGGGCGTCGAGCGCGGATATCACCTTGTTGACTGCCTCGCTCACGCGCGGCCTCGCTTTCCGCGGCACCAGCCGCACGTGGGGACCGCGAGCCGGTGGGCGCGAAGATGTTCTCGGGTCACTGGGTCGAGCGCGAGAATCTCTGTGATGGCCCCCGTGAGGAAGATGAAATCCTGCACATCCGTCGTGAGCCCATGTCGACCAGAGTTGCACCAGGCGCGGGCGGTCTCCTCCGCCGCCCACGAGATCGGCATCCGGAGGTTGGACACGTCCCCGTAGGCGAGAAGCAGGGAGCGAGCCTCGATCGCCGCGTCGAAGACATGCTCCAGCGGGCCGATTCCGTCGGGGGCTGGGTTCGGCACGGGCAGGCCGCGGAAGGTTCGCGAGGTCACGCGGCACCGCCTTCCGTCGTCGCGATCTGCTCCGCGAGGTAGCGATGCAACTCCGCGACCGCGTACCGGACCGAGGAGCCGATCATGGCGTGTCGCGGCCCGCGGCCGTCGTGGCGGAGTTGCCACAAGGTTCTCGGCGAGATGCCCAAGAGCCGCGCTGCCTTGGCCTCCGAGACAGCCAGGGGCTCCGTGGGAATCGGCTGGAGCCGGCTCCGATCGCCGTGGTATGTTTTCATGGTCTGCTCTTCTCTCTCTCGATGGGGACGGGGGACGGACGCTGGAGCCGGGTACGTTCGCGCGTGCCCGGCTCTTCTCATTCACCGGCGGGCGGTTCGCGCCGCCTTCACGGGGCCGCAGGCAGGGCAGCCCGAATCGAGCCACGACTGAAAGGGCGCTGCTGGCCATCGCAGGCAGGCCCCGAACCGGACTGGCTGCGGAACCAAGCCCTCGCGGACGAGGGTGCGCAGGTGCTTCGTGGAGACCTTCAGTTGCCCGGCAACCTCGCGGGCGGAGAGCGTCGCTTCGGCCATCATCTTCGACTCCAGGGAGGAAACTCCGCGAGCGGTTCGCTCGCGTTCCCTGCAATCTGCCAGACGCGTCCATGATCCTTGCAGATACTTTTTTACTCTCCCCTAAACCGCAGCGTTCCGCCGGACAATAAGCCCGTTCCCGACTCGCACCACTTAAGAATCAATGGGCGGAGACGGGGATGGCAGCGCGTGCCACCGCTGGAACGACAGCGCTACCAGGCCTCAGGCGGCTCGGTACCGCATCAAGTCCCTTGAAGCTGCGAGAGATTCGGCGGCCGCACGAGCCCAAGCCGTTTGGGCCCGCGCTGAAACACCTTCAACTACTTCGAGGACACGCTGGAGATGGCCCGGCTGCATATCGCACCGGCCCATTGCTCAAGCCGCAAGCGACAGAGCCGGGCTGGAACGGCCCTGATCAAAGGCTCGCGACCCACGGGCCACCTACACCACAGGACGATGCCCGCGAGTCCTTTGCATCGGGTGGTTCCGGACCGAGTCGTGGACTGGCA
>JAFMIU010000138.1 GCA_017853835.1 Pirellulales bacterium | reverse complement strand
TGACGCCGTCTCCCGGGGCATGGGCAACCCCTCGCTCGTCACACGGCGGGGCGATGGTGATGCGATGCGTCTCTGTCCCGTGGAAGCCCAACGGCGTGAGCCGTGGGACCGGCGTGGTGAAACGCACGGCGTGCTTGGCGTGGTCGTATTCGCTCGCTCAATGGGGTCTGGAGAGATAGCCTCGCGTGTCCCAGGCTTCACGGCCTTGGGCTTGGGCCGGACGGCAGGTGTGAACTGGCTCCGTCCAAGCCCAACGGCGTGAGCCGTGGGACCGGCGCGGCGATGCCGTTGGAGATCGTTGAATCGGGAAACATCACGGCGCGAGCCGTACGACAACGCCCGACGTGCAGACGGTTCAACGCACTTCGAGGATCAGAACGGGCCCTTGAACCAGTCGCCGGGCACGTCGTGCGGCGACGTGCGGGCCGCTACGAGCGGGGATGGATCGAGACGCCGGTCGAGAAGCCCCGCGACGGCGGCCACGATGTTTTCGGCCCGCGGATAAAAATGCTCGGCGAGCGCCGGGCTCGTCGGAGATGGATGATCGGGCACCGTCAGCCGCTGCGGAGCGGCTTTCAACTGCGGGAAGCACTCGATCGCCGCCGTGGCCACGATCTCACTGGCCACCGAACACATCGCATGCGATGTGTCGATCGCCAGGAGCCTGCCCGTCTTGCGAACCGACGTCAGCACGGTGTCCCAGTCGAGCGGGCTGATCGAGCGGAGGTCGATCAGATCGGCCGACACCCCGGACTCACGCAAGAACTGCACCGCGTGCAAGGCCTCGATGGTCATGTACGACATCGACACGATCGTGACATCACGTCCCTCGGCAAGCACGGCTGCCTTGCCCAGCGGCACCCGGTGATCCCCTTCGGGCACCGGTCCCTGAAGATTGTGGAGCCAGCGGTGCTCGAGAAACACGACGGGATTGTCGTCGAACGCGCCACTCAGCAGGAGCCCTTTCGCATCGCCGGGAAACGACGGCATCACCACCTTGAGGCCCGGGACGTGGGCGAACCACGACTGCAGGCTCTGGGAGTGCGTGGGGCCCTGGCCCCAGCCACGGCCGAGGATCAGGCGAATGACGAGCCGCACCGGCGATGACTGGCCGCCGAACATGTACTGCCACTTCGCGGCGTTGTTGACGAGCTGATCGAGGGCGAGCAGGAAAAAGTCGAGCCGCTGATGGGTCATCAGGCACCGGGTGCCGTCGAGCGAGGCACCGATGGCGATGCCCGTCATGCCGGCTTCCGAGGTTGGCATGTCGAACACGCGATGACGCCCGAAAGCCTCCACGAGACCGTCGGTGGTGCCAAAGATCCGCTTGGGGTCGTCCATGCCGAGCCCGAAGCAGAGCATCCGAGGATCGCGTTCCATCGCAATCATCGTGGCTTCATTGATCGCCTGCGCGTAGGAGAGATGGCGGCTCATGACGCGGCCCCCCGGCTGAAGACATCGTCGGACGCCGTTTCCGGAGCCGGAAAGGGCGAGGCCTCCGCGAAGGCGAAGGCTTCGTGCACCTCCGTGGCGACGGCCTCGTTCATCGCCGTCACCTCGTCGTCGGTGACCACGTTGTTGGTCAACAGCCGGCGCTCGTAGGTCGTGAGCGGATCCCGCTCCTTCCACGCGAGATACTCCGCCTCCTCGCGGTAGCCGATGTGGTTGTCGAAGTGGGGGCCGCAGTGTTCCCGCCAGCGATACGTCGCAAACTCCACGAACGCCGGCCCGTGGCCCGCCCGGATGCCGTCCACCATCCCACGGCAGGTCGTGTAGACAAACTCCGGATCGTTGCCGTCGCCGTGGGCCGTGCGGATGCCGAGGCCAGCGACCATCTCGTGGATCGCCCGGCCAGGAGGCTGGCGGACCGACAGGGGCGAGTAGACGGAGAAGAGGTTGTTCTCGCAGACGTAGAGCACCGGGAGCCGGTGCAGCACCGCGAAGTTGACCGATTCGAAGAACACCCCCTCCTCGACGACGGCGTCGCCGAGAAACACGCACGCCACCTGGTCGGTGCCCCGATTCTTGATCGAGAGACCGAGCCCGGTGCCCACCGGCACCGTGCCCCCCACGATCGCGGTGCTTCCCTTGAAGCCGACCGACTCGTCGATCAGGTGCATCGAGCCGCCCTTGCCGCGGCTGCAGCCGGTGCCCTTCCCATAGATCTCGGCGAGCATCCGGGGCATCGAGCCCCCCTTCGCCAGATAATGCGTGTGGGCCCGGTGGCCGCTGACCGCCAGGTCGGTGGGCCGGAGCACGAGGCCCACGGCGGCGCTCACCCCTTCCTGGCCTGTCGAGAGGTGCACCGGGCACCGCATCCGGCCTTCGGGGTAGCGCTCGGCAATGGTCTCCTCGAGCGCCCGCAGGCGCTTCATCTGGAGGAGCAGGTCTCGGCGGGGAATGGCCGCCTGGCAATCCGACGCAGTCATGGCATGAACCAGTAGTAGTCGCCCGTGTATCCCGCTTCCGCAAAGAGGTCTTTCCACCCATCGACCGACAGGATCGTGCGGGCCGTGAGATTCCACGCCTCCATCCGCCGACGCTCCTCGTCGTCGCGGTAGGCGTCGACGGTGATGAAGGCACCGCGACGCTTCACCCGTTCGATCTCGCGCAGGGCCTGGATCAGGTCGGCCCGCTCGAGGTTGTGGATGGTGTTGATCGAGATGACGACGTCGAAGGACGCATCGTCGAACGGCAGGCGGCGGGCGTCGGCGACGGCCACGTGGGGCTTCATCGAGTCGATGGCGTGCTCGATCGCATAGGCCGAAACATCGATACCCTTCACCGTGATGCCGGGAATCAGTTCCGCCAGATCATGGAGCATGAAGCCCTTGGCGCATCCCACATCGAGCAGCGACGACTCGCCCGTGAGGCCGAAGTGCGACTGGAAGGTCGGGATCACCGGCTGCCAGAACCTGGGATGGTAGGAGAAGCCGCCATACCCGGTCCGGCGGTCGCCGTCGAAAAAGTCCTTGCCAAACTGACGGGCGATCGCCCGGTCGGCGTCCGTCTTGTCGTTGCCGCGGGCGGCGACATCCCGCTTCGGCTTGGGGTAATTCTCCAGCAGGTCCACCTCACGGCCCATGCACTTCACTCTCGCCAGGATTTGTCGTACACCATCGATGCCGGGGGCGGAACGGCCCGCCCGGGTCGGCCCCAGTGTACGGGATCGCGGCCGCATGCCACCGAGACTACCGTGAAAGCCCGCGCCGCCATCCTCGTCGAGCAACGCCGCCCCCTTGTGGTGGAGGATATCGACGTTCCCTCGCCAAAACTTGGCCAGGTCCTGGTGCGCGTGCTCGCCAGCGGCATCTGCGGTTCGCAGGTGGGCGAGATCAACGGCGTGAAGGGGCCTGACCGATTCCTTCCGCACCTGCTCGGCCACGAGGGCTGCGGCGAGGTGCTCGAGGTGGGGGAGGGCGTCCGCACGGTGAAATCCGGCGATCGCGTCGTGTTGCACTGGCGAAAGGGGGCGGGACTCGAGTCGGTCACGCCCGTCTACGGTTCGTCGATCGGGCCGGTGAACGCCGGCTGGGTGACGACGTTCAACGACCACGCCATCGTCTCCGAGAATCGTGTCACGCCGATTCCTTCCGACTTCGATCCCGAAGCGGCGGCGCTCTTCGGCTGCGCGATCACCACGGCCTTCGGTGTGATCACCAACAACGCCCGGCTCGCGATCGGTGAATCCCTGGCGGTGTTTGGCGCAGGAGGCATCGGGCTTTCGATCATCCAGGCGGCGGCCCTCGCCGGGGCCCATCCCGTGATCGCCATCGACATGTTCGACAACCGACTCGAGCTGGCCCGATCGCTCGGGGCCACGCACACGATCAACACGCGAACGGCCGACGTGGCGACCGAGATCGAACGCATCGTCGGTGCCGCCGGGGTGGATGTCGCCATCGACAACACCGGCAACGTCGACGTGATCGCCCTGGCGAGCCGACTGACCAATGCCCGCGGCCGCACGGTGCTGGTGGGCGTTCCGCCCAAGGGGGCGACCGCATCCATTTCCACCCTCCCGCTCCACTTCGAGAAGCGGCTCGTGGGATCGCATGGTGGAGAGTGCCGGCCCGACGTCGACATCCCCCGATACGTGAGGCTGGTTCGCGATGGACGGCTCTCGCTCGCGGGCGTCGTGGGCCGACGGTATGGGCTCGAGCAGATCAACGACGCCATCGCCGACATGACCAGCGGGCGGCTCGCCGGTCGCGCGATCATTCAGTTCGCCACGAGTTGAAGGCCCTGCACGAGGACACCGCATGGCGGCCGACGGGGCGGTTCTGGTGGTGGGGGGCGACGGGCTCGTGGGCACGGCTGTGGCCCGACGGCTCGAAGGAGATGGCGTCGCCGTGGTTCGCACCAGCCGCCGGGGCACCCCCGGCACGGTACCGCTCGATCTTGCCGCGTCGCCCGAGTCCTGGACGGTGCCACGTGGGCTTCGGGGTGCGGTGCTGGCCGCCGCGGTGACATCCACCCAGCAATGCCGGGATCACGCCGTCGAAACCCATCGCGTGAATGTCGATGCCACGGTTGAACTGGCCCGTCGCCTGTCATCGGGCGGCACACGGGTGGTGTTGCTCTCCACCAACATGGTGTTCGATGGCACGGTCGCTGCGACGCCTGCCGACGCTCCGCGATCACCGATGACCGCCTATGGACGGATGAAGGCCGAAGCCGAGGAGGCGATTCTGGCCACCTGCCTCGAGGCCGTGGTGCTTCGCCTCACCAAGGTGCTTCCCTCCACCCTTCCTCTGATTGCCTCCTGGCGTGATGCCTGGACGCGCGGGGAGCCGGTGCGGCCGTTCAGCGACCTCATGCTCGCGCCCGTGTCGCCCGCCCATGCGGCCGAGGCGATCGCGGCGGTGACGCTCGCCTCCCACCCTGATCGCATCGTGCAGTGCTCGGCGACGGCCGACGTGAGCTATGCGGATGTGGCCCGTCGATTGGCGGCCGCCTGGGGACATGGCACCAGCCTCGTCGAGCCGGTGTCGGTGGCCGCGTCAGGCGTCGTGCTCGAGCACGTGCCGCGGCACACGACGCTCGCGGCAGGGACGTTGCAGGCGGTCTTCGGCATCGAAACTCCCGATCCATGGGTGGCGGTGGACGCCGTCGCTCTTGCGGAGCATGGCGTGCGATGAGAAACGCTTCGGGGTTGCCCACACGCTGATGGTCGCGCCGTCGCCACCGTCCCGGCGT
>JAFMIU010000063.1 GCA_017853835.1 Pirellulales bacterium | reverse complement strand
TCTCGCTCGAGAGCCGCTTGACGACCATCGTCGGCTCCTTCGACGACTTGCCGATGGCCTCGCAATACATGTATTCGTCGATGATCGGTTCACCGACGAGGAGCACCTTGAGTCCCTTCGCCTTCTGGAGGTAGTCGAGGATCTCGGCCGCCGGGTGCCGCCTTGCAAAGTCGGCGAGATACGTCTGCACCTCGGGGGGCAGCACACCCATGTGCTGGTTGATGAGCGAGGTGGAGCTGAAGGTCTCGCCGCTCGTGAAGGCGATCCTGCCTCCTGCTTCCTTCACGGCCGCCTCTTCCTCGAGAATCTTTCCGGTGACGTCCTTCGAGGTGTCCTTGTAGTCGGGACCCTTCACGTAGATGTCGGGCCTCAAAAGCCGGATTGCCTCAACAGCCGTGGGCGTGGGGTTGACGGCGACGAAGTCGACACACTCGAGCGCCGCGAGCACCTCGGCGCGAAGCTGCTCGGTGAAGGCCGGGCGGTGCGGCCCCTTGTTGACGTGCTTGTCGGTCGTCAGGGTGACGACGAGCACGTCGCCCATCGCCTTGGCCTCTTCAAAGTAGCGAAGGTGGCCGACGTGAAGGAGGTCGAAGACCCCGTGGCAATGCACCACCTTCCTGCCTTGGCCACGGAGGCCGGCGAGGGCTGGCGCGAGTTCGGAAAGAGGCTTGATCTTGTCGCGGGCGGTCATCGGCGGTGGACGGTTCCCTCTGTCTCCGAACGTTCCGGGCACTCCCGCACTCTACCCCAGCAAACGGCCCCATTGAAGGAGCGGCCGCCCCGCGGCCGGAGGTGGGGATTCGGCTGCGCCGCTTGTGGCGGTCGTATCGGCACCCTATCCTGCAAAATCGGTGTGTCTCGCGGGTTTTGGCGGGAGATCACCCCCGCAACCGATCTCCTTCACTCATCCTTTTTTCGGAAACCATGGGCAGCATCACCCCCCTTGTCGCCTGCCGCTGCTGCGGTGGATCCGGCCTGATCCGCGTCGTCGACCTGGGGGAGCAGCACCTCACCGGCGTCTTTCCGAAATCGATCGAGGAGCCCGTCAGTCGAGGGCCGCTTCGCCTGGTCTGGTGCGACGAGTGCCACCTCGTTCAGCTCGACCACAGCTACGACGCCGGCGAGATGTATGGAGACAACTACGGCTATCGATCTGGCCTCAACAAGTCGATGGTTGATCACCTCACCAACAAGTGCCACGCGCTCGAGCGCGTGGCGGGCCTGAAGGCTGATGACCTGGTCATCGACATCGGCAGCAACGACGGCACTCTGCTGAAATCGTACCGCACCGCCGGCCTGCGTCGCGTCGGCGTCGACCCGACCGCCGGAAAGTTTCGCCACCACTACGAAGGCGCCGCCGAGCTGGTGGTCGATTTCTTTTCTCGTGAACGCGTCGTCGCTGCCCTTGGATCTGAGGCACGCGCCAGCCTCATCACGTCGATCGCCATGTTCTACGACCTCGAATCTCCTCGAGCGTTCATCGCAGGGATTCGTGACACCCTCGCCGACGACGGCCTCTGGCACTTCGAGCAGAGCTACATGCCGTCGATGCTCCGGCTCAACTCCTACGACACGATCTGCCACGAACACCTCGAGTTTTACTCCTTCACGGTTGTCCGCGACATGCTCGAGGCCGAGGGCATGAAGGTGGTCGACGTGTGGATGAATGCCGTCAACGGCGGCAGCTTTGCGATCACCGCGGCCCGACGGCACTCGCGCCACGAGGAAGCGACGGCCATTTCATCCTGGATCGTGCAGCGAGAGTCCCATCTTGGCCTCGCCAACCCCGCCGTCTACCGGGATTTCGAGCGCCGGGTGTGGGAGCACCGCCAGGAACTCCGGAGCCTGGTCCAATCCCTCACCGGGGCCGGCAAGCGGATCATCGGTTGCGGAGCCTCGACGAAGGGCAACGTGATCCTTCAGTTCTGCGGCCTCGGCGCCGACGACATCATGGCGATCAGCGACGTGAACGAGGAGAAATGGGGCCGGATCACGCCGGGAACCAACATTCCGATCGTTTCCGAGGCAGATGGCCGAGCCATGCAGCCCGACTACATGCTGGTGCTTCCGTGGCACTTCAAGGACGGCATCGTACAACGCGAACGAGCGTTTCTCGAACGTGGAGGACGGCTCATCTTCCCGCTTCCCGAGATTGAGATCGTGGGCTACTGATGCGATGCCTCGTGATCGGTGGATCGGGGCAGGATGGCGCGCTCGTCTCAGCCCAACTCCTCGCCGAGGGGCACCGCGTCGTGTCGGCTTCTCGAGGCCCGTCGCCACTCGCTGCCGTGGACTCGCGAGCCATCGATGTGCTCCACCACGAGTCGCTCGCTCGTCTGGTGTCTGACGTTCAACCGGACGAGATCTACTACTTGGCGGCCCACCATCGCTCTTCGCAGGACGGGCCGCCTCCCCTCGACGTTGATCTCGCCGGCTGCCTTGCGGTTAATGCGACGTCTTTCGCCGCTCTGCTGGCGGCGGTGGCACAACACGCCCCCGCAGCACGTACGGTCTACGCCTCGTCGTGTCGGATCTTCGGTCTTGGTGATGGCCGCCTGCTCGATGAAACGACGGCACGGGCGCCGAGCTGTCCCTACGGCATCTCGAAGGTCGCCGGAATGTCGGTCGCCGAACTCTATCGAACGGACAAGGCGATGCACGTCGCATCAGCCATTCTTTTCAATCACGAATCGGAACTGAGACCGGCGACATTCCTCTCGAAAAAACTCGCAGTCGCCGCGCTTGCAGCCCGTACCGACCCCTCGGTGCGGGTCACGGTCGGCAATCTCGACGACGTGGCCGATTGGCAGTCGGCTCGCGATGCCGCCTCCGCCCTCGTGGCGATCGCCCGAGCCGATGGAGGCGATGACTTCGTCGTGGCCTCTGGTCACCTTCACACGGTTGCCCAGTTCGCCGACGTGTGTTTTCGGGCGGTTGGCCTCGACTGGACTCGCCACGTCGTGGCGAGTCCGGCGGAAGGACGCCCCCGCTGGCGTCTCGTTGGTGATTCAAGCAAACTCTCCAATCAAACGGGGTGGCGTCCCACCCTGGGATTCGAGGCGATGGTAGAAGACCTGGTGGCGCGGACAGCCCGTCATGACCAACAACGACCTTCTGATTTTCATTCCTACCTATAAGGAACGTGAAAACGTTCGCCTCATCGTCGAGGGGCTCCGGTACAACCTGGGGCCCGTGCCGATCCTGTTTTGTGACGACAACTCACCCGACGGCACATACGAGGCGATCATGGACCTCGCGAGAGACGACGGCGCGATCGACGTGATCAGAAGGCCTGGGAAGCTTGGGATCGGCTCCGCGCACAAGGACGGCATTCGGGAAGCCGGACGCCGTGGGTATCGGCGTCTACTCACGCTCGACTGTGACCTCACCCATCAGCCAAGCGACTGCGCCCGCTTCGTCGCCTGCGAGCGAGGCGATGTCGTGGTCGGCAGCCGATTCGCCGATCGCGAGTCGCTCGCCGACTGGAACTGGCTCCGCAAGGCCCTCACCCGCGGCGGGCACCTCGCCACCACCTGGCTGCTGCGTCTCCCCTACGATGCCACCGGAGCCCTTCGGCTGTACCACCTCGACCGCCTCGGCACCGACTGGCTCGACTCGGTCAAAAGCGACGGCTATGCCTTCTTTTTTGAGAGCCTGATGGTGCTGCACGCCCGCGGCGCCGCCATCGAGGAACTCTCGATCCGCCTTCCCAAACGCACGTACGGCAACTCCAAAATGTCGATTCGCGAACTGTTCAAGAGCGTGATGATGATGCTCCGGCTCGCTGCCCGCCGCCGGGAGATCACCCGCCCATGACATCATCGCCACCGACACCCGAGCACAACGCCCCGCCGAAGCACGAAGGATGGGACGCCTACTGGGCAACCGATGCCCGTGGATCGCATCGACTCTATGCCTTGCTGGCGAGCGTGTATCGGCGAATTTTCATCTGCACGCGGCTCGCCTGGTGGCTGAAACACCGTTTCCCGAAGGGGGCACGGCTGCTTCACGCCGGCTGCGGCAGCGGTGAGGTCGATGCTCTCGTGACGCAGCACTTCCGCATCACCGGCCTCGACATCTCGCCCGGCGCCCTCGAACGGTATCGCCGCAACAATCCCCACGCCGAGGGCACGATTCACGCCGACCTGATGAACCTTCGAGACGTGCCTGGCGGCTACGACGGTGTTTACAGCCTGGGAGTCCTCGAGCACTTCACGCCCGACGAGATCCGGACGATTCTCGACAATATGCGGCTGGTGCTCCGACCGGGCGGCACGATGATCGCCTTCTGGCCTCTCGCCTCCGCGCCCAGCGTCAAGGTTCTCGGATGGTGGCACCGTCTTCTCAACCGCGACGGTCATCGCGCCGTGGAACTCCATCCGCCGGAAATCACCTTGATCCGGTCGCAAGCCCAGGTCGAAGACATCATCCACTCGGCCGGCTGGCGGCTCGTCTCGTATTCAGTCTCCCCATCCGACCTCTACATTCAGGCTGTCGTCGTCTGTGAGTGACTTTGAACCTTCAGTCGCAACGGTGTCGCCCGCCGTCGCCACGGAGCGGACTCCTCCGCCGGGCTGGGTCTGGATCGTGGTGGCCGGCATTCTCGCGCATTGGCTCGTGCCGCTCACCGACTACGTTCTCTGGGACGGCTGGTGGTATGCCTCCGATCTCGTCCGCACGGAAGGTCCGAGCACCATGGCCCGCCTCTTTCACGAAGTGGGCCGTCCGCTCGACATGATGTTTTACGCGCCCATGCGCTGGCTCGGCGGAAACCCCGTCGTTTGGTCGAAACTCTGGAGCTCTGCCGCCTGGATCGGCTCCGCCGTGGCCATGGCGGACGTGCTTCATCGTGCGGGGCGAGCACCGAAGGCCGTCGCCGTCGCGGCTGCCGTCCTCGCCGTCACGCTCCCGGTCTTCGACCTGCTTGGCGAACTGGCGCTCTGGATGAACGTCGGGGCGATCCTCCTGTTCTGGATCGGCTGGGTGATCGTGTCGCGTCTGCCTGCCATGTCGGGCTGGCCATCGGCAGGGGCACGACTCGCGGCCCTCTCACTGTTTTTTGTGTCGTTCGATCTCAACTCCAACCTCGTGATGTTCTACGCCGTCGCTGTAACCCTCGCCTGCCTGAGGAGTTCGGAATCGTCGTGGAAGGCCTGGGGCGTTCGGATGGCATGGCTCGCGATCCGGCACGCCGACTTTCTCGCGATGCCGGTGATTTTCTGGGTCTGGAAAACGGTCTTCACGCCGACGAACGGCTACTACGCCACGGGCTACAACCAGCCTTCACTCAATCCGATCGGCCTCGCAGTTGGCTATCTGGTCATGGCGTCCAATTTTCTCGTGACCGGTGTTCTTGAGCTCCTCAGCAACACGCCCTGGATTGTCGTATCACTCGCAGTGGGCGCTGGGTTTGCCTACGTCCTACGGGTCTCACACTGGCGGGCTCCCACCCCGGTCCCCATGCGTCTCGGACTGTCGCTCGTCGCTTGGGGCTTTTTCCTCCTGCTCGCAGCCGGCTTCCCGTACATCGCGGTCGGGCAACCGCTTGCGAGCGAGGGTTGGTGGAGTCGCAACTGCGTCCTCTGTGGGCTTCCATTGGGACTCATCGCATGTGGCATGGCGACACTCATAAACGCCATCTGGCTTCAACGGCACTCGACCGCGTGGCTTGTCACCGTCGCGATTATCGCGGCTCTTGGCATTGGCGCCACGAACCGCAACTACCTCGTCTATCAGGCCTTCGGTGCAAAGCAAAAGGCCGCCCACCGCATTCTTCACGACGTGATCGAGCAGACTGGCTCGTGTGTCGTTCAGGTGCGTGACTACATGCCAGTCCCTCATACGATTCCCTACTACCCTCCCATCATTTGGTCATTCATCGCCAGCGGAACGGCAGCATCGCCACGTGCCTTCGCGTTCGACAGTTCCGGCATCGCTCCTGACCGCTACGAAGCCGGGGTGGATGGTGATGCAATCAGAATTCCGCCGCGGCTCCAACTCTCTTCCCGCGCATTGAAGGACTCGATGGAGGAGACAACGCTTCCCTATGCACTCGAATCGGTTCCCCTTCGTGGACCACAGGTCCTCGTCACCCTCGACCCTGCACGAAAGGATTTACCGGCTCCCCAACTCGGCCTTTCCTACCTTCTGCTTTCGTGGTTCAGCCCCGAAGAACGCGACAAACTTGTCGCGAGTCTCATTCAACCCACGACCTACGCCATCGGTCCCGTCGAGTGACTCCCGTGACGCCCCGCACTAGTCATTCACCATCTTCCTCTTCACGACACGACGGGCCCGCTGTCCTGGCGGACATCGCACCGACCATTCGCCATCGCTTGGCATCATCGGCTCTTGTGTTCCTCCTCGCCCTGCTCGCCCATGGACTCGTCCTTCTCACCGACTTCCTGATCTGGGATGGATGGTGGGCCAATGCCGATCTCGGGCTCCCCGATGCGGGCATCCTCACCCGCCAACTGACGGAAGCCGGGAAGCCGATGGAGGGGTGGTTCCTCGCGCCGCTCCGGCTGCTGGGGTCGTTCGAGTCGCGCGTGATCGCGGCCAAGGCGGCCGGTGTCGCCTGCTGGGTCGGGTCGTTTCTCGCCATGCACGTCTGCCTGCGACGGCTGGCCAGGCTCCCCCTCGCCGTGGCCACGGCAATCGCCTGCCTCGCTGCCGTGGCGCCTGTGTACGAGGTGCTCGGCGACGTGTCGCTCGTCATGTATCCGGCCGGGGTGCTGCTGTTCTGGATCGGCTGGGTGCTCGTGGCCGACTCGCTCGACCGTCGTGGCACGGCCGCACTCTTCGTGCGGGCCGCCGCCCTGGCCCTGCTGTTCGTGTCGTTCAACGTCAACTCGCTCCTGGTGATGCACTACGCGGTCGCTGCCACCTTCGCGATCCTGCGGCTGCGGGATCTGCGGTGGCCCGCGCTTCGAGGGCGGGCCGCCCAGGCCGCGATGCGTGCACCCGACCTCCTTGCCGTGCCAATCGTGTTTTGGCTTTGGAAGAGCGTGTTCACACCGACCAGCGGCCACTACGCCGACTACAACCGCGTGGCCTTCGAGCTTCCCAAACTCGCCCTCGGCTGCCTCGGCCTCGTCGTCGACTTTCTCACGCCGATGATGCGCGACGCGATCGCCTCCGGCGTGTGGCTGCTCCTTGCCGCGGTGGCAACGGCGGCTACATGGTGGCTCACCACCCGTCGGCCCGAGACGACGGCAGCCGCGGAGCCCGAGCCCTGGCTCGGCGAACGGCTCGTGGCATGCGGGATCGCACTCATCGTCGCCGCGGCCTTTCCCTACATGGTCGTCGGGCAGGCGATCATGTCGTATGGCTGGTGGTCGAGAAGCTGCCTGCTCTTCCCGCTGCCGATCGCGATGACGATCGTTGGCCTCCTCTTGTCCATGAACCGTCGGGTGCTCCCAGGCCGCCCTGCCGCATGGCTCGTCGGTACCGTGGCGATCGCGGTGCTTTTCCTCGGAGCCTGCTGGCGCGACACCCTCACCATGCAGGCCTACGGCGCCAAACAGGCGGCCATTCGCCGCGATCTCCAGGAACTGATCCGGCGGGATGCCCCAGCCGCGATCCAACTCCGGGATTACTACCCCATCCGCGGCACCAACGACTTCTACCCGATCGCCATCTGGACGTTTCTGGCGGCCCCGGCCGACGCCCTCCCGACGACCCTCGTGCTCGAAACGGGAGGCACCGTTCCCGGCCGCGTCTCCGTGGGCGACGACGTGAAGCAGGGCGCCGACGGCAAGCCGATGGTCGTCATGGGCAGGCTTCCACTCTCGTCGGCCGAGCTCCAGCGGCTCATCGACACGGAAACAGGCATGCCCTACGCGATGACCGCCATCCGCCGCACGGGGCCGCACCTGCTCGTCGCGATCCACCCGGCAGCACCCGGCAGCGACGACGGCCCTCGCATCGGCATCGAGTATCTCCGGCGACGATGGCTCGCCCCCGACACGCTGAACGACTACGTCACGTCGCTCACGCGCACCCTCGTCGAACCGCTGCCACCGATCACGAACTGATTGGCTTGTATCCCACGGCGACCATGTTGCCGACGGGCAGCGGAATCGTTATTCGACCCAGCCAGGTTTGCCGTGCCGCGTCGCACACCCGTCGCTTCAGGCCGCCCGGCAGCGGAGCCAGCCTGAGCCAGTAGTGCAGCGGATAGCGGTTGGTGATGTGGCGAGCCTCCACGCCCGCAAACCCACAGCGTCGCAGCATCTCCACCATCGACCGCCGTGAAAAGAGCTGGAGATGCTCGATGTCGAGGATGGGCGACCGCCGCCCGAGCGCGCGATTGACGACGTGGCGATAATCGTGATCGACAACGAGCAGCGCCCCGCCCGGCTTCAGAAGGCGGAAGGCCGCCCGACAAAACTCCATCGGATCGGGAAGATGCTCGAGCGTTTGGAAGCAGGTGATCAGGCTCGCCTCGCCGGCGGGATACTCCTCCTCGCGAAACGCCCCGTGACGGATCCACGGCCGCACTCGCGGCGAGGCCGCCGCGATCGGCGCCGCCGATGGCTCCACACCCATCGCGGACTCAAAGCCCGCGTCGGCAAGTTCCGTGAGGAAGGCTCCGTCGCCCGCCCCGACGTCGATCGCCATGCCCAGATCGGGCAGGCGACTCAGATAGGGCTTGAGGATCCGGCCGTACGTCCGCGCCGCACACGCAGCCTCGGCTCCCGAATCATAGGCCGCCTCACCGTAGGCCCGGACGAGGCTCTCGGCCGCCGGCACGGGACTGGCGTAGACGAGGTCGCACGTCGGGCACTGCACGAGACGATAGTGCATGTACTCGGGCACTTTCCGAGAGGCAAAGGCATGCTCACCGAGCTTCGAGAGGTCGTAGGCAGCCTCGGCAAAAACCCGTGAATCGTCGGCGTCCCCGCAGACCGGACAGGGCCGGGCGTGATCGGGCGCCATGAGCCCTTCCATGCCGGCCATCATGACGCCGACCGTGGCCCGGCCTGCTCCGTCGCCGCGCCGATCGCCGGCGCGGCGGGCCTGACTTCCCCATCGCGAATGATGCTCCGCCGGATGAACACCGGCCTTCGCTTCACCTCCTCGAAGATCTTCGCGATGTATTCCCCGACGAGTCCGACAGCGAACAGATTGATCGCGCCGAAAAACAGGATCAGCAAGAGCACGGTCGTAAGCCCGCTCGGCGTGCCCGAGGGATTGAGCAGCCGGTAGGCAAGCTGAAACACGCCGAGGGCGACACTCGCGGCCAGCAGAATGGCCCCGGTCACGCTGAGCATCGTGAGCGGCACGTTGCTGAACGAGAGGATCCCCTTCTTCGCCCAGCCGAGATTGCGGGCGAGGCTGTTGGTGGTGATGCCAAACATTCGTTCCGGCCGCGTGTAATCGACACCGGTCTGCCGGAAGCCGGCGAAGGCCCGAAGGCCGCGCAAGAACAGATCCCGCTCCGGAAACTGGAGGAGCACGTCCACCACCCGACGGTCGAGGAGCGAGAAGTCGCCGGCATCGTGCGGGATCCGCACGTAGGAAAACCAGTCGAACACGCGGTAGAAGGCCTTGTACGCCACCTGCATGAAGGGCGTCGCCTCCCGCTTCACGCGGCGTCCGTAGACCACGTCGAAGCCCTCCCGCCATGTCGCCACGAACTGCTCGATCAGTTCCGGGGGATCCTGGAGATCGCCGTCGAGCAGGACGCAGGAGTTTTTCGACGCCAGTTCCATCCCGCTGCGAAACGCCGCCTGCGAGCCAAAGTTGCGGGAATGGGAGATGCCGATCACGCGATGGTCATCCCGGCTGATCCGGGCGATCACCTGCTCCGTGTCATCGGGACTGCAGTCGTTGACGAGGATGATCTCGTAGTCGACGTTGAGCTTCGTGAACACGGCGGTGAGCCGTTCCACCATGATCGGGATGGCGAGGTTGTCCTTGTAGCAGGCGACGATCGCGCTCACGCTGTGACGCGTGTCGAGGCCAAACTGCTTCGATGCCCGACGGTATCGCTCCTTGTCGGGGATCGAACGATACCAGTCGGCCGTGCGTCGAAGGCCTTCGCGAAGATCGGTTCTCGCCTCCCAGCCGAGCCGCTCCCGGGCCCGATCGGTTTTGGCAAACCACTCCTCGACGTCCCAGCGGCGATCGGGCATGGTGAACACCGGGGCAGCCGACACGCCAAACTCCGACCGTGCCACTTCCGCCAGCTCGCCGATGGTCGTCTTGCGGCCGGTGCCGATGTTGAACGACTCGCCGTAGTCTTCCTCGCGAAGGTGAAGAGCCGCATCGATGAAGGCCTCCGACGCATCGTCGACGTAGAGGAAGTCGCGAGACACGTCGGGCCTGACGAACTCCGGCAGCCCGCCCTCCAGGCATCGGGCCACGAGCGTCGGCATCAGCCGCGAGGCATCCTCGAGCGGCCCATACACCGAGTAGAGGCGGAGGTTGCACGCGGGAAACGACTTCTTCCGGCCGAGCATCGAGATCAGTTGCGCCGCCGCCACCTTCGACACCGCATAGTCGCTGTTGGGTGCCGCGGCCGCATCTTCCGCCGGTCCCGCCGAGTTGTCGCCGTATTCGGAGGAACTCCCCGCGTGCACGTAGCGATCGATGCCCCGGGCGAGCAGCCGGGGCAGAAGCCTCGTCACAAAGTCGAAGTTCGTGGCGTAGATGAGACCGCTCTCCTCCTGGAAGGAGTAGCCGCCGTAGGCCATGCAGTCGAACACCGTGCGGGGACGCACCTCGTCGAGCAGACGATCGAGATTGGAATCGACCAGCAGGTCGGCCACCTTCACCTGCTCGGCTGGCACGCCGTCGAGCCTCCAGGCGGGAAGACGGGTGGCCGTGCCGAAAACGTCGCGGCGCACCGAGGCCACCATCCGAAACAGGCTCGCCCCGACGAATCCACTCCCGCCGAGGATCAGGATCGGCCCCTGCAGGCGGCGAATCTTCTCGGCGAGCGGCGGGCTGACAGGCGGGCCTTCCATACAGGACGATTCCGGGGACGCAACGGGACCGACACGAGTGTACTCAGCTCGATCCATCGAGCGCAGCCAGAAGCGAGGCCGCGTCGAGGCCGCACTCCCGCCGGTGAAACGCCTGCGAGCCGTATCGTCCGGTGGGATAACCGACCGCACAGCGATGGAGAAAACGTCGAACCGTGACGCCTCGGAGAAGGAACTCCCGGGCCAGACGCTCACCGACTCCGCCGGTGGCCACATGCTCCTCGGCCACGACGACCCGCGCTGAAGCCTCCACGTCGGCCACGAACTCCGCCGGCAGATCGATGATGGGCAGCTCGCTCACCAGCCAGAGATTCGGACGCCGCTCCTCGGGCAGGTCGCGCACGGCACCGATCAGCCCCCCCACGAGCGGCCCGCACACCACGATCGTGCCGCCACGTCCCACGACGAGCCGCCGCCACGGGGCGAATGGTGGGCGGGCGAACGCCTTGGGCGCCTCGTCGAGTCCGAGCCGAAGGTAGGCCGGCTGGGATCGGTCGAGAATCTGTCCGACCGCCTGGGCGACGTCGGGCTCGAACGCGGGCACCATCACCCGAATGCCACCCAGGGCCAGCACCGCGCCATAGTCCTCGAGGGCATGATGGGTGGCACCCATCACGCCATACCCGTAGCCGCCGCCATTGCCCACCATCGTCACCGGTAGGCCATGCATGGCCACGTCGTTTCGAAGCTGCTCGTAGGGCCGTGCGTAGATGAAGGGGGCGATGCTGTAGGCCCACGGACGCCAGCCGCATCGGGCCAGACCGGCGGCCACCCCGATCATGTTCTGCTCGGCGACACCGGCATTGATGAACCGTGCGCCGAGCGAGTCACGAAGCGGCTCGAGCGCCATGAAGCCGAGATCGCCCGTGAGAAACACGAGCTCCGGCCTCGTGGCCACCCCCACCATCGCCGAACAAAAAGCGGTGCGCATGCCGGCTCCTCACGCCTCGTTCGTGTCGGAGAGGCCGGCCGCGGCCCGCACCTCGCGGACCGCCTGCGCATAGAGTTCGGCCGTGAGGGGCAGATAGTGCCACTCGACCTTCCCCTCCATGAACGACACGCCCTTCCCCTTCACCGTCGAAGCGAGAATCGCGCGGGGAACGTCGCAACGCCGCTGCGCCGCCGCCAGAAATGCGGCAACGTCGTGGCCGTCGACCTCGTCGACCTCCCAGCCGAAGTCGCGGAGTTTCGTCGCGAGCGGATGGAGATCCGCCACCTCGGCCGTCGTGCCAAACCCCTGAAGTCCATTCAGATCGACGACGATCGTGAGGTTGTCGAGGTGCTGGTGGCGTCCAAAAATCACCGCCTCCCAGTTGGAGCCCTCGTTCCATTCACCATCCGACATCAGGCACCACACACGGCCCGACTCCCCGCGCAGCTTTCGCGACAGCGCGAGGCCGCAGGAGAGCGGCAGACCGTGGCCCAGGCTTCCCGTGGCAAACGGCACCCCCGGCACGCCAGCCGGGGGCGGATGGGCGGCGAGGAGCGTGTCGTCACGATGGAAGGTCCGCAGCGCGTCGTCGTCGAGTTCGCCCCTCGACCAGAGCGTCACGTAAAGGCTTCCAGCCGAGTGCCCCTTCGAGAGCACGAACTCGTCCCCGTCGCCAAGGAGGTGGTGGATCGCCATCACGAGATCGAGCGCCGACAGATTTCCTCCGATGTGCCCCACGCCGGCCTCGAAGTGCATCTGCAGCAGCCGGAGCTTCGCCCGGGCACGATCAGCAGTGGAGAGGACGCGATCCATGGGGTCTCGAGGCATCGGGGCAGGTCGATCGCTCGGAGCCACCATGGTACCGAACCTTTCTCACATCGATGCCTGGCCCAAAACCTTCCGCACGGCCGTCATGGCGATCTCACCGAACTGGCGCGGTGGAACGCGCCACAGGGCGGGATTCGGGAGTTCGACGGCCACGGCGCCGGTGTAGCCGATCTCGCCGAGCCGTGCGACGAGGTCGTCGGGCGGCGACGAGCCCTCGCCGGGAAGAATCCGATCGGCATCGGCCGCCATCTCGCGCGGCACGTCGATGATGTCCGACAGCTGCACGTGGGCGAGGTTGGCATTGGAGAGAAGCCAGAGATCGAGCGGCTTACTCGGCCCCACCGTGAACTGAAACCAGTCGAGGCAGAGCCCGAGCGCGGGCGACCCCACCTGCTCCACCACCGCCACCGCCGACTGCAGGTTGTTGGGGAAACTCGACCGCGCATCAAACTCGATCGCCAGCCGAACCCCCGCATCGCCGGCCCTCGCCGCCCCCTCCACGAGGCTTGCGGTCAGCCGCCCCAGATCGTCGTCGCCAAGCGGACCAAACGCGTCTCCCGCCACCACGAGCACCGGAATCGCAAGGCCGCGGCAGAGGTCGAGCCGCTCGCCGAAATGCCGCCAGTGCTCGCGCCGGGCATCCCCCTGGCTTGTGAGCAGGCCACCCTGATAACTGGCGGCCACGGCCGCGATGCCATGCTGCTCGAGCAGCTCCTTGAGCGCGGCCACGCTGTGCTGCTGCACGAAGGCCTCGGCCTGGCCGAGCCAGAGATCGACCGCGTCGACATGCCCGGCCGCGTAGTCTCCGAGCACCGTGGCGAGCGGGGCCTCCAGCGAACAGACGGTGGCGATCGCCGGCTTCATGCGAGCTTGTCGCGCAGGAGGTCGACCACCTCGGCAATCGGCAGACGCGACTGCACGAGTGAATCGCGGTCGCGAAGTGTCACGGTCTTGTCCGAGAGCGTCTGCCCATCGATGGTCAGGCACCAGGGCGTGCCAGCCTCGTCCTGGCGGGCATAGCGGCGGCCCACCGAGCCCTTCTCGTCATACTGGCACGCCATGTGCGGCTTGAGGGCCCGGTAAAGGTCGATCGCCACCTCCGGCATGCCATCCTTCTTCACGAGCGGAAGAATGGCGGCCTTCACGGGGGCGAGTCGCGGATGAAACTTCATCACCGTGCGGCTTCGCGGCTTGCCATCCTCGTCGGGCACCTCGTCTTCGTGGTAGGCATCGCAGAGGAAGGCGAGCGTGGCCCGGTCGGCTCCCGCCGATGGCTCGATGACGTGCGGCACGTAGCGCTCGCGGGAAATGTCGTCGAAGTAGGAGAGATCCTTGCCGCTCCCCCGGTGACGAGGCTTGCCATCGGGGCCGGTCTCGACGACGAGCTCACCATCCCGCCTGACGAGCTTGCCCTCCATGTGGCTGCGGAGATCGAAGTCGCCTCGGTGGGCGATGCCTTCGAGCTCCCCAAACTCGCCGTCGGCGAGAAACGGGAAGGCGTATTCGATGTCGGCGGTGCCGACGGAATAGTGGGAGAGTTCGTCCTTGCCATGCTCGCGGAGCTGGAGACGCCCCTCGGTGAGCCCGAGGCCGAGATACCACTTCCAGCGTCGATCCCGCCAGAAGCGATACCACTCGGCCGAATCCGGCGGCCTGCAGAAAAACTCGATCTCCATCTGCTCGAACTCGCGCGAGCGGAAGGTGAAGTTGCGGGGCGTGATCTCGTTGCGGAAGCTCTTGCCCACCTGGGCGATGCCAAACGGCACCCGCACCCGTGAGGTGTCGAGCACATTCTTGAAGTTCACGAAGATGCCCTGCGCCGTCTCGGGCCGCAGGAAGGCGCGGTCGTCGTCGTCGCCGGCGAGGGCGCCGATCCGCGTCTCGAACATCAGGTTGAACTCCCGCGGCTCGGTGAGCGTGCCGGGGGCCGACGCATCCGGACCGAGGGCGATGGCGAGGGTGGCCGAACCGGATGCAACCGCCTGTTCGAGCGATTCGAGGCCGCTTCCCCACTGGATCTCGTCGACCTGCTTCGCCCGAAGCCCGAAGAACTTCTGGGCACGGGCCACGGTCTCCGGCACGGCCTCGTCACCCGAGGCCTCGGTCGTCACAAACACCTTCTTGCCGCGGTGCTCGGCCCAGCGGCCGTGAAGGTGGTCGTAGCGATACCGCCGCTTCGACTCGCGGCAGTCGATCATCCAGTCGTGGAAAAGGTCGAAGTGACCGGAGCACTT
Organism: Pirellulales bacterium; assembly: GCA_017853835.1. GTDB lineage: Bacteria > Planctomycetota > Planctomycetia > Pirellulales > UBA1268 > QWPN01. The sequence goes on along the minus strand of JAFMIU010000063.1, from coordinate 6,708 downwards.
CCAGACCTGGGGGTGCATGATGATGGTGCAATCGAGGCCCGTCATCTCGTAGGGCGATGGCGCGCCGGAGAGCGTGGCGAGCTCGTCGTGGCCGGCGACCATGTCCCGCCACCAGGCGTCCTTGAGATTTCGCTTCAACGACACGCCGAGGGGGCCGTAGTCCCAAAAGCCGTTCAGGCCGCCATAAATCTCGCTCGACTGGAAGATGAAGCCTCGCCGCTTGGCCAGCGACACGATCTTGTCCATCCGCGACTGGTCGTTCTGGTTGCTCATCGCGCATCCACGGGGAAGGGGAACCGTCCGCCGGAGGGCGGTCGAGAGCCGTAAGGTAGCGGGAATCCTGTTCCGACACCACGCTCAGTTCAGGCCGCCGGATGCGGCATCAAACCTGGGCACGACGGGGATCGCATCGATCGCGGCCGCCACGGGAAGATCGCCCTCCATGCCCAGGGCCACGAGGTTGGCCCCCCCGGGCGACCGGCGAAACTCGTCGACGATCGCCAGCGTCGCGTCGCCGCTCGACACCGTTCGCCGGAAGAACTCGAGCGCCGCACGCGCCACGTCGTCGAGCACGTCGTCGCGGCCGTCATCAGACGCCGCATCGAGAATCGCGCCGGCGGCGAGCACGTCCTCCGCGGTCACGAGCCCGTCGGTGCCGGCGCAGACGAGATGTGCCCGCCCCGACTGCCCGGCCAAGCGCCGCACCCATTCGGCCACCGCGGTGCGATTCACGATCGCCCCCACCAGGATTTCACCGGCATCACGGCAGGCATGCAGGGCCGCGGTGCCGTTGGTCGTCGTCATGACCACGGTGCTTCCGGCGACCCGTTCGGGCGTGTACTCGAGCGGTGAGTTGCCGAGGTCGAAGCCCGGAATACGAACACCTCCCCGCTCGCCACCGAGGAGCACGGGCCCGGTCATCGCCGCAGCTCGCCGTCGCGCCTCGTCCACGTCGGCGACCGGAACGATGCGAGTGGCCCCATGCGCCAGCGCCGTGGCCATCGTGGTGGAGGCTCGCAGCACGTCGATGACGACGGCGATGTCCCCCGCTGTCGCCTGTGCGGGCATGCGGTGATAGAGATCGTGGGCGTGCCAATGAATCATGATGTTTCCGCACTATCGTGACGACTCCATCGTAGCGGCAGTCGCGCGGTGGCGCCCGATTCGTCCCTTTCCGTGCCCGATTCGTCCCACGACGATATCGCACGTGTTGCCCCCGCCCGGTCGCTCAGTACGGTGGAGGTGTGGCGCAACAGGTCGGTGCTCAGCGCTCGCCATTCTCTCAGTCGCCTCCGTAACGATATCCCAATGATACAGGGACACCTCCGGTCGTTCGTGGCGCTCACTGCGATCCTGATCGGGGTGGGAACCACGGATCAGGCGATGAGCGTTGCATACGCGGATCTCCTCTATGTGTCGCTCACGAACGACACCGTGGCGCGGTTCGACGTTTCGAGCGGCGTTCCAGCCACGATCCAGGCGAGTCGCACCACCTACGCCACCGGCTTGAGCGTTCCGACCGGCCTCGTCTTCGACCAGTCGGGCATCCTTTATGTGGCCAACTATGGCAACGGTACGATCCACAAGATACCCGCTGGTGGCGGATCCTCGACAGTCTGGGTGAGCGGGCTCGGCCAACCTCGCGGCCTCGCCTTTGACACTGCCGGCAATCTTTACGCTGCGAACGCCGCCGCCAATGCCGTGTGGAAGATTCCCGCCAGCGGAACCGGTGTGACGCAATGGGCAACAGGTCTCAACGGCGTCACCGCGGTGGCGTTTGATGGAAGTGGACGACTCTATGCACCCAACAAGCTCGGCAACACCGTGAGTCGTGTGGGAAGCAGCGGCGGCGCATTCGCCACCTGGGCCACTGGGTTGAGCCAGCCCAGTGGCATAGCCCTCACGGCCAGCGGGAACGCCTTCATTCCCAATTCCAATACCAACGTCATCAGCCTGGTGACCGCCGGTGGCGGCTCCGCCAGCACCTGGGCCACAGGGTTCAGCACGCCCTACGGTGTGGCGCTCGATGACGGCGGCAACCTCTACGTGGCGAACGGTGGCAACAACACGATCAGCAAAGTCAATCCGAGCGGCACCGTCCTCTACTCGTTCAGCACCGGCACCGATGGGCCGAAGTTCATCGCGGTCGTGCCGGAACCATCCGTGCCCGTGATCGGGTTCGTGGCCGTGGCCGCCGCCGCGGGCTGGGCCTCCCGCCGGGGCCGTCGGGTGCCTACCATGAGGGACAGGTCACACAACGCGTGACCCTCCTTCGCCCCCGAGCCTCACCGATGCCCACCGATTCGGCCCCTGATGCCCCCTGCCATGCCACGGCGCCCTCCCACGCTGGCGTCGATAAAAGCGGTGATCGGGTGCAAGGGATGTTTGCGGAAATCGCGCCCCGCTACGACCTCGTCAATCGGATCCTGTCCGGCGGGATCGACGTGTGGTGGCGGCACGTCACGCTGAAGCGGGTGCCACCCCCCGCCACCGGCGCGGTCCTCGATGTCTGCACCGGCACGGGCGACCTCGCCCTCACCTATGCCCGCGCTGCCGGCCCCGGCGTGCGAACGGTCGGTAGCGACTTCTGCCGCCCGATGCTCGACCGTGGCGTCGAGAAGTCGCGGCGATCGGGCGTCCCCGTGGAATGGGTCGAGGCCGACGCCATGAACCTTCCCTTCCCGGCGGCATCCTTCGACGTGGTGACGGTGGCCTTTGGCCTTCGCAACATCGCCGACACGAACCGAGGCCTCGCCGAGATGGCCCGCGTCTGCCGGCCCGGCGGTCGGCTCGCGATTCTCGAGTTTTCGCTCCCCCGGAACGCCGTGATCCGCGGGTTCTATCTCTGGTACTTCCGCAACGTCCTTCCGTGGCTCGGCAATGCCGTGGCCCGAAACTCATCCGACGCCTATACCTACCTCAACCAGAGCGTCGAGGAGTTTCCCTCGGGCGAGGCGCTGGCAACGCTCGTCAAGCGGGCCGGCTTCGCCACCGTCGAGATGCGGCCGCTCACGTTCGGCATCGCCACGCTCACGATCGCGACGAAGGCCGCCTGAGGCGGCGCCGGGCCATTGGCCTGATGAAGGCAACGCCCCCACAGGCCACCGCTGCCAGCAGGAACGCGGCCGAGGGCTCAGGCACCGGGGTGATGATCACGGGAAACATGGCGTTCGAACCGACCGTCACGCCGTGATTCGGCGCGTCGGCGGCGATCCCGCCAAACACCCAGCCCACGAGCGTCGGACCCGTGAGGGCGTCGAGGTCGATCACGCCGTTGGCGTAGGTTGTGATCCCGTCCGCGGGGAAGAAGGTCGCGTTGGCGCCCAGCAGATAGGGTTCGCCATTGGATGGGGCGAGAATCGCCGGAAATGCCACGTCAAGAAGATGCTGCGACATCACCCCGTCAGGCGTGGTCACGACGTCCGTCACGCTCGAGATGAACGGAATCTGGGCGTCGTCCATCACAAGGCCGGTGGCGGCGTCGTAATACTGGTAGCTGATGCCACCGAGCAGGAGCTGGTGCATCGTGTCGTCGTTCGCCGAGTAGAGGCTCAGGACGGCGGAGTGGTAGCCGTTCATGCCCTGCTTGAACGTCGTCGGCGCGGCCGGATCGGGCTGCGTGGCATTGCCGTCGGCGTCGATCGACACCGGCACCGTCCACACGCCGAAACTCGGCGTGAAGACGCCGGAGAGCGCCTGCAGGCCCGCGACGGGTCCGCCGGTGCCGCTCGTGATCGTGGGGACCACGTTGAGGTCGCGCCGCCGGTAGTCGTCGCTCGCCGGATGGGCGACGGCGTTGGTGATCGCAAGCGTGGTGCCGTCGTCGACGATCTCGAAGGTGCGCACCTGCTTCGTGTAGATGCCCTCCTGCCGCATGTTGTAGGAGTCGGGATAATCCTGACCAAACACCAGGTGCGTCTTGCCATTCGGCGTGGTGCTCATGTCGCCGCCGGTCACCTGCACCAGCGGATCACGAATCTGCCGCATGCCCGCGGCCAGGGAGCCGGTTCCATCGCGAACCCAATCGACCACGGCTCCCAGGTCAAATGCCGAGAGTGTGTCGTAGGTGTGGTACTGCCCCAGGCCAGGACTGAACCCATACCCCCCCGCGACATAGAGCCGCGACCCGATCTGGGTGCTCTGTGCATTGGTGGTGGTGATCGACTCGACCTGCGCGGCGCTCAGGCCCGAACTCAGATCGTCGAGCGATCGCCCCCACACCTGGAGGCCCACCGGGTCGATCACATACACGCTCCGGTTGTGCGCAGCGGGATCGAAGCCGGCATCGCTCAGATCGTGAAGGCCGTTGGTCATGCCCCCCATCACCACCCACAGTCCATGCCCATCGGCCGGCGACTCGAAGATGGCATCGACAAACGAATGGAGCGTCGGGAGCGTGGCCCCTGGAAACGCCTGGGGAGCCTGGATCTGCATTCCGATCGGTGCCGCGCCACCGACGATCACGGGCGAGAGGTCGGCGGTCTGATTTGCGGCGACAGCCCGGCCGCCGATGCCCGCCACGACGGCGGCGATCCACAGCCGGCGACACCTCACGACGAATCCGATCAGGTGGATGGCTTTCATCGTGGTCCTCATCGCGACCGCCGCCGCATGCATGCCGCCGCGATCAGCGGCACAAGAGCTCCGCCCAGCCACGGCTCCGGCACCGGGGCCAGCCCCGCGCCGTTGTAGGGCCCGACGTCGAAGAGGTCGGCCGACAGGAAGCAACTCACGTCGAGCGGTCGACGATGCCATCGTAGGTGTAGTCACCCTCGCCCCACGTCGACGTCTCACCGGTGTCGAGGCGCGCCGCCCCCAGGTAGTTGCCGACGTCGAGCAGGTCGATCGTCCAGTCGAGGTTGGTGTCGCCCGGTGCCGCAAACGCAAACGTCACCGAGCCATCGCCGTTGTCGAGCCAGCCGATGCTCCGCGGGATGCCCGCACCGGCGGCGATCGCCGCCTGGGACGAGGTGATGCCTGACGTGCCGCTCCAGGTGCCGTCGCCGAGCCCCGCCACGATCGCCGTCACGAGGTTGGCGGAGGTGAGGCCGCGATCCACCGTCACCATGCCGGTGCCCACATCGACCAGGCCACCAGCTCCCGGAACAAGGCTCGCCACGGTCGTCTGCAATGCTCCCGCCACGGCGAGCGTTCCCCCGGCCTGCGGCGTCACGGTGCCGCTGGCGAGCGCCGCCGCGTGGGCCAGCCGCAGCACACCCTGCTTCACGGTAAGCGCCCCGGCAAAGGCGTTGGCCTGATCAAAGACGAGCGTACCGGCTCCGGTCTTCTCGGCAGGAATCGAACCCGCGAGCGACGGAAACCCGGCCTGTGCCTGCGTCTGTGCGCCCGCCGCCACATTGAGCGTGATCAGGGTCGGCGTCACGCGAAAGATCTCGCCAAGCCCGGGGCCGGGATACTGGCCATTGAAGCCCGAGCCGTAGCCGAAATCGACGATGTAGAGATTGCCCTGGTTGTCGGAGCCGAACGAGGCGATGTGGTCGATGCCGAAGAGGCTTCCCGATGTGATCGCCGTGTAGTTGGGATCCGTCGGGTCGTAGACCAGGCTGTTCCATAGCGACGTCATGTCGGTGACCGTGCCGTTGGCTCCATTGAACGACGACGAGGAGGTCGAGCGGTCGAAGTCGAGCGCAAACACGCTGCCGGGCACAAAGTCGCCGTAGAAATACCTGCCCTGGAGTTCCGCCACCGGGCCGCGGTAGAGGTAGCCGCCGATCACCGCGTTGCCGCCGGAGGTGTGGCCAAACTGACGGATGGGATTGGTGGAGGCGACGCCGGTGGCAAGATTCACCAGACCGTAGGGCGCCGTCCAGCCGTTGTTCGTGCCCTCACGGGCGGGCCAGCCGAGATCGATCGGTGGTCCGGCGGCATTGCTCCCCGCCTTCACGAAATCGACCTCTTCAACCGACGTCTCGCCGACATCGCCAAGGTACATGTCCCCCGTGGCGGAGTCGAAACTGGCCCGCGACACATTGCGGAGCCCGGTCATCCACACCTCGCCAAGGCCGCTGATGGTCGCGGAAGGATGCGCGGCGTTGTAGGCCGGAAAGGGATTGCTCGATGGAATTCCATAGTTCTTCGACGGATCCGACGGGTACGCGTCGCTGCCACCGACATCCACCCGCAGCATCTTGCCCTGGAGGTCGTTGGGGTTTTGCGAAGGCCGATACGACCGGCCGGCGTTGCCGTCGCCGGTGGAAATGTAAAGGTAGTTGCGGGCATCACCGGATGCCGTCGGATCGAAACCGATCCAGCCCACCGTGTGGTTCTGTCCCGTGCTGCTGTTGGAATACTGCAGAACGGTTCGGCTGAGCGTCGCGCTGCCCGAGACACCGATGGAGTACTCCTCCACGCGGTTGATCGCGTTGGTCGCCTTCATGGCCGATGACACATACAGCTTGTGGTAGCCGGCACTGCCCACGACGTCGTAGTCGGGATGAAAGGCGAAGGTCTGAAGGCCATCGTCGGCGGTGACAGGGCGGGCGCTGAGGTCGAGCACCGTCGTCTTGGTGCGGGTGTCGATGTCGTAGCGGTAGATGCCCCCCATCGCGTTCGAGGCACCGAAGCCCGAAACCGCGTCTCGGGTGCGCTCGGAGTAATAGATGACGTTGGCAGGATCACCGGGGGCCTGCGTGACGTAGGTGGGCTGGTCGAGGCCTGATGCAATTCGCTCGATGCGATACTCAGCCC
>JAFMIU010000062.1 GCA_017853835.1 Pirellulales bacterium | reverse complement strand
CCGATCGCCATCGTGGCCGTGATGGAGGCCCCGGGGGCATGGGCAACCTGCAGCGGCGACATCCGGCTGATCGCGTTCAAACTGTCTTGCTCGTGCGAAACCATCCCTGGCCTTCGCACTGGTGGCAACCTCCGGTTGCTGCGGACATCCTGTCCGCGATCAGGGGCCGATCCGGACAATGCTCACGCATCGTGGCGAACCGCTCGAGCCGGAAGACCGTTGAGAAAGTGCCATTGATCGGGCTATCCTTCGTCGCCCGGCGCCGCGAGAAGGCCGTCATGAGAAACGCGCCGGCACCAAGGGCCAGCCACGACGGCTCCGGCACGGCGATCATCCCGACGGCCCCTGCGCCGTTGTAGGGGCCGGCGTCGAACAGGCCCGTCGAGAGATACATCGTCACGTCGAGCAGGTCGACCATCCCGTCGTAGGTGTAGTCGCCCTGAGACCACACCGCCGGCTGGCCGGTGTCGAATCGTCCGGCGGAGAGGTAGTCGCTCACGTCGATCAGGTCGATCGACCAGTCGATGTTCGTATCGCCCGGTGCCGCATAGGCAAACGCCAGCGTCCCGGCGCCCTCATCCACCCAGCCAATCGCCCGCTCCACGCCACCGGCCACCTCCGATGCCACCACCGACGACGTGATCCCCGCCGCGCCCGTCCATGTGCCACCATCGCGACCCTGGATGATCGCGGCCACGAGGTCGGTCGCCGTCAGCCCGCTCGTCACCGTCACCCGGCCGTTGCCCGCGTTCACCATGCCGCCAGCGAGCGCATCGAGGCCGCCGACCGTGGCCGACAGCGGCCCCACCACGCTCAACGTGCCGCCGACGGTGGGCGTGACCCGAGACGCGGCGAGGCCCGAGGCATGGGAGAGCGCCAGCGTGCCGCCGTGGATCCAGGTGCGGCCGGTGGCGGTGTTGGCACCGGAGAGTTCGAGCCTGCCGCCGGTGAGGGCCAACGCACCAGACCCCGACACCACCCCGGTGAAGCGGGCCGTGCCACTGCCGTCGATCTCGAGCAGATAGCCGGCGGTCCCGGTGTTCACCGCCCCGACCGTCACCCCTCCCGGGCCGACATTCCAATACTGGTCCGCCCCGAGGGTGATGGACGCGTTGAAGACCTGCCGCGACGTGTCGTAGTTGGTCACACCGCCACGGCCGATCGTCAGCGTGCTCGACCCGGAGAAGGTGAAGCCGAGCGTGCCGCTGCCGGTCGACTTGAAATACAGCCCTCGGAGATTGGCGGTCGAGTCGACCGAGACCGCACGGCCGTTGCCCGCCGATGTGCCGCTGAAAAGGACATATTTGTCGGAAGGGGCCGAGGACGGCGGCGACAATCCCCACGCCGAACGGTTGCCGATCGACGTGGACGCACTGCCCACCCACGTGTTCGTCGGCGTGCCGACGACCTTCAAGGCGAAGCCGTTGGGCGTGATCATGTCGTCCACCACCCCCATGACGGTGGAACTTGCGAGGAAGTTGAAGACGTTGATGGTGGTGAAGTCGCTCGCGGCGTTGTTGCCGACGATCGTGAGCTCCGCCGCACCATTGGGATTCGTCCACGGGATGAAGTCGGGGCTGCCTGAATCGCCCGATTGCAGAATCACGCTCGAAGCGTTGGAGGTGATCTGCGACGTGCTTCCCGACACCGTGCTGGAGGCCACGCTCGCGGAGCCGATCCGAGGGCTCTGCGCGCCGTCGGGGCCTCGGCCATACACGAGCAGCGGCTGGCCGGTGTAGCTGGAGTTGGTCGTGGAGGAGGCGTTGAGGTCGAGCACCCCGTAGCGTGGCAGCCCGCGGGAGGATGGAATGGGGGCGGTGAGCGTGCCGATCGACAGGTCGCCCACCGTCATGCCCGTTTGCACAAACCCATAGCCCGTGTCGGCCACCGATGCCTGCGACGCGGAAAACACCGTGCCCGAGCCGTCGAGAAGCCGAAGGGTCGGCGTGCCGCCGTAATGGCGGGCCACGAGATAGTGCTGCGGCGTGATGAAGCCGAATCCCTTCGTGGGATCGTTGAGGGCCCAGCCCACACCGAGCCAGGAGTAGGGAAGGCCGACGAACGACGGGCTCGTGTTCGTCACGGGAGCCGAGGGAAACCCGCTCGAAAAGCGGTTGTTGGCCGCCGCCGAGTAGCCGATCACGTCGAGGGCCGCGGCCGACGTGCCCACGACGACAGCGCCCACGACCGCGAGGCCGAAACGGCCGAACGCCCGGATCATCGCGGCGGATCTGAAAACGGGAGGCATCGTGTCACCCACGCGGCTGCAGAACGATGCCGCGTCCACGCTATGGAGTGTACGCCGCCCGAGCCCCCCTGGATCGTCATCGGCCCGATGACGCATCGCGAAGCGCCCGCGGCTCCGGGGCGGGACGAAGTTTCCACTGCCGATACGGCAGATCGCCCGCCTCAGCCTCGATCGCCCCCCCGATGAGGAGGCGGTCGATCACGCCGAGATCGATCCTTCCCGGCCCGAGTGCCGGGCTGGTGCCGATCACGCCGCCGTCGCCAAGCCCCTCCGCCACGAGCGTGATGCGACGGCCGTCGGCCACGCCCTGCACCACGAGGCCGGCTGGGGCGGCATCCTGATCCTCGGCCTCGTCACGCTCGGAGTCGCCGGCGGCGACGGCCGGATCGGGATGGAGCCAGATCACGCGGGCCACCTGGGATCGGGGAAGCTTCTTCATCTCGCCACGCACGTCGATCGTGAGCCACTCGCCATCGAGCGCAACGAGGCGGCCGCGCAGGTAGTCGCCATCCGTGAGCCGGATCATCTGCGTGGGGGGCTCGGCGCGTTGCATCCGAGGCAGCACGAGCAGCCGCTCGAACCGGGGCCGCTCGATGCCACGCGACGGCACGGATGGGTCGAGTTCGATCGCCTGCAGGAAACGCTCGGGCACCTTCACCACGGCAGCGCCGCTCACGGGGGTTCGCATGGTGATCACGTTCGGATCGATGGCCTTCACCTGACACGGCACCACGTCGCCGCTCCGCATGATCGCCACCGAAACAAACTCCTCGCCGTCGGCGATCACGGGCGTCGCGACCGCCAGACGTTCGTGGGTGGAGAGCGCCTGGTCGAGCACGTCACGACCGGCCATGTAGATCGCCCCACGACGGAGGTCGATGTCGCGCGACGCTCCTTCGGGAGATGCCACCCGCAGCACCACCGGCGAGCCGACCCGTCCCCGCAGCAGGTTCATCACGGTGGTGATGTCATGCCCCTGCGTCATCACGAAGCCGCGATCGGGTCGGGGCTGGATGGCCAGCAGGCGGTCGCCGGGCTGGAGACGGCCGTCGCGGGCGGCGGCGCCTTCTTCGCTCAGCATCGTCACGACGAAAAAGCCGGTGGCGTCGACATTCACCATGCCGCCGATGCCCCCGACCTCCACCTCGCCTGGTCCGCTCGCCGACCGCTCGGCACGAACGACATACTCCACCACCGCCGTCGCGCTCGCGCCCGCCCCCAAGGGACTCGACCCAACCGCCCCCTGCGGCAGAAAGGCGAGGGCGGTCGACCAGTCGTGGCGGCCGTCGGCGAGGCATCCCCTGAGCCGCGCATCTCCGGCGATGAGCGTGCCGATGCGGCCTGGCAGTTCGCGTGGCTCCACGCGGGTCACAAGCGACGTGATCGCCGCCACATCCCGCCGTGGCAGCACCAGCGGGTCGTCGATCCCGGCAACCGTCAGGTGCACATGCTCCGCGTCGATCGCCGCGAGTCGACCTGCGATCGTCCCGCCGCTGGCGAGCACCAGTCGCACCGACGCGTCCACGCCGTCGTCGGCCTCGTCGACCGACCGACGCGGCAGCGCGATCTCCTCGATATCGTCGAGGCTCACGCGTTCGGCATCGGCCCCCTCGCCCAGCAAGACCGTTCGCGTGGTGTCATCAAACGCCGTGATCGCGGCATCGATTCGTCGGCCGTCTTTCGCCACCACGCTGGCGGTGTCGCGCTCGGTGAGCACGGGCTCGTCGGCGGTCCAGGGCCCCACCCGCAGGCTCTCCAGGCACACGTCGCCCGACCCGAGCGTGAGGCGGAAGCGACCGGTCGGCTCGGTGGCCTGGGGCAGCGTCACGCTGGAAACCGGGCCCACGATGCCGCCGACGACCGAAAACGCCGCAAGCCGACCCTTCGCCTGATCGACAAACACCACGAGCCGCAGTGAGGATGCGGAGCCGTCGCCGATGGCGAGCGGTTCGAGTGCCGCCGTCTGACGGCTGCGGCGCACGATGGCGGCCTCCGACGACCCATCCACGAGGCGGAGCAGTTCCACCCAGAAGCCGTCGTCCTCCTCCTTGGCCGCCGCGTTGCAGGCGATCCGCAGGTCGGGCGGATGCCGCCACGACACCACCATGTCGTACACGGCCCGCACCGGAGCCGCCACGTCGATCGAAGCCGTGCCGGGCTGCGCGGCCGTGATGCGACCGGCCTCCGATCGCCAGACATTCTTCGGCGCATGTGCCCACCCGGCGAGGCCACCGGGCCCGACATAGGTGCCGGCCACACGACTCCCGACGCGCATCACCGCTTCGACACGATCGCGTCGAACCCGCACCACGCGATCGCTTCCGCGCGGGGTCAGGCGCACATGCTCGGCGTCGATGCCGACGAGTTCGCCATCGAGAAGGTCGCCTCCTCGCAGTTGAAACCGAAACGCCGCGGCTGGTGAGGCCGTGTCTGTCTCGAGCAACCGCACACCCACGATCTCATCCAAACGAAACTCGAGCGGCGCCGCGAACACTTCGGATCGCCACGGGATGGCCGCGAGCCCCTCCGGCCCGGCAGCCGACGTCGCCCCCAGGTCGCCCGGCAGCACACCCCCGCCGGGAAGGTCGAGCACGGCCGGCGCACCGCCTCGAACCACACCATCGGTGATCACGAGGCACGCGATGCCGAGCAACGCCACGGCTCCGGCTCGACCGGCGATGGATGCGTGCATGACCAACGACCTCGAAACGGGACAGCTCAAAAACGCCGCCCCCAGTATGATGCCTTGGCGGCGAGTTGCACGGATTTCCCCGTTTTTGGATACTGCCGCCTTCGTCCTCCCCCCGCCCCAGGAGCGGTCCTTGAGCCACTCTCACCATGATCACCGCCACTACGCGTGGCCGCTGATCATGTGCCTGTGCGGCGTCGACTACTTCAGCACCCTCGGCTACCAGCCCTCGATCGCCTTCGAGGGGGCCGGCACGCTCGCCCCGCTGGCGACGCTCGTGCTCGTGCTCGTGACGCTGTTTGGCGCCCTTCCCGTCTACAGCCACGTGGCCGGCGAGACGCCCGACGGGGTCGGATCGATCGGGATGATCGAGCGGATGTTCAGCGGCTGGGGCGCAAAACTCGTGGTCCTCGTGCTGATCGGGTTCGCGGCGACCGACTTCGTGATCACGAAAACCCTCTCCGCCGCCGACGCCGCCGCCCATCTCATCTCCAATCCTCTCTACGAGCAGCACGTGCCTCTCTGGCTCCAGGGGCAGATGGGCACGACCGTGTTTCTGCTGGTGATGCTCGGGGCGATGTTTCTGAAGGGCTACGGGGAGGTCGTGGGGATGGCGACGGTGCTCGTCATCGCCTTCCTCGGGCTGTCGTTCGTGGTGATCGCGGCGAGCGTGTTCCACCTCGTCACGCACCCCGCCCTGCTTCAGCACTGGTTTGCCGAGATCTCGGCCGGCCACTACCACATCGAGCACGCCCCGCTCTCGGGCACAGGCCCCTGGGTGATGGTGGGCATCGCGGTGCTGATGTTTCCCAAGCTCGCACTCGGCCTGTCGGGGTTCGAGACGGGCGTGCTCCACATCCACATGGTGCGAGGCACGGAAGAGCGGCCCGACGATCAGACAGCCCGGGTCGCCAACACCCGGCGCATGATGCTCGTGGCCGCGGTGATCATGTCGTTTTTCCTGATCGGGTCATCGCTGGTGACCGGCACCGACACGCTCATCCCTGCGGAGGAACTGCGGCTCGAGAAAGACACGGCCGGCGAAGTGATCTTCAAGGGCAAGGCCATGGACCGCGCCCTCGCCTACCTGGCGCACGGGGAGAGTCCGATCGCCATCTGTCCGCTCTTCGGCAACGCCTTTGGAACGCTCTACGACCTGAGCACGATCCTCATCCTGTGGTTTGCCGGCGCCTCGGCGATGGGCGGTCTGCTCAACATGGTGCCCCGCTACCTGCCCCGCTACGGCATGGCGCCCGAGTGGGCCGGGGCCTACCGGCCGCTGGTGATCGCCTTCACGGTGATCAATCTCCTGGTGACGATGGCCTTCCGGGCCGACGTGTCGGCCCAGGGGGGCGCCTACGCCACTGGCGTGCTCGTGCTGATGACGAGCGCCTGCATCGCGTCGTTCCTGCACGAAATGCGGAAAAAGCCCGAGCCGGGGCATGAACTGTCGCTCGCCGGCCTGCGGCTGGCCTTCGGCCTGATCACGCTCGTCTTCATCTACACCACGCTTGCCAATATCTACGAGCGGCCCGACGGCATCTACATCGCGTCGATCTTCATCACGACGGTGATGATGATCTCGTTTACGTCACGATTTTTCCGAAGCGACGAACTCCGGCTCAAGGAGTTTCGATTCGCCAACGATGCCGACCGCATGCTCTGGACCGACATCCTCCTCGAAGGGGCGTTTCGGGTGCTCGTGCCCCACCGTCCCGGAAGCCGGTCGCTCGCCGACAAGGAGGCGGAGATCCGCCGCAAGCACCGCATCCCGGAAAACGTGCCGATCGTGTTTCTCGAGGTGCACTACGGCGACGTGAGCGAGTTTCAAAACTCGCCCATCATTTCGGCTCGGCAGGAGGGCACCCGTTTCATCATCGTGGCCCGCGACGTGGTGAGCGTGTCGCACACGGTGGCGCAGGTGGCGATGGAGATGGCCAAGGGGGGCGCGCCGCTCGACATCATCTTTGGATGGAGCAAGGGAGGAAGCCTGAGGCTCGCCCTCGACTACGTGCTCTTCGGCCAGGGCGACATCCCCAACCGCGTGGTCGATCTGCTCGACACCGCGATCGCCGACCCGTCGAAGCGGCCGACGGTGATCGTGGGCTGACCGGCCCGATGGCCGCGGAGTCGGAATCGTGCCGCTTCTTCCCGCCGATGGCCGCCTGGTGCTCGGCATCGATTTCACCTCGGCACCACGGCGGTCCAAGCCGATCACGGTGGCGCGGGGGCTGCTCGTGGATCGGCGGCATGGGGCCGACTACCGGCTCGAGGCCGTGGATGAACTCGACTCGCTCGACGGCTTCGACGCACTGCTCCGCGAGCCGGGGCCCTGGCTCGGCGGCTTCGATCTCCCCTTTGGTCAGCCGCGTTCCCTGATCGAACACGAAGGCTGGCCGACCGACTGGCGACGATTCGTGTCCTTCTACTGTGGTGAACCGCGGGAACGCTTGCGGGAGGTGTTTCGACGCTGGTGTGCCGGCCGGCCTGACGGCGACAAGTTTGCCTGGCGGCGGGCCGACAGACCGGCGGGATCGAGCCCGGCGATGCGATGGACCAATCCGCCGGTCGCCTGGATGATGCACGTGGGCATCGGTCGGATGCTCGAAGCCGGCCTGGCGTTTCCGGCGCACGGCATCCCTGGCCGAGGCACGGCCCGGCGGATCGCGCTCGAGGCCTATCCCGCCTTCACGGCGCGACAGGTCTGCCGGCGGTCGTATAAGAGCGACACCCGGGCGAAGCAAACCCTGGAGCGGCGGCGGCATCGGCGCCTCATTCTCGAGGGGCTCGTCGCGGGTCGGGCGGGGCTCGGCGTGCGGCTTGAACTCTCAGAGGGGCTCGCGCGGCGGCTGGTGGCCGACGGCGCCGGCGACCTGCTCGACGCCGCCATCTGCGGCCTTCAGGCAGCGCATGCGTCACGCCTGCCGCGGTATGGATTGCCGCGCTCGCTCGACACGCTCGAAGGCTGGATCGCCGCCGTGCCGGCGCCGAAGCCCTCGTGAGCGATGGCGTCGCTCAGGCGAGTTCGAACACCGCCTCGATCTCAACCGCCACGCCGAGCGGCAACGAGCCGGCGCCGAAGGCGCTCCGCACGCCCACGCCATGATCGGGCCCCCACACCTCGGCGAACAACTCGCTGCAGCCGTTGATCACATGCGGATGCTGCGTGAAATCGACGGGGCAGTTCACGAGCCCCATCAGTTTCACGACGCGCCCGATCCGGTCGAGGCTGCCGAGGCTGGCCACGAGCGTGGCGAGGATGGCAAGACCGGTCTGACGGGCGGCCGCCTTGCCGGCGTCGGCGTCGAGATCGACACCCACCTTCCCCTTGATGAGCGAGCCGTCGGCCGCGAGCGGCAGATGTCCCGACACGTAGACGAGCCGATCGACGATGAGAAACGGCTTGTAGGCGCCGGCCGGCTTGCCCACGGGGGGCAGGGTGAGGCCGAGTTCGGCGATCCGGGCCTGGGCGGAGGGGGCTGTCATGGAGGGGCTCCTGTCGTGTGGTATCAGGTGGCGTGGAGGGCGGCGCTGATCCGATCGAGGATCGTGGCGACGATCTCGCGATCGCTGGCCGGGCGGCGCGGGCTTTTCGGGTGGGGCTCGTCGGTGGCGATCAGCCCCTGCAGATGAAGCGCCTGGGCCATCGTGTGCTTGTAGGCGGGCACGGGCGGGCGAAACGCGAAGTCGCCGAGGGCCTGGAGGGCGTCGTCGAGTTCGTCGAAGCGGGAATCCCCCTCCGCCCACCACCGGTCGCGCTGGGCGAAGGCGGCGGAGGAGGCCGTGGAGAGCCCGAGGAGCCAATCGCTGCCGTAGCGCACCATGTCGATCGCAAGATCATTCCCGGTGAACACGTGAAACTCGGGCCGCACCCGGTCGCGCAGCGCCAGCCGCTCCCATTCGAGCCGCCGCGAGAGCGACGAATGCTTGGCACCGAGGCAGTTGGGGATCTGCAGGAGTTCGGCGTAGGCCTCGATCGAGAGCATGCGGCCGCACGGCACGAACGCCGTGGACAGCTCGAAGCCGATGAACGACGGCACCCGCGCGGCCAGGGCTCGGTAGCCCGCGAGCATGGCAGCATCGCCCCCGGCGGTGAGACCGTAGGAGGGAAAGATCACGGGCGTCGCCCCGACCGCAAGGATCATGTCGAGTTGGCGGCCGTAGGCGGCCTCGTCAAAGGCGGCCCCGGGCTCGTCGACGACGCATGCACCGGCCACGAACCGGCCCGAGGGGCCGACGGTGTCACGGGCGATGCGAAGCGCCTCGGCACGAGTCGCATCGTCGATGAGCTGCACGTAGCCCGTGTCCATGTTGACCGCGGGGGCGATGCCGGCGGCGGCGGTGCGGGCCACGTGGGCGGCGAATCCATCCCAATCGACCGAGTGATCGGCCTTCATCGGCAACAGGATCGCCGACATGCCGGTGATGACCCGGCGCGGCCGCACGAGCGACATGGGATCGATGGGGGCGGAACGGCTCATGACACCTCTGTGCAACGTGAATACTATCGAGCCGGCACTCTACCCGATCATGCGCCGAAAGCGTACCGCCGCGAGCGCTTCGGGGGCGTTTGAGTGGGCACAGGAGCCTCGAGTTCCGTATGCTCTCCCGGCCCCGTAGGAGACACCATGTCGAGTTATCCCCGCATCGCCCGCTTCCGGTCGGTCGCCGACCTCCGCGCCCACCTCGCCAGCATCGACGCCCCCATTCCTCTCGACGACGCGCCGCTTTCGGCCGCCGAGGGCTCGTGCCTTGCCTCGCCGCTCACGCTCGGCAGCCGCACGGTCGGCAATCGCTGGTGCATCCATCCCATGGAGGGCTGGGACGGCAGCCCCGAGGGGGGCCCGACCGAGATTCTGCTGCGACGCTGGCGGCATTTCGGCCTCAGCGGCGCCAAGCTCATCTGGGGGGGCGAGGCGGTGGCCGTGCTCAACGAGGGCCGGGCCAACCCCAATCAGCTCTGCGCGCCGGCGTGCGGTCGCGCCGGATTCGAGCAGCTGCTCGCCGCCGTTCGTGACGCCCATCGCGGGGCCTTCGGCCGCGACGACGATCTGGTGGTGGCCCTCCAGCTCACCCATTCCGGCCGCTTCAGCAAGCCGGTGGCGAGTGGCCGAATCCCGCGGATCGCCAACCACCACCCGCTGCTCGACGCCCGCCACGGCGTCGATCCCGCCGACTCCGGCTGCGTGCTGAGCGACGACGACGTCGAGCGGCTGATCGATGCGTATGTGGTGGCTGCCAGGGACGCCGCGGCCGCCGGGTTCGACATGGTCGATCTCAAGGCCTGCCACGGCTATCTGATTCACGAGTTTCTGTCGGCCCGCCGTCGCCCGGGCCGCTGGGGTGGGGATTTCTCTGGCCGAACCCGCCTGCTCGCCACGCTGATCGACCGCGTGAAGGCGGAGTGCCCCGGGCTGCTCATCGGCGTGCGGCTGTCGCTCTTCGACGTCGTGCCCTGGCACATGGTCGAAGGCCATGGCGAGCCGTTTCCCTTCGCCGACGCCCTCCCCTACGACTGCGGCTTCGGCGTGGATGAGCAGAACCCGCTCGCCTACGACCTCGCCGAACCGATCGCGCTTCTGAAGCTGCTGCGGGATCGTGGCGTGTGCTCGGTCAATCTCACCGCGGGCAGCCCCTACACCGTTCCCCACGTGCAGCGGCCGGCGGCGTTTCCCCCGTCCGACGGCTATCCGCCGCCGGAGGACCCGCTCGTTGGCGTATGGCGGCAGATCGACGCCGCCCGAAAGGCGAAGGAGGCCGTGCCCGACCTTCCGCTCGTCGGATCGGGCTACACCTATCTCCAGGACTACCTCGTGCATGCGGCCCAGGCCGCCGTTGCCCGTGGATGGATCGATTCCGTGGGGCTCGGCCGCATGGTGCTGTCGTATCCTGCGCTGCCGGCCGATGCCCTCGCCGGAACACCGCTTGCCCGCGGGTCGATCTGCCGCACCTTCTCCGACTGCACCACGGCCCCCCGCCACGGCCTCCGCAGCGGCTGCTACCCGCTCGATCCTTACTACAAGGCCCTCCCGGAAGCGGCCGAGGTGAAGGCCATCAAGGCAAAAACGGGATCGGAATCGCCGTAGCGTGCCCTCGCCATCGTCGGCGGAAAAAAACACCCCCCGCCCTTGACGGCATCCCCCCGTTGGTATGATGTGATTTCAGTGAATCAGCCCCCGGCGTCGCTCGTTGACGTTTCGGTGGGTTTCAGTAGTGAAAGGAACCGCTCCTGCACGCATCCCCAACGCCGAGTTTCTTTGGAAACAACGGCCCGCTTTGGGCAGTCGATGCGCAGGATCTGGTTCATCTCCCATTCGGCTTCACGTCGAACGGATGAGGATCCCCAGCGTGCGCTCCCCTGCGGCTGCGGTCCGTCCTGTTTGCTCCAGATTCTCTTCCGCGGGGGTGCCGTGCGCACCTGTGGAGATCAGCATATGTCTCGTGAAGTATCGATCGCCCCCGGCGGCCTGTGCCGTTCGGTGGTGATGGGTTTGACGTTTCTGCGCACGACGTTCGCCGGAACGGCCGTGTTCGTCGCGGCCGCCCTCGCCCTTGTGGTTGGGGGCAGGGAATCAGCCCCACCTGTGTTGCCTGGCGCCATCGCACCGGAAGTCCCCGGGTCGATGGGCGTGGAAGTGCCCACGCGGCGATTTGTGATCGCGGGTGCCCTCCCGGCACCGGCGTTTCTCGTCAGCGGTCTCGCCGGCGCGGTTTGCTTCGGAATCGCACGACGACGATCGCACGACTGACAGGGTGGACAGAGGGCGGCGTCCTCTTTCAGCCTTGTTCACCGTGGCCGAAACCATCGGCCGGCGCGGGTGGTGAGAAGGGCTGGCAGCACCACGAGATCGCCCACCAGCGCCGCCCACACGAGGAGCGACAGCATCCACGCGAACCGACGCGTGGGCGCAAAGGGGCTGGCCGAGAAGGCAAGAATGCCGAGGCCGCAGACCATCGCCGTCTGAAGCAGGGCGCCCGCCGCATGGTGGAAGGCGCGATGAATGGCCGAGACGCGTTCCTCGCGGCTCGTGCCCCCTGCCCGGCGAGGGAGCGCGTGGCGGAAAAAGGTGAGGAAGTGGAAGGTGCCGTCCACCGCCATGCCGAGCGCCACCGACGCGGTCATCACGCTGCCGATGTCGAGCGCCGCATGCGTCCAGCCGAGCACACCAAAAAGCAGGATCATCGGAAAGACGTTCGGCACAATCGCGATCAGGCCGGGCACCATGCCCCCCTCCACCGCCATCGTCACGAGCGAAATCACGCCGCAGGCCGACACGAAGCTCACGAAGAGATCACGAAGAAGCGTTTTCTGGATCGCGTTGATGAGCGGCATCGCGCCGGTGAAGTCGACCATGACACCGCGGCGAGCGGAACCATGCCGGGCCACGATCGGCTCGACCACACCGCGAACGTCCTGAAGCAGATCGCCGTAATCGAGGCCGGCGAGCGCCGAAGTGCGCGCCGTCACCCGCCAGAGCTGACCGCCCTCCACGTCGCGCACGAGCCGCATGTCGGTGAGGCTCGTGAGGGCGGCTTCGAGGCGTCGGGCGATCACCACCTTCCGGGTGGTCGCACGGATCGGCGCGGCACCGGGCAGCTCGGGCAGGAACAACGAGGCCGATGTCACGCCGGCCACGGGCGGAAGCGACGCCAGCGCCTGCCCGATCTCGCCCACGATGTCGAGCCGCTCGGCGGAACGAACGGGTGACGCATCCTCAAACCGCACCACCACCTCCATCGGCACGAGCGGGCCGATCTCGCGCTCGAGCCAGGCGTAGTCGCGGATCACGCGGCTCTCGGGCGTGAAGAGCGTGTCGATCCCCACCGACGTGCGAATGCCGGGAAGGCCAACCCCCGTCGCCACGATCGCAACGAGTGCGACCGCCGTGACGAACCCGCCGTGGCTCGTGATCCATTCGGCCCAGGGTGCCACGGCCTCGTCTCCCCCCGCCTCCACCCGACTCCGGATCGGCCACCGCGCAAACACGCCCGGGAGCACGAGAAAGAGCACCACGAGCGTGCCCATCACTCCCACCGCCGCGTGGAAGCCAAACACGCGAATCGGCTCCAGCTCGCTCACCGCCAGCGACGCCAATCCCATCGCCGTGGTGCCGGCCGAAAGACCGCAGGGAAGAAAGGCCACCTTCACAGCCCGCCAGGCGGCCCCCCGCGCCGGACCCCGGCGATACTCCGCGACGAGATAGTTCACGAGATGGATGCCGCCGGCCACCCCGAGCGTCAGCACCAACAGGGGCATCACGATCAGCACCGGATTCATCCGGTCGCCCCAGAGCTGGAGCGAGGCGAATGCCAGCCCCACGCAGCCGAGGGCGAGGAGAAACACCACCACCGCATACCGCAGCGATCGGAGGGCCAACCAGGTGAGGGCGAAGACGATCACCGCCGCAGGACCGCCATACACCCGCAGGCTCTCGTCGCTTGCGGCATCCACGGCCACGTTGTCGATCACGGGGCCGGCGAGGTGGAGATCGTCGTCGCCCACCGAGGCCATCTCGGCGAGCGTCGCGCGGATCCAGGCCACGGCGAGTCGACGATCGGCCAAGCCCTCGGGGGTGAAGCCGATGATCACGCAGGTCTGGCGACCATCAGGCCCGACAACCACGCCCTGCAACCGTTCGATCGCCATGGCGTGCGGAAGCGCCAGCGGCGGCGCCGTGAGGCGCTCCATCGCCTGTCGACCGCTCGCAACCGCGTCGAACCACCGTTTGCCGGCCGCATCGCACGGGGACTCTGAGCCCGTCGCCTTGTCGATGAACTGCTCGATCACCGGCGCGTCGATGGTGCACCCCGGCCAGGAGGCGACGACGACATCGCCGCTCTCAAACTCGCCGGTGAACCGAACGTAGGCCTGCCGCGCCTGAAAGGTCTTGGGAACCCACTCGATCGGCGTGGTCGATTCGACGCCGAGCATCGCGATCGCCGCCCGCGCCACCCATGGGGCGGCGATGAGCAGGGCGAGCGTCGACACGATGCTGATCCGAAACAACATCGCCGCCGACGCATCCGACCACGATCCGCCGCGCCACGACGCCCGAGTCTGCCGCTGCTCCGCCTCGTCCTGATGCCCTGGGGAAGACTTCACCGTTTTCACATGCGTCGTCAGATGTCGGGACTACACCCGAGCAACTTCGTAGCCTTCCCGGGGCTTTCGCGACATGAATGCGGCCGCCTCGTCGTCGCCCACGATCGCCTCCGTTGCCGGATCCCAGGCGATCGCACGGCCGAGCCTCGCGGCGATCGCGGTGAGGTGGCAGGTATTCATCGCCACCACGTGGCTGAACACATCCGACACCGGAAGGCCTCCCTCGCGGATGCAGCGGTAGAAATTCTGCTTGTGTCCCTCGAAGGGCTTGCCCTTGTAAAGGGTCTTCACGTCGTCGTCGGTGTACCGATCCTTGTCCCACTCCTCCTCGATCGGCTTGCCGGTGATCTTTTCGCGGTTGACGAAAATTCGACCCTTGTCCCCCTCGAAAAGGATGCCGTTGTCGCCGCGGCTGGTCACCGTCATCTCGGCGCCGCTCGGGAAGGTGCACTTCACCGCGAAGTCGTTGGAGGTGTTGTAGCAGTCGTCCACCGTGGGATACCCGTGCTCGAACGGCACGGGATGGGAGGCGTCGGTGCCGTCGATCCGCACGGGCCCTCGTCCCTTCGCGTCCTCACGAAGCGCCCACTGTGCGATGTCAACATGATGAGCGCCCCAGTCGGTGAACTTGCCGCCGGAATACTCATACCACCAGCGAAACTCGTAGTGGCACCGCCGCTCGCGATAGTCGACCCGTGGCGCCTGGCCGAGCCACATCTCCCAGTCGAGTTCCTTCGGGGGCTCGGCCACGGGAAACGGCCCGCCGGTGGGGCTGCCATTGATGCCGACCGTCACTTTCCGGATGTCGCCGAGCAGGCCCTTGTGCACCATGTTGACCGCGCGGAGAAACTGCTTCCGCTGGCTCCGCTGCTGCGTGCCGATGAAGAACTGCAGGTGAGGAAACTTCTCCGCCGCAGCCCGCGCCAGCCGATTCTCCTCGAGGGTGAGCGACAGCGGCTTCTGGCAGAAGACGTGCTTGCCAGCCTGGAGGGCCTCGATCGCGATCTTCACGTGCCAGTGGTCGGGGGTGACGATGCTCACCACGTCGATGTCGTCGCGGTCGAGCACCCGGCGATAGTCGCGGTAGGCGTCGGCCCGCCCTTTGCCCGCCTTCTCGTCGTTGCGGCATCGCTCGGCGTGGCGGTTGTCGACGTCGCATACGGCCACGATGTCGCCGAAGCGGGCGTGGTCATGCGCGTCGCCGGTGCCCATGGAGCCGGTGCCGATGCAGCCGATCCGAGGACGATCGTTGGCGGCGCGGTTGGCAAAGGCCGGCTGCGTCCAGGCGAACGTCGGGATGAAGCCGCCGGAGGCGGCTGCGGCGGCCGTAAGGCCGCCCTTGAGAAACCCCCGTCGCGTGGCACCGCCCGCTGCCGTCGTCTCGTCGGCCATGTGTCGTCTCCCATGTGGTCTGAATCTCGTCAGACACGATACCCCAACGGCACGGCGAACGTGACGTGAACGCGCATCCACCGCGTGGCAACCGGTGCCAATGCCGCGATCAGACCTGGCCGGAGGCGGAGGGCCCGGTCGGCGCCACGCGGGCCGCTTCCTTCGCCACCCGGGCGACGATGCGGTCGGGATCGTCGGCGGCGGTCACCCGAACGACCGCGTCGGCCCGCTCGTCGGCACCGATCGGCTCGAAGGTCTCGAGCTGCCGCCGAACCACCTCCACCGTCGCGTCGGAGGGATCGTCACCGCGGGACTGCCGCGCGGCCACACGAGCCAGCACCGTCTCGGCCGGCAGCTCAAACCGCACCCACACGATCGGCACACCCCGCGAAGCCGCCACCTCGGCCAGCATCGACCGCTGCCATCGCTGCCCGCATGCGGCATCGACCACCACGCTCCATCCGCTGTCGAGGATGCCGCCGGCGAGATCCCGCAGCCGCCCGTAGACGCGACGGGAAGATGCGTCGTCGTAGATCGCCGCAGAAGGCCGGGTGTCGTGTGGCCGCTCCATCGGCCTCAGGCCCGCAAGCCGTTTTCGTTCCACGTCGCTTCGAATCCGGATGCCGCGAATCGCCCCGACGAGTTCTCCCGACACGATCGACTTCCCGCTTCCCGACACGCCGCAGGTGGCCACCATCACCGGCTGATCGCGGAGGGCAAGCCGGTCGGCGAGGTCGAGGTAGCGGAGGGCTTCGGCACGCGCGGGGGCACTGTCTTCGCCGTTGCGGATCGCGGCGATCGAGGCCCTCACGATCGCCCGATAGAGTTCGTAGGTTGGAATGACCGCGAGGGCCGCATGGTCGTCGGCGGCCTCCACCCAACTGCTCACCACCTGCGCCGCCAGATCGGACCGGCCCCGCGACTCCAGATCCATCGTGAGGAACGCGATATCGTTGGCCACGTCGATCCATCGGAGATTGTCAGAAAACTCGATCGCATCGAATGGCGTCATGCGGCCGTCGTGCAGCACGATGTTGGCAAGGTGCAGGTCGCCATGACATTCCCGCACCCGGCCCGCGGCCTTCCGGGCCACGAGCGTCGGCGCGGCCCGCGTGAGCCTCGCCTGGAGCGCCTGCTCGAGTCGATGCACGCGGCCGGCAAGGTCGGGAAAACCGTCGCGGAGCGTGGCGAGGTTCACGGCCGCGGCCTCGAGCACCGACTCGGCCGTTCCAAATTGGGCGCTCGGCAGGGCTCGCGGCAGGCGCTCTTCGATGGCCGCGATCGCCTCGCCGAGGGCACGGCAGTCGGCGGGCGCGAGACGATTCTGCCCGCACCGCCTGTCGAGCTGATCGTTTTCGTCAAACTGCACGAGCCTCACCCCCCACTCGATCGCCTCGCCCTCGCCGCCGACCCGGGGCTCGTCGACGCTCCCCGTGATCCGCACTACCGTCATCGCCAGGTCGGGGGCGAACCGACTGCTCACGCGCACCTCCCCCTCGCACGATCGTCGTCGCTGCTCGAGCGTGCTGTAGTGGACGAAGCCCAACCGCACGGGCTTCTTGAGCTTGTAGGCGAAGGGGCCCGTGAGGATCACCCACGAGATGTGCGTTTCCACCACGCGGATGTTTTGCGTGGGATGGGGGTAGACGGTGGGATCGAGCAGACGGGGTATCGGCAGGGTCGACGTCATTCCTCCACCATACGTCCCACGAGCCGCCGACGCACGAGGCAGCCACCGCGTGAGGCCGCATCTCACACATGCAGATCGCCTTCGTGGCATCCTGGATCGCGGAGTTGCGGGGATCGGCGAACGCCCGAGCAGCCTGGAGACGCTGCGGCCCGCACCGACGAGACGTATGCCGCCGCCGAGTCGGCACCGAGATGCGGGCTAGCCGCGTTCCCGATGGAGATCGCTTCGCACGCAGGCCGCCACCTCGGGTGCCGCCCGAAAGCGGCCGGGCAGCAGCGATTCCACCTTGCGAAGCACGGGCCACGGGTCGGCCACGAGATCCGGAAACGACACCTCCAGATACCGCACGCCGTCGGCAGCCCCGAGCATCTCCCGCACCCGACGGCTGTGCTCCGTCTGCATCCGAATCAGGGCATCACGTTCGACCCGTGGGGTGATGCCGTTGCGGGCCAGCATGGCCCGCTGGGAGTCGACCACCTGCTCGATGGGCCGCACCATGCCGATCACGGTGTAGCGATGCCGTCGGGGAAGCGACGGGATGAGCGTCGTGATCACCTTCACCGCCTTGCCGTCGGCCGCGTTCAGCACGTCGGGATCCGATGGAAGCCGCTTGATGGCCTCGTATTCCCAATACCCCTCGGGGTTGCTGTCGTCGGCGGCGCGGATGCCGTCAGCGAGCACCTCAACGCCGCCGGCCCGCAGGATCTGCATCATGAGTGACGTGCCCGACCGAGGCAGCCCCGACACCACCACGATGTCGAGCGGGGGGACAGGATCGGCTTTCGCGGGCGAGCGCCTTGCCCCACGCGCAGCCGCTCGCGTCGCGGCGTCTTCTCGGACCCGCCGCTGGCGTTCCATCGCTCGTGATCGGGCCACTCCGCGTTGATGCCACGCCTCACGCATCACGGCGTCCGCTTCCCCCGCGCGGCCGACTCGCCGCAGCAGGTCGGCAAGCATTCGTGCCGGCGGCAGCAGACCGGGATGTGATCGCCGCACCACACCAAGGTGCTCAATGGCTTCCTCACGCCGCCCCTGCGCTGCCAATGCCATCGCCAGCGACACCCTCGCAGGAGCCTGTGATCCGTCGAGTGCGACTGATTCGCGTGCGGCCTCCTCCGCCGTGCGGCTGTCACCGCGTGCCAGGGCACACCGTGCGATCACGCCCCACGCCGGCGCGTGGCAGCGGTCTCGTTCCACTACCCGACGCGCGACCACCTCGGCCTCGTCTCGCCGCCGGAGAATCATCAACACACGGGCGAGCTGCTCGTCGAGTCCGCGAGCATCGGGGTCGCGCGCCCGCGCCGCCTCGAGGTGGGCAAGGGCTTTTTCCGACTCACCGCGCAGCAAGGCGATGGTGGCCCGTACGAGCAGGATCGTGGTTTCGTTGCGAAATCCGCCGAGCACGTCATCGATGGCCTGCTGCGCCTCGTCGGCCAGCCCAAGCGCCACGCGGCAGTGCGCGAGCCGTTGGGCCACATCCGCCCGGTGGGGCGATTCGTCCCACACCGCTTCGAGCAGCGGCAGGGCCTCCTCGTGGCGGCCCGCGTGCATGAGCGCCGAGGCCAGTTGCCAGCGGTTCTCCCGAATGGTTTCGGCCACGGCCTTGGACTGGTCCGAAGGAAGCTCGTCGATGTAGCCGAGCGCGACGAAATGATCGAGGAGCTGGCGGCGCTCGCTGTCGCCGAGCGAAGGGGCCGGTGGCAGCGGCGATCCTCCGGCCACCTCCCAGGTTGGGATGTCGGGGGGAAGGCACTCCGAGGCCAGCACATCGCGGAGTGGATGGCCGGCCATGTCGGCGGCTCGCGGCAGGCCGAACCAGCCCAGAATGGTGGGCGCCACGTCATTGAGCGAGGCGCTTCGAACCGTGGGCGTGACACCGGCGGCCTGCCGAATGCCGGGACCGGCTGCCGCCACGATGCCGTAGGGCCGGTGCCACACCACGATCCCGGCGGGTATCCGCGGAGTGAAGGTGGGACGCAGGTGATCGGAGTGGAAGCCGTGATCAGAAACCACCATCACGGCCGCTTCAGGCCCGGCGAGATCGACGAGCCTGGCGAGCAGGAGATCGTGCAGTCGATAGGTCGCCGTCACGACATCGCGGTAGCGTTCGAAGTCCTGCGCCGGGGCCCCTTCCATGCGAGGCGGATGAAACGGCATGAAGAGGTGGGCGATCTCGTCGATGGCCCGGTAGTAGACCATCGTCAGGTCCCACTCCTCATGCTCCATGAGGCTTGTGGCGGCCGCATGCACCGTGAACGACTCCGCCAGTCGTTCGGCCAACAGAAAGGGACGACGATCCCTCGCCTGATCGATTTCCGGCAGTCGGGGAACGAACAGTCGCATCACGTCGCTGGGAAGTTCGGTTGGATGGAGTCGTAGCGGCTCGAGTGAGGCCGCGAGCGATTCAGGCCAAAAGGTGCCGGGCGGGCAGCCTTGCCAGTCGCCCGGCCCCGTGACCGGCTTCCGGGGCGCATGGGGATAGAGGTTGGACACGAGCCGGACGTTCGGGTCACGTTCCCCCTGCGTGGCAAACCATCCCACGAGATTTGTCACGAGCCCATGATCCGAGAGGATGTTCCACACCGCGCGACGACGGCGCGACGACGCGGATACGGGCATCACCTGTGTGTCACGAACCTCGGTGAACCCATGCACGCCATGCTCGGCGGCGTGGTGACCCGTGGCGATCGTCGTCCAGAGCATGGGCGACAGCGACGGTTCGAGCGTGGCCAGATTGCCATGAACCCCATTCTCGAGGATCCTGGCCATCATCGGCATGCCTCCCTGCTTTACGAGGGGCAGGATGATGTTCCAGTCGGCGGAATCCCAACCGACGACGAGCAGGCGGCGGCGGAGCGATGGCATGGGGCGACCTGCGGGAGGGTGGCGTGCCGGCATCCTAACGACCGCCCCGCCCTGCGTCCCGCGCCGTCACCTGGTGACCATCGGGCCGAGCGGTTGTCCGCCCACCCCCAGCCCCCGACCAGGCAGGCTGACAAAACCATTTCAGGTCATTGAATTGACACCTGGAACCACCATATGGATATCATCGTCGTTCCTTCCGACTTCCCGCCTCCGTCTTCTCTCCCAGGAGCCCTCCCATGCTCGCCAAGCCCACCGGTCTCAAAGGTTCTCCCGGCCGTCTCGCGGTAGCCGGTCTCGCGATGGGCGGCACTGCCGGCCTTGCCGATGCGGCGATCATCTATTTCGACGTCAATCCAAACCAGACCGTCAGTCATCTCAGCCCTGAACTCGTCAGTTTCGGAGAGATCAACCTGGGCGCGGGCACGTACAACCTCAATGACACCGACGGCACGAGCTTTCAGGTCTACTACCCCCGCGCGGGTGACCTCTACAACGGCGTCGGCAACGCGTCCATCCAATGGGGGCAAAGCGGAAGCAATGTCTTGAAACTGTCGGCGGGCACACCCATCGATGGATCGACCGCCTCGTCGTGGAGCACCTCATACAGTTATCTGGTGAACAACGGTGCTGGCCAGTGGGCTGGCGGGGCCGACGCCTACGCACCGCTCCGCATCGATGCCGGAGGTGGCAACTTCAACTATGGTTGGGTCAACATCATCTTCAACCCAGGCAGTGACCAGGCCACGGTGACGGGCTTTGCCTTCGAGTCGACCGCCAACGCCGCCATCAATGCGGCGGCGGTGCCCGAGCCGGCCACGACCACGATCCTGGGCCTCGGCAGCGTGTTCGGGGCGGCGGCGATCGCCACGCGCCGGCGACGTGACGGCGAGCCCCGCCTCCCCGACAGCCTGCTCACCCTCGCCGAGGGTGGCCGCGGCGTGGAGACCTTGCGTGCCGAACGGTCGTCGGCGCCTCGCCGCGACGCCTGATACGCCCCGCATGGACGGCTCAGGCATCCCACCGAACGTGGAGTGACTCGAGCCCGCGAAAATGCCAGGCGTCCTTCACCACGGGGGGCGACGCGAGGCTGATTCCCGGCAGTCGCTCAAAGAGGACGCGAACCGCCACCTGCATCTCCAGCCGTGCAAGTGGCCCGCCCACGCAGGCGTGGATGCCAACGCCAAAACTGACATGGGGATTGGGCGAGCGGGTGGCGTCGAAGCGATCCGGTTCGACAAACCGGGATGGATCGCGGTTGGCCGCCCCGAGGAGCAGTCCAACGACCTCGCCCTTTCGAAACTGCTCCCCGGCATAGTCGAGGTCTTCGAGCGCATATCGGGTGAACATGTGTAGGGGAGCGTCGAAGCGGAGCATCTCTTCCACATGGCCCGCCGGATCAGCCAGCACCGCGGCAGCCGCGGCGGGTACGTGCCCGAGGATCGCCCGCACGCCGTTGCCCAGCGCATGGACCGTCGCTTCGTGGCCGGCGTTGAGCAGGAGGATGCCCATCGTCACCGCCTCGTCGTCGGTCAGTCCGCGTCCCGCCCGATCCACGGCCGTGACAAGCCGCGAAAGGAAATCGTCGGCCGCCACTCGCCGGCGCTCCTCCACGAGCGTCCGCATCATCGCGGCAAACTCAACGGTGGCCGTCTCGGCACGGTCCTCGATCGCCCGATCTCGCCGGGCCTGATAGATCGCCACCATGTCGTGCGACCAGCGGAGAAGGACGGGACCAAGCTCCCTGGGCACTCCCAGGAAGTCGGCGATCACGCCCACGGCAAGCGGCGCCGCGTAGTCGGCCACGAGGTCACACCTCCCTCGGGACGCGAACCCCTCGACGAGATCATGGGCGAGCCGCTCGATGCTCTCGGCAAGGCGATCGACCTGTCGCGGAAGAAACGCCGCGTTCACGAATCCACGAAGTCTGGTGTGCCGAGGTGGCTCGAGCTGCAGAAGGGAATGCTCTTCAAAGGCCTCGAAGGCGGCGAGATGAGCCGCCGGCTC
>JAFMIU010000061.1 GCA_017853835.1 Pirellulales bacterium | reverse complement strand
CGGCCTCGAGTTGGTGGGGCAGCGGATCGACCCGGGCGATCGACAGGGCGAAGAACGGGCCGCACTCGTGGGCGAGACCGAGACGGTGGGCCTCAATGCCAAGCCGGAACCTCCGGGCGTCACCGTCGAACGGGACACGATTGGTGAGCACCTCGATAGCGGCGAGCTGCTCGGCCGTGAGGATGGTGTTGTACGGCGCCCCCGTGCGGCGGCCGACACGCATGATTCGGGCCGACTTGCCCATGGGCGTGACGGCGTGGACCTCGACAGGCTCCGGGAGTGCGGGGCCGGTGATGGTGCTGTTGGGATGGATGGAGGTAGTGGCACCCATGCGGATTCCTGCATCGGGACCGACTCATCGGACTCCAAAGTACGCCCCCACGGGCCCCCGGAATAGGGGAAGGAGTCGGCCTCGGGATCCGTTCACTCCGCTTCCCTCTTTCGTCTCCGCTCCCGCTGAGCCTGTCGCCTCTCCCTCTGCTCCTCCATATCGTCGATTGCGGCCTGCGCGACGCGGTTCTGGGCTTCACGCAGTGCCTTCTCCTCCGCCACCCCGATCTTGAGCAGCAGCGTGAGCCAGCCCGCTTCGTAGTCGTGGAGCCTGTTTCTCGCCGGGCCTTTCATGGTTGGGCCTCCTCGGGTTTCATGGCAGCATTTAGCCGAACTCTGAAAGTGAACCAGACCCTAAGGACAACCTTGGTCCCGCCCTATACAGTTGGACGAGTAGATCTGGGAAAAGTGCACGTGGCCGGCCTTAAGTTTCTGAGGCTGGGACGCCAGAAGCACGCACGTCTGCTGTGTTGCTCTAAAACGGATGAACGCCCCTGCCCGGCGACGAAGCCCCTTCGAGGATGCCAGTGACCCCTGACCATCCCATTCGCGAACCCGAGCAGATTCGGCTGGACGTCTCGCGGAAGGTGCGGTCGGTCCAAGTGAGCGACCAGTTCACGGCGATCCTGGCGTGCCTGATCGGTGAGAAGGGCTGGACGACCCCGGTGCTCGCGGAACTTGTGGCTACTTCCGACGGGATGCTGCTCGGCCGCCCCGAGGGCGAGCCGGAGTTTCGCGGGTTCCTTGGCAGCTTGGACGACCTGCTGAGGAACATCCATGGCCTGGCCCCGGTCGCCGAACTGGACGGGGACGAAGTGGGCTATTTGGTCGCCAGAGTGGCCAAGATCAAGCGGCGGCGTTGAGCCGGAGCTGCGTTGGATGAATCAGCCCTCCAGCAGCCACTCCCTGGCGTTCCACCAGCAGAAGCTCATTAGCCGATTCCCGAAGCTGCAGCCTTCGTTCGAACTCGGCTTCCGCGGGGTCGTCGTAGTCTGATGGATCAAAGGGTTCGGTTTGGCGGGCCGTCTCCAAGTAGGCAGCGAGTTGCCAACGCTCAAAAATGCGTGTGATCTCGTCCACGAACGCCGGAATCTCCTCCCGGAAAGCCTCATCGGTTTCGGCCGCGCTGACAAAGTTGATGAACTTCTCGCCGATCAGGTAGGCGAGAGCCCGGTCAGTACCAAACTCATACCGGATCGTTTTCGCCGCTTCACACTGCCCGAGCCAGGCTCTATGAGGTTTCATGGGGCGCTTGACTTTGCAATGAGTGCCCGAAAAGCATCCCGCGGCTTGCCGTAGTCGCGTGCCTCTTCGGTGGTGCTTGCCGACAGGAGCAGGTCGTTGAGCTGAAACCCCAGGTCGAACGGGGATGTCTCCTCGTCGGCGAGAAGTACCTGAGCAGAGGCGATCAATTCGTTCATCGAGCCCGTCACCGAGCGACTGAGCGTGGAGGCGAAACGGATAAGCCCGGTGCGCGGCCCGATGAAGCGGTCATAGGCGAATGCGAGCCCGTCGGCTTCCATGAACTCCCTGAGGGCGGCCATAAAGCGGACGATGAAGATACTGTCGTTCGTGATTCCCTTGGCGTAGAGCACGGTGGAGTAGAGTGCAGTGGTATTGCTGACGAGGATGTAGGGCGTCCGGCCAGAAAAGAAGATATGGCTCGTCCAGTCCGCGACGGGAGCGGCATCCATCGGCAGCGGCTTCAGCGTGCCGGCTTTGAGCCGTGAGCCAAGTTTCTGGGAAAAGCGGAGGATCATCGGTCGTCTATCACATGCCGCCATTCGGCAGCGTACCTGTACCCGCAGCGGCCCTACACTAACCCAGACTGCACCGCCCACACGGCCGCCTGAGTCCGGTCATTCACGGCCAGTTTCCGCAGCAAGTTCTGGACGTGCTCCTTGACGGTCTCGACGCTGATTTCGAGCGACCGGGCAATCTCGTCGTTGGACAGTCCGAAGGCGACATGGGCAAGGACCTGCGATTCCCGGGGCGTGAGTCCGGAGTCACGAACAGCCCGCGCGTCTCGCGGCTCCATCGAGGCTGCGATCCTGGCGTACGGCGATGATCCCGAGACCGACTTTCCTGCGGCGGCGTTCTCGATGGTCGTGACGAGTTCCCGCAGGCTGAATCCCATGAGCAGGCAGTTTGCGGCCCCGACAGCACGGGCGCGGGCCATGTAGGTCGGATTGTCGATCTCGGTCACGAATACGAACTTGGTTACGGGCAGGGGTTTCGACAGTGTCCGCGCCAGTTCAAACGCATCGCCGCCTGGAAGAGCCGCGTCGAGAAGCACCACGGCCGGCTTGTGCTTCCTGGCGAGCGTGAGGGTGCTGGGGGCGTCGCTGGCTTCCCCGACGATCTTCACTGGGGAGCTCGCCAGCATTGATCGGAGGCCAGCGCGGATGAGTTCCTTGGGGTGGGCGACGAGCAGAGAGATCTGGGAGGGCATGGCGGGTAGCGAGTAGGGCGGCAAAGTCTTTATGGCCGGCATCCGGGCGTTGTGCTCGGATCTTACTGCAGGCCGCCATTCCAGATCACGGCGCCCCGCCCCGGGCAGCAGCATACGGGGCCAGGGGTGACGAGGGCCTCCTAGGGCGTCCCAAAACTCGCGGTTACCCGAGGGGCCCTGCTGGGCAAACGCCGGCTGGAAGGCCTCGCCACGGGACGACAAGCGGGCATCTTCTTGACCACCTGCCGCACGGGCTGATTGCTGATCGGGGCCTGCTTCTTTCACTGCTTGCTGACTGCGTTCAGGAATACTGGGAAGTCGAACAGATCGAGCTTCCTCCTCTCGCTGCGCTCGACCGGCCACGCTCCGATGGGCCCAACGGTCCGCACGGTGCTCGATGCGTGCACACTCACATGGTCGGGGTAGATAAACGCGGTCCAATACTTGGCGCCCGTATGAAAGGACTTGAGGGGCTTGCGGGATCGGATCTTGATGCACGCTCCGCGGCCCACGACGCACGCGGAATGACGGTCAAAGAGGTGGATGAACGGCGAGATGCAGGCCACGCCCGGGGCGAGCTGCGGGAACCTTGCCTGGATGCGAGTGAGCTTCATCCGTCGGACTTTCAACATGCGATCCTCCTTTGTGGTTATCGGTCTCTAAAGTTCCGGTCAACGATTACCAAGACAACGTGGTGCGACGCTTGCCCCTTCTGGAGGCCGCCTGTCGCCAAGGCCCGCGGCAGCCAGCTAGGGTTTGGTCGCCGAACCTTGCCTTACCGTCTCGTTCCAAGCCTTCCACGCACGCACCCTCTCCATGGGGTCGCGGAACTCCTTGCAGATCGCGAGCACGATCCGCCGATCCGCCTCCATCTGATCGTTGTGGGACATGCCGCGGGCGGCGGGCCTCTGGGGCATGAACTCCTTGGCCACGGTCGCCCTCACGAGCATCGTCCAGTGGTTCTCAGCCTTTCCGGCCTTCCACATCCGGAAGTCGGGCAGGGCGTTGTTGACGAAAAGACGGACGGTCAGGCGGGTCCCCCGGTTGCGGCACTCCTCTGCGAGGAAACGGGCGACGGTCACAGCGTCCTCCGGGGCGACCCCGGCCACACCTTTCATCGCGATCTTGAAGATCAGAGCCTCGACCTGCTCGGGGGGCGGGTCGAACTTCTGGACGTGCACGCGGTCGGCGAGGGCCGCGATGATGCCGCTGCGGTGGTCTTCGAGCGCGAGGTTGCTGATCGCGACGATGCCGCCCGTGAAGTCGACGACCCTTGTGCCGCGGGCGGTGCGGTAGGGCACCTTCCGGACCCGTGAGCCGTCGGGAGGGGAGCCAAGCGCCGCCAGGAGCAACTGGATGCCCTTGGGCTCCTTGAAGATGCCCGACACGTCGTCCAGCACGATCACCGCGGCAGGGTTCTCCTCGATGACGTCGAAGAGCGCCGAGCCGCTCAGATGGCCCAGGATGTGTTCGAACGGGATCGAGTTTTCATTGAGAAAGGTCACGACGGTGTGTGTCTTCGATAGACCAGGGGCGCCGTACAGATATAGCCCCGTGCTGAACCCGTCGCAGACGCCCCGCAACCGATCACGGATCAAGCCGAACTGGGCCTCGACTTCTTTCAGGCACCGCTCGTGGCTCATCAATGCAGCTCCCTCGGTCTTCACGGTTGCTTCCTTTCCCGGTTCGTGGAGACCGGGAGCCCGGGGCTCAGGACTCATGGCACACTCGCCGCTGGAACGAACGGGCCGGTTATCAGGCTCGGCGGCAGGCTCCCTGTCAGGTCCGTTGGTGGTCATCACGAGGCCTCCCTATCGGTGCAGCTGCAGTTAGGCCTGTCACCGTTTGGGCTGTCGTCGAGCACGATCACCTTGTCAGGGTTTTTTTGGAGGCCATCGAAGAGTTCCGAGCCGGTCAGAGGCCCCAGCACGAACTCAACCGAGTCGCCCGCGGCAAGGTCCCGCCTGTGGACCCGCTCGGTATAGAAACGGTCGGCCCTGTGGACGAAACCGTCGCGGCCGTCGTCAAGCGTGACGTTGGCCCCCTGCGGCGTGATTGCCTCAATCGTTCCTCGGGTCATCGGTCTGCCTCTCATTTCACATTCCTTTCGTGGTTTCTGGGTTTCCTCACATCTGTTCCGCTCTGCCGCCGCTCGCCATGTGCGGGGTCGGTACCAACCGGCCACGGGTGATCGTCGCGGCATGGGGTCGCCTTACTGGCCGGTGCGGCCGGGGCGACTTCGCTCGGCGGCGAAAGCCCCAACGTCGGCTCGGGAGACATACCGGGGCTCATCGGCATCCAACCCGACGGCGTGTCACCAGGGGTGAAAGCCGCGGTGATGCGACGTACCAGTACGTCCAACAACGGTATCACTATGGTATTGCCAAGCGCCTTGTAGCGATCGGACTTACAAGCAGGCTTATTCCCGTACGGGACGAGGGTGTAGTCCTCGGGAAACCCCATCAGCCGCTCGCACTCCAGCGGTGTCAGGCGCCTCGGTAGCCCGTCGTGGATAGCCATCGTTGCGACGCCGGTGCCGTTGCCTCGGAAGCCGTTACCGCAGTGAGTCGTAAGCGTGCCGGCGACCTCACTCGTGCCGACGACAACGGCGACGCGCTGGCTCGTCGTCAAAGTGTCCGCGATGCTTGTGTCCCGGGTGCGGGACGGGAGTTGGCTGCCCCTTGCGTTGCTGTGGAAGGCCACGCAGGTGGGGACTTCGATGACCTGTCGCTCGGACTCTCCGACCGCAACACACTGTGCACTGCCTTCAGGATCCCTTCTGGCAGGCTCTTTGCCTTTCCGGCCCTTTCGGCGCGGCGGTGAAGCCCCAACAACGCTTTCGCGGAGAGAAAGTATCTCTGAGGGACAGGCCCGGTCTCCAAAACGCTCAACAAGCTCACACGGCACGGCAACGAGAAAGACTCTCCGACGCCTTTGAGCCACGGCAAAGTACTGCGCGTCAAGGACCCTCCAACCCACTCGGACGGTTTCGCTACTGAGAAAGCCCGCGTTATGCCACGTGCCGCTTTCAGTCTGAGGGGCTTCATCGACCCCCAGCAGCCGGCCGACGAAGTGGCCGAACGGGTTGTCCCAGGGCGTGAGGATCCCGGGCACGTTCTCGAAAAGGGCGATTGCCGGCGGTCGTCCATAATCTCGCCTTATCCTGTTGATGTGGTGATAAAAATCAGCGAACTCCAGCACCAGTTTGCCGCGTTCGTCGTCCAGGCTCCGGCGCTTCCCCGCCTGGCTGAACGACGGGCATGGCGACCCGCCTACGACCACTTCGATATAGCGCAGTACCTTCTCGGGCCACGAGCGAAACTTGGTGATGTCCCCGAAGTTGCGAAATCCCCAGCGGTGGGCGACCACCGCAGACGGGAAGGGTTCGATTTCAGAGACTCCGACACAACTCCAGCCGTGCCTTTGCGCCGCGACGTGAATAGCACCGATGCCATCGAAAGGGCTGAAGTACAACATCACACAGCCCGTCCTTTCTTCCGGGGACCGGCCTTGCGAGCGGCAAGATCTGCGTCGGGCTTTGACCGGTCGTCGAGGTCCATACCGACGGCGGCAGTACGGTCGTCGTGGATCACCGACTGCCGCCGCAGCAGGTGGAACTCCACACGAATCCGCTGCGAGTCGAGGCGCTTCACCCGAACCCGGATCTGAACCGCCTTGTCGAGCGGTTGCCGCGACATGTGAACGGCACCGATCCCGTCGAAGACACTGAGATACCGCGTCATGCGCTCACCTCCGTCGTCTCGGCATCGGCCTCGCAGGCGGCATCCTCCGCGTCGGTCTTGGAACCTTCGTCGAGGTCCGTGCCGAGAGCGGCCGTGCGCTCGGGCGGAGCAGCGGTCTGGCGGCCCAGCGGCTGGAGCTTCCAGAGCCCCCGCTTCCGATCGAAGCCCGCGACCCCGACCCGAACGTCCCGACCCGCCTCGGGTGGCCCGTACATGGCGATGAAGTCGTTGGAGTCATCGATCACGCCGCCGCCGAAGACGGGCAGCGCGACAGACACCTCACCCGCCTCGTTGAGCTCCACGATGCCGCGGAGGCAGTCGCCGACCCGAGTAGGGCCGGCCACGTCGGAACCCGAATCGGCCGGGGGAGCCTCCTGGACCTTGGCCTCGCCGCCGCCGGAGACGATCTGCCTGAGCCGAGCAGTCTCCAAATTCGCCCTCTGAATGTGGTAGAGGATCGACTTGTTCAACTTCTCGAGGTCGTCGGCGGCGGCCGCCGCGGAGTCCACGTGGCCGAAGGTCGCCGCGGAGTCCTTGCGGGCCTGTTCGACGGTCGACTTCAGCCACTCGGTGAACGCAGTAGCGTCCTTATTGAGATGTTTGAGGGAGCTGCGGTGAGGCTCCGGCACACCGTCGCTGGCGGCGAGGTCCTCGGTCTGCTGGGGCGCCGCGACCTGCTGGCTCTTGCCGCCCTTGGCCGCGGCGCCGCCGGCCTCGCGTCTCTTCTCCTTGTTCACGGCCCGCTGGACGGCCTTCGGGTGCATCAAGAGCATCCGAGCCACAGTCGACGGAGGCATGCCCTCCTTGACCAGGCGAACGGCCTCAAGCTCGATGTCCGCCTCGTAACGCCGC
Source organism: Pirellulales bacterium (assembly GCA_017853835.1). Classification (GTDB taxonomy): domain Bacteria; phylum Planctomycetota; class Planctomycetia; order Pirellulales; family UBA1268; genus QWPN01. The sequence continues at coordinate 14,682 of JAFMIU010000061.1, read as the reverse complement.
CGGGCGTCAGGCTTGGACATATTTCCACCGTTGGCGATGTGTCTCAACTGCAACCGCGCCGAGACCGTGGCGCGGGAAACACCGAGTGCGTCGGCGATCCGATCCTGTGTCCACTTCTTCGGGTCCTGCTCCTGGAGCTTGAACAGGTTCTCGAACCGCGCGTCGAGAACCTGCTGCTCAACCTCCGGATCCTTCAACTGGCGGCGGTCGGCGTTGAAGGAGAACGCGAGCTCCTCCTTTTCCTCGTCGCTGAGGCCCTCAATCACCTCGACGTCTGGCGCGATACCCTTCTCCCGGCAGATTTCCCACCGAGTATTTCCGTCGATGATGGCGAGCCACTCGTCGATCAGAATCTTGCCGAGGAACCCGCGATTGACGATCGACGTCTTGAGGCCCTGCCGCTCCGAGGAGTCGAGGGGAGGGAGAGCGTTTCCGTAGCACCTCGGCTTGAGGTCGCGCCAGTCGACGTCGCTGGGGAGCGGAGTCCGGCGATAGGGCTGCGGCGACTCGGCCTTCTCGCCCGCGTCGTCGGTGCACGAAGCGGCCGCCGCCTCATCCTCGGCCTCACTACTGCCGTCGGGCGACGGCGTCCCCGCGGCGTCGGAGTCATCGACACCCTCGGACTCGGGCCTCTCGCTGTCCGCGGCCCCGTCCGCCTCGCCGCCGGAGATGTCGGGCTGCCGGAAACCCTCGTCGCCCGCCGTCTCGTCGGAGCTGCCCGCATGGCAGTCGTCAGGAGCGACACCCCACTCCGGCTGACTCTCCGGCACGGCGGTCTCGTCCGCGTCGCTGACATCATCGGGCGGGGGCACAGCCTCGCCGCCAGCGGCGTGGTCGTCGTGGGGGGCATCCTCAGCGGCGACGACCGCCTTCCTTCCCTCCTCGGCGTAAGCCGAAGGGCGGGAGACCGTGTCCTCATGCGGATCCAGATCCCACCGATCGCACAAGGCGGTCAGATCCGGGCTAGCCGCCGCCCGTCCATCGGCAGTCGGCAGGTGCTCGCCGGGGCCGGTGGCCGTCGGGGCCACAATCTCCGCCGCCTCATCCAGCCGCCCATTGGCGGCGGTCAAACCAAGGTCCAAGGTACTCATGATGTTCTCCAAGTCGTGGTCTTGATCAAACGTGACGCGACATAGATCCTAGCCGGAAACTCGATTTTGCCAACCAAGAATTTTGGGCGTGGTCTAAAATCCGCCGTTTTCGTGGCTTTTTGCGATAAAAAGAGGAATAGACGCATCGTTTCCTCAAGAAATAGAGCTGGCCTGACTGCCGCCATCCAGGCTTGGAGGCCTTTTCCTTGAAAAATACTCTAGATACTTATAGGCATTAAGTGGACTTGACAAATTAGGTGCGGCATACTAGAAAACACTAGATGCAGGTTTCGTCCGGTGTAGGCGTTTTTCAAGTTTTCAGACCGACGTTCAGAGCGAAAGATAAGGGGATTAAGAGCCATGGCCGCCAGTGAAAAGAGATCCAAAGACCCCAGATCTGCCGTTGCCGCCGAGGCCGATCACGAACCCAGCGTGGGTCGCAAGGTCAGCAAGAGCGAGGAGATACGCCGCGTCGCGAAGGAGTTGAGCGACGAAGGACGGCCCCTGCGGCCGCGGGAAATCGTTGAGATCCTCGAGGCCAAAGGCATCAAGGTCTACAGTTCGCAGGTCACGACGGCCCTGATCGGGACCCCTTATGAGTCCAAGCGGCGTCGAGACAGGACGTTTGAGCGACTGGCCGGCGAGAGTCCGTCGCTCGCCGCGGTCGTAACGAGGCAGGTCAGCTATGAAGACCTTCTGGCAGCCCGCGAGTTCGTCAGAAAACTCGGGGACATCGAGAAATGCATCTCAGCACTGGTCGCCCTGAAAGAGCTTCAAGCCGGTCAGGCGGCTTCCGGCGGAGGAGAGATCGCTCGGCAGTCTGCTGAGACAGCACCGCAGCCGTCAGGTCAGCGGTGGCCAGCCGCGACCGAACTTACGTCACGCCGCGAAGGCGAGCGAGCCTCTAGTTGAACGGCTCGCCTTCCTGCGATTCCATCATCCCACGCCAACGACCGCCAAAGGCCGCGGCATCGAGAACCCATCGGGCCGCCGCTGGGGGCCAACCAGGGGTGTCGAGCCCATGGTTTTTTCAAACTGGTTTCCGAGTTTCTTTTTTTGCGACTTGAAGCGACTTCTTCGCGATCCGATCCCGACAGCGGCACAGCTGGGTCAAGCCGAGCCGCCGAGCGGCTCCCACACCTCTGCCACGATTCCCGAAAAAGTGGTTTTCAACCGCCGCGGAAGCGCGGCGGCAGGGGTGAGCTCTGGTGCTCATCAAGGGATCGGATCGCATTTTGATCGCCTCTGATCGCCCTTGAGGCGATGGAAACCAATTCCAATCTTGGAGTTGCGAAAGAGGACAGCCGCGGCGGCCAAGGCGACTGAATCCGGCGTGCTGCGACCCTCTAGAAACCGCTTTTTCAGTCGGTGACCGGCCGTGCTGCGCTGTCGAGGCGGCCTGCCCGCGACCAGGCGGCGAAAAAGCGGTTTTTCTGGGCATGGCCACTGGGTCCAACCTTCGGGATCAGCGGCGGGGCTTCAAAGGTTGAGCGACTTCAAGGTTGCTGCCGTTGCCTGGTTCATCCGCGCCTTGAAACTAGGCAGCGTGAGCATCCGCGACCTCCTGCCGCCAACCAGTTTCCGATCTGCCCCGCCTATCTTTGAAACGCCTCCTCACGATTCCGCGCCGGCCGCACTCTCTTAATCGCGGCAATCGATCGGAGATAGGCGATGGAAATTCAACGGACAGGCACGCCGACACGTGCCATGACGAGGAACCAATGGCGGCAGGAGGGACGGGGCATCAGGCGAGACGCGGAACCGTCGCAGTTGCTGAATTGGAAGGGCAGGTACATCGCACTCTACCCAGAGACGGAGACCACCCAACTTCGCCCCTACACGATTTCAAGAAACTTTCTCCTCGATCTATTCGCGGGCTATCCCGACAAACTCGGCTATCGCCCGAAGAACGAGGATTGCGTCTACAGAGTGGATCCGGACCGATTGAAGGGCGGCGCACGGGGGGCCATTGAAGCCGGGTTCAACTACCGGCGATGCTCAGCCGGGGTCCGCATCGGGAGATACAGGGCCGAGAGTTTTCATGTTCCCGCGCCCGCGTACACCAAGTTCGCGGTTATAGACATCGATAACCACTCACCCACCGGCCACAGCACCACAATCCACCTCGAGTTCGTGCAGCGATTGCAGCAGCGACTCCCCGATCTTGCCCGAAGAATTGGGCTGAAAAGCAGTTTCTGGCAGTACAGATCCATAGAACCCACCGGAATCCAACTCTGGCTGGTCACCGTCCGTGAGAGATTCCGGCAGCATCTCCACGCCGATATTCGCGAGTTCCTGCTGTCGCTCGACGACGGGGGCCTCGATGCCCGCCTCCGGTCATGCGGCCTACCGGGGCTCGCAGATACTGAAATCCTGCCGAGTGAAAAACTGATCTCGATGCCCGGCTGCTACGGAAAACTGGTTTTCACCGACCATGAATTGAAGATCAACAACCACAAATTCGACTGCGAGAGCCTTCATCGGCACATTGAGGGCAGAAAACAAGCAGGTGATGCCTATGGCCGCTACCGGGAACTCGCTCTCGTCAGGGATTACTCAGATGAACCCGAAATCCAGGCTCCTCCTCCGACTGCTGTTTCTAAAAGGTCTACCGACACCAATTCCAACCTTGGAAATGGCCACTGGTCAAAACTGAAACTCACCTGCCTTCACGGAATCGACCAGCCGGATCAGCTTCACGAGTTGTTTCTCAAGCCTGTTGCTCAAGCACTTCTTTTTCGTGAGTTTCATGACCACAAGGACAAAAAAGAACTTGCTTTCCAAGCATTGAAAACGTGGGTTTATAAAAAACACAACGGACATGTCTCGAGAATCAACGAAGGCAAGTTTTGTCTTGTTGAAAAGCAGATTCGTTCCACGATCAAGAACCTTCTCAAAAGTCCCAACGACAAGATTCTCGACTTCTACAGCAGGATTCGTCTCAACGACCGCCGTTTCCCAGACAAAAAAGAGAATCTGCTTCCATACATGGAGGCAGATGAAACCCCATTCTTTTTAATAGATTGTAAGGGGTGTTTTTCAGAACTGGGTGGCGTACGGCAGCAGGAACTCTCCGAGCTACCCGCGCGGGTATCCGAGCGGCTTCAGGAGTACGCGAAAAGCCATATTCGGGCGGGTCGTGCGACTGAGCGATTCCTGGAGTTTGCGAGGGCCTTCGTCGCCAAGATCGGTTTTGACGGTGAGCGGCAGATCAACGAGCAAACTCTGCTAGGACTGGCGGGTCGAGAGCCCGATTGCGATACGTCTTTTTTGAAAAAGTGGAAAAAACACCTGGTGCATGCCGGCATCCTTCGGAGCGGCTGGGGAGGACACATCGTCCGGGGGCTGCGGGCCAGCCTTTATCAGGTTCAGCCGTGGGTGAAAGAGGAACTCGATGCGATGAGTTCCCAGTCAGTTCCTGCGGCGGGCCAGCGCTGCGGGTGAAGGCCTGAGAAGTTGCTGATCGTGTAGGTCAAAACTGAGCCGCTGCGGCGAGCGTCGAAAAGGAACCGGGCGGCGGCCAAAACAGGGCGTGGAACCGCGGGAATATCCTTGAAAACAGTTTTTTTGGCCCGAGACTTGCCCCGCGGCACCCTCAGTCCAACCATCTGGAGTGAGCCGTGTGTTCGCAAGGAACGACACATCGTCGCAGGAGGGCAGGATGAAGCCTCTGAGTCTGAATCGGGTAAAGCCGAAGGAGTTTTGGGTCACGGCGAATGAGCTCACGGATGACGTGGCGAGTCGGACTTTCGCCAATCTGAAGCCGGAGAGTCATGCCGCCGACGGCACGCCCGAGTATGGGGAGCTCCTTGTCGACGAGGCGATACAGCGTGCTCGCGATGAGATCAAGCGGGAGGCGAGTCAGCAGAACCCCGTGTCGGACGCGTTAAAGGAACTTGTCGACGGCGTTCGCCGCTGCAGCGACATGACGGTCTCGGAAACGGGTGGGCAGTCGTGTGCCGGCGCGGCGGTCGCCTCCAGTGACAGCGCGGAAGAGGATCGCAGCGGAAGGCAGCCCGATGAACCGGAGACGGTTGGCGTGGGTTATGTCGCCCACGCGTTCGGCTATGAAAAGGGCACGGTGAAGAACATGGCGCGGAAGCCGTACATAGACGGCGGCTTCCCCGACGACATGCAGGCCCCCCGACTCAACGAGAGGGCACACCACCGCTTCTACAAGGACAAGGTGGACAAGTACGCGGCGATGCGGCACGCCGAGAAGCGGAGAACGGGCGGCGGCGAGTCCACGTAGCCACCGTCGATGGAAGTGAGCCGGGCGGGCATCAGCATGCGCCGCAAGCCGGTCAGGGCGACGGGTGATGCGATCGACGATCACGCATCGCACTGATCGCACTGACCGCATCACTATTCGGCTTCCCTCCCGTTGCCGAAACCACTTCCGTTCCTATGTTCGGAAGGGTCGTCGCAACTCCGCATCGTTGTCCATGAGGACAGAACCGGTGGGCCGGCGATCCAAGTCGCATGGTTGTCCCTGGGTAACTGCGTGGCGGTCGAAGAAAAACCGGCCGCACACTCTCTTACCTGAGAAGGGCAAAAGCCCCTCCGAACAACGGCAAGAACGCCACCCCGAAGGCCATGACGGCCAGGGAAAAAGAAAAGAAAGAACCCAGGAGATGAAAGACAAGCACGGTATCACCCGCCCCGCGGAGTCCAGGAACGGCCACAGGGGCGACAGCCGGTGGAAAGCCACCGATTTTGGCGGGCCCGGTTGGGACCGCCGCCTTCGGTCCGATGCTGCCGGGTCTCACTGCGCGGAGGAGAGACCGATGATCGCCAGTGGAAACGACTTCGCCGACCTCGTCGACGCCTTGAAGAACCACACCGCCGCCATCACCAGCTTGGTGGCCACATTGGCTCCCGAGGTGCCGGACTACGTGGGGACCGACTACTTGGCCCGGAAACTTGGGGTCAGTCCGCAATGGATCGGCCAGATGGCCGAAAGGGGCGACATCCCGCGGACCTGCATCGCACCCAAGGTCTCCGGCGGCCGCATCTGGAAGTTCCATAGGGACCGGATCGATGCGTGGCTGCGTGAACGGGAAGAGGGGTGACCGATGCCCCGTAAACCGAAGGCGGAGTGCCACACAATTCATGTCACCCGTGACGGGGTCGTCGTCAGGGTGACCTTGTTTCCACCGAGAGCCCCGAAGAAGGAAAAGACCTGGTTCGCCTACTGGAAGGGGCAGAAAACTCGCCGTTCGACCGGCAAAAGAACCCTCAAGGAGGCGATCGAGGCGGCGACTGCGATGGTGCAGGAGCGACCGACGGAGCCATCGGACGAGTGGCACTGTCCGTCAGATGAGGAATTCATAGAGATTCAGCGCAGGCATTTCAGCAAGCGGACCGATCCGCTCGGGCAGAAGCGTGCGGCATCATCGCTCGCAAACACGCTCGACGCCATCGATGCATTCAAGCGAGTCTCCGGCCTGACTCAGATCAGCAGAGCCACGCCCGACGACTGCGAGACATTCCAGACTGCGGCTCTCAATTTGCCGAGAAACTGGCGCTCTCAGCATCCCAAGAGCAAACCAGAGCCGCGAACTATCAGTGCCGGCACAGTTCACAAGTGGCTTGTTGCCCTGCGGGCTGCCTTTGAAAGGGCCAACGACAACGCGGGGCGCAAGTGTGTTCGCGGTGTCGTTCCTCCCGAGCGACTGCTGAAATCCAACCCTTGGCAACGCTTCACGTGGATCAAGCCGCCGGCGAAGAAAATCGAACAGTTCAAGGGAGAAGAGTTGCTCGAACTCTTGCAGCACCTCAGGAAGTCCTGGCCAGGCGTCACCGCAGCTGAAGCCATGCTGAAGGTTTATGTTTGGTCCTGGGCGAGACGAGAGGAGGTAGCGGGCCTGCGATGGGAGGATCTCCGAGTCGTTGGAGATGAGGTCCACTTTGACACTATTGGAAAATGGGGCATCGAGAAATGGTTCCGTATTCCTCGGTCGCTTCACGACGAGCTGCTGGCGCTGCGAACTGATAGCCCATTCGTCTTTGCGAGGCTCATGGATCAGATCCGTGAGTTCCATGCTACAGAAGGACGGAAATCAGCTGCGCGAATGGTCAAGGACTTCGATGTCTACAATGCCGGGCGTTGGTTTTACGAACGGGTTCGTGAGTGGTCTGGCGGGGATGCCTGCGTCCACATGCTCCGCAAGACGGTGCTTCAGTACGCCCGCGCGGGCGAGGATGCTTCCCGTTCCCTGGCGAAGGACGCACGCGTGAGCGAAGGGGTCATGATGACCCACTACGTCAAGGAGGAGGATCTCCAGCACCGTTCTGCGAGCAATGCCATGTACCATCGGCTCTGTCTGTCGATGACGCCGGACGTCGCGAGGGCTTTTGGCCACGAGCACTCCGCTACCGCCTTACTGGAACAACGGCTGCGGGAGGCCGTCGGCTCACGAAACTGGCCGCTGGTGAGCGAGATCGCCAAGAAGCTCACCAAGCAGGATCGCCAGGCGGGGTGATCTCGGCGTGCCGCCCGGACGCATTTCCAACCCTGGAAATACGTCCTGGCCCGCCGCCCCTCCGCGGCCGCCTCCTCCGGAGAGCACGGGGTTGTACGCAGGCCACGTCGCGGCTGCACGTCGGGCGGCGGCCCCCGTCTCGCACAGGTCGCTCAGCACCGCGACAGGAGCCTCCCAGCCGCTCCCGATTTGAGGATTTTTGAGGTTTCCTGACGCGGCGACGAATCTGCCACATCGTCCGACGACGAAACTCCCTGAAACCAAGGGCTCTGCAATACACCCGGCAGGACTCGAACCTGCAACCCTCGGTTCCGAAGACCGATGCTCTATCCATTGAGCTACGGGTGCCTGGGCTCAATCCTACCGGTTTTGCGGCCGGGTCAACGGCCTGCGCCCGCCGGGCTGCGCCAGACGCCTTCGATCGCCCCGGCATGCAGGGCGGTCGTCGTGTATTCTTGCGACAGAGCATGGCTGAACCGGTCGGCATCAGGGCAACCCGCCGAGGCGGGGTCGACCGCGAGCACTTGTCATATGGCACTCATCACTCTCCGCGTTCTGCACGGGGCCGACCGCGGCCGCGTGTTCCACGACCTTGCCACGCCGGTCACGATCGGCCGTGAGGAGGGCAACTCCATCCAGCTCAACGACGAGCGGGTGAGTCGCTACCACCTCAAGCTTCAGGAGGACAACGACAAGATCGTCGCCACGGACCTCGAAAGCACCAACGGCACGAAGGTGAACGGCGAGGACATCCAGGTTCGGATCGTTCGACACGGCGACATGATCTCGGTCGGGCGATCGTTGCTGCTCGTCGGATCGCACAGCGAGATCGACCGCCGGATCGCCGACCTGGCTTCGCGGCATCAGCAGGCGGCGGCCGGGCGAGCCAAGCAGTTGAAGGAGCGGATGAACAGGGTCGCGAGCCACGAGTCGGACGTCGTCGAAGACTTTGCAGCGGTTCGATCGCCGCTCCTGCCGGATGGTCCTCCGCCTCTCCCTGAACGGCTCAGCCCCGCCCAGTCGGCTGAACTCACCGAACTGCTCGAGCATGTTCAAGGGGTGCTGCGCGAGGCGACGGAAAATGCCGTGATGCGGCCTGGCAACGAAAAGGTCGAGATCGAGTTTCCTGGGTGGCAGGCGATTCTCGAGCTGCAGGCCCGTTTGGCCGAACTGCTCCGGCGCATCGGTGAGCCCCACGCCGGCTGATCGTGGCCGGTCCCAGGGGGCTTTTCGCGTCTGCTAAACTCCGGGTTTCCTGCGCGAGGCCCACGGATGAGCACGCCGTCGTTTGCCCACCTCCATTGTCACAGCCACTACAGCCTCCTCGATGGGGCCAGTGCGATCGATCGCCTGGTGGATCGCACCGTTGAACTGGGCATGAATGCCCTGGCGATCACGGACCACGGCAATCTCCACGGGGCGCTCGAGTTTTATCAGGCGGCCAAGGCGGCCGGCATCAACCCGATCATCGGCTATGAGGCCTACATCGCCCCCGGAAGCCGGTTCCAGAAAGATGCCGGGAGCCAACGCGATTCCAGCTACCACCTCACGCTGCTGGCCCGTGATCGCACCGGCTTCAACAACCTCCTCCAGCTCGCCACGAAGGCCTACCTCGAGGGCTTCTACTTCAAGCCCCGAATCGACCGCGACCTCCTCGAACAGCATGGCGAGGGGCTGATCTGTCTCTCGGGGTGCCTGTCGGGGGAGTTCAGCCGGTCACTCGTTGGATCGTCGAGGGCGCAGCGCGAGTCACTGAACCACGCGAAGGACGTCGCCCGGTGGTTTCAAAAGGTTTTCGGCGACCGCTACTTCATCGAGATCCAGGACAACGGCCTCGACGTGCAGCGGCAGGTGACCGATGTGGCCCTCGAGATTTCCCGTGAACTCGGCATCGCGCCGGTCGCCACCTGCGACTGCCACTATGTCAATCGTGAGGATGCGGAGGCACAGGATATTTTGCTGTGCGTCAATACCGGCCGCTTCCGAAACGACGCCTCGCGGATGCGCATGGATTCGAGCGAGTTCTATCTCAAGAGCCCGCAGGAGATGCATGCTGCCTTCACGGGAATCGATCGTGATCTCGTCACGGGGGCCGTGAATCGAAGCCAGGAAATCGCCGACTCGGTCGGCATCGACCTCGATCTCGGCAAACGGCATTTCCCGGGCTTCGACGTGCCGGGTGGTCTCACGGCATCGCAGGAACTGCGTCGGCTCTGCCTGCAAGGCCTGCGGGAACGCTACGCGACGACCGCCAAGCGATGGGCGGCGGAGGCGGTGCCGGATGACCCGACGACCGCCGAACTGCACACGCTGGTGCTTGAGCGGCTCGATCGCGAGCTTTCGGTGATCGACACCCTCGGTTTTGCCAGCTACTTCCTCATCGTGTGGGACTTCGTGCGGCATGCGAGGGAAAAGGGCATCCCGGCCGCCGCTCGTGGATCGGGCGTGGGCGCGCTTGTGGCCTATTCGCTCTATCTCTCGCACGTCTGTCCGCTGGAATACGACCTTCTCTTCGAGCGGTTCCTCGACATCAACCGTCGGGAGGCGCCCGATATCGACATCGACTTCTGCAAGGAGCGTCGCAGCGAGGTCATCGACTACGTCAAGAAGAAGTATGGTGATGCGAACGTCGCGCAGATCGGCACGTTTGGCACGCTCGCCGCTCGGGCGGCCATTCGTGACGTCGGGAGGGCGCTGGGCATGCCCGTGCCTCGGGTCGACCAGATCGTGTCGCTCGTGCCCGATCAGCTCGGCATCTCGCTCGACGAGGCGTCGGCGGAAGGGTCGCAGCTGGCCGCCGCCTGCGATGCCGATCCCGAGGTGCGGGAGCTGGTGCACCTTGCCAAGCAGATCGAGGGTCTGGCACGCAATGTGGGCACGCACGCTGCGGCGGTCGTGATCGCCGACCGCCCGCTGGTCGAATACGTGCCGTTGCAGCGGGTGACAGGCAAGGAGGAAGTGATCACCCAGTGGGCGATGGGCGACGTCGAGCGGGCAGGCCTGATGAAGATGGACTTCCTCGGCCTCCGCTACCTCACGGTGGTCGCGAAGACCCTCGATATCATCGAGCAATCCAAGGGCGTTCGTCCTGACCCGTTCGCCTTTCCGCTCGACGACAAGGCCGCTTTTGCCACGTTGTGCCGAGGGGAGACGAAAGGCATCTTCCAGCTCGAGAGCGGCGGCATTCGCGATCTTCTGCAGCGGATGAAGCCCGACCACTTCCTCGACATCGTGGCCGTCAACGCGCTCTACCGCCCAGGTCCGCTCGAGGGCGGGATGGTGGACGAATACGTGAACGTGAAGCACGGCCGCAAGCGGGCGGAGTTTCTCCATCCCGTCATGAAGGACGTGTTGGAAGAGACGCACGGCGTGATGGTCTACCAGGAACAGGTGATGCGAATCCTGGAGCGGCTCGGCGGCATCGAGCTCTCGAGTGCATACACGTGCATCAAGGCGATCAGCAAGAAGAAGCTCGAGACCATCGCTGCGTTCCGTGAGCAGTTCGTGAAGGGGTCTCAGGAACAGGGGCTTTCCAAGCAGCAGGCCGAGGAGGTCTTCGCGCTGATCGAGAAGTTCGCCGGCTACGGCTTTAACAAGAGCCACTCCACCGCGTATGCCCTGCTTGCCTTTCAAACCGCCTATCTCAAGACGCACTACCCGACGGAGTTCATGGCGGCCTTGTTGTCAGGCGACATTACGGGCCGCAACTTCAAGAAAAAGGATTCACTCGTCGAGCACGTCGAGGATTGCCGCCGGATGGGGATCGACGTGGCCCCTCCCGACGTCAATGCGTCGGCGCCGGATTTCAGCGTGGCGGATGGGCGAATCCTCTTCGGCCTGTCGGCCGTGAAGGGGTGCGGCCAGCAGGCTGCCGAAGCCATCCAGGCGGAGCGTCGTGCGAAGGGAGCCTTTCGCGATCTCCACGACTTCTGCGGTCGGCTCGACTCCTCGGTGGTCAACAAGACCGCGATCGAGAACCTGACGAAGGCGGGTGCCCTCGATTCGCTGGGCGGCCATCGCGGCGCGATACTCGCCGGGATCGAACGGGCCATGGCGGCGGGCGCGTCGCAGTTGGCCGATCGCAAGAGCGGGCAGAAGAATCTTTTTGCCGCGTTCGACGAGCCGGCGCCGGAGCCGACGGCCGATGCCCCGGTAGGCCTGCCCGATGTGCCGCCGCTGTCCGATCTCGAAATGCGCTCGAACGAGAAGGAGGTCTTGGGGTACTACATCCACAGCCATCCGCTCGCCGAGTTCGAGGGGCTCATGAGCGCGATCTGCACCCATGGCACCGGCGATCTCGGCTCGACGAAGGCCAAGGACTCCGTCGTGATCGGCGGACTCGTGGCGGCGCTCAAGCTCTCGAACACGAAGCAGGCCCGTCCCGGATCGACCCATACGAGGTATGGCATGTTCGATCTCGAGGATATGAACGGCCTCGTGCGAAGCATCTGCTGGCCGGAGGAATATGCCCGACTCGGCGATCACCTTCAGCCCGACGCCGTGGTGATCGTCGGAGGATCGATCGACCGTCGGGCCGGCAGTGAGGAGACGAATCTGATCGTCAATGAGATCGTGCCCATCGCGGAGGCATGGCGTCTGCAGCCGCGCGGCGTCACGGTGAAGGTGACCGAGGCGCTGCACGATCGTGCGACGATCGATCGTCTTGCCGAGGCGGTGCGACGGCACACCGGGAAAACGCCACTGCGTCTGGTGCTCGATCTTGCCGATGGCACACGCGTGAGCCTGGAGGCGGATCGCCATCAGGTGACGTGGTCGGAACAGCTCTTCACCGAGATCACCGCGATCCTTGGGCCTGACGCGATTCGAGCGGTTGTGACGGTTGGGCAAGGTCGTCGGGAGGCTCCCGCCCGGCGTGGCCCTTCCAGCCGGAACAGTTACCAGTCGGCCTGACGGGCGACCGGGTTTGTCGGTGGAGATCGGAGGTCTGGGGAGACGATGAGACATCGAACGTAGGAACTCTCCCCTGGGTCGCTCTTGAGACATCCCATGAAGACTCGCTGTTGCCTCGGTGCCTTCATCAGCCTGGCCGTCGTGGTGCTTGCCATCGCCGCCTCCTCGTCCCTCGCCCAGTTCGGCGGCGGGATGGGTGGCATGGGTGGCGGCATGGGTGGCGGCATGGGCGGTGGCATGGGCGGTGGCATGGGTGGCATGGGTGGCGGCGGTATGGGCGGCGGCGGCATGGGTGGCATGGGCGGCGGGGGCGGCGGCAGTGCGCCGGGCGGTGTTCGCATTGATGCGGATGGTGTGCTCCGAACGCAGACCGTGGTGGATACCGATCTCTCCGCCCACCGAGACCGTGCCAGGGCACAGGCTGGCACGAGTCAGGGGCCGTCGTCCAAGCTTCGGATGATCGCGTTGTCGAGGCTCGAAGCGGAGGTGGCAAAGGCCATCGCGACGGGCGCCGCCGTTCCCGAGGAATGCGCGATGCTCGGTGGCCTCACTCGCATTCAGTATGTGTTCGTGTATCCACGCACCGACTCCGAACCTGGCGAAGTGGTGATCGCTGGTCCGGCGGAGCCCTGGGTCACAGACGCCAGCGGCCGCGTGGTCGGTGCCGAAACCGGAAGCCCCACGATTCTTCTGGAGGATCTTGCAACAGCGCTCCGTGCCTTCTCGCCGGGCCAGCCCGCCGATCGCTTCATTGGATGCTCGATCGACCCGACCAAGGAAGGCCTGGCGGCGATGCAGGCCTTTCTCCGCAAGACAGGCCGCGTCAATCCCCAGGGGAATGTCGATGCCCTCGTGGCCGGCATGAAAGAAGCCCTCGGCGACCAGGTCATCACAGTGCAGGGTGTGCCCTCATCGACCCATTTTGCGGCGGTGCTCGTCGAGGCCGACTATCGCATGAAACTCATCGGGATCGGCATGGAAAAGCCCCCGGTGAAGATGCAGACGTGGATCGAGCTTGCGAGTTCCGGAGCGGTGGCGGCCAATGGCCTTCAGCGGTGGTACTTCGTGCCCGACTATGAGTGCGTGAGGATCGCCGAAGACGATCTTGCGATCGAACTCGTGGGTCGAGGGGTGAAGTTGTGCGGTGCCGACGAGGTGGTGCAGCCGGATGGCACGCGGCTTTCGGCCAATCGGCCTGACCGGGCGAGCATCGCCTTCACGAAGGCCTTCACCCGCAACTACGACGCGATCTCCGGGAAGAACCCCGTCTATGCCCAGCTTCGCAACATGATCGATCTGTCCGTGGCGGCCGCGTATCTCCAGGAGCACGACGCCTACGGCAAGGCAGGGTGGACGGCCGAGACGCTTCGGGATGAGACGGCCTACGCCGTGGAGCGGCATCCCATCCCCGCGAAGGCTGAGACGGCGATTCACGCGGTGTGGAGCGGCACGCGGCTCCTCACGCCGATCGGCGGGGGAGTGACGGCCAATCCCCGACGGGCCCTCGATCCGACCAACCTGATCATGGACGAGAAGGGCACCGTGAGCAGGGCACGCACCGCCGCCAAGGCCCTTCCGGCCGAAGGCTGGTATTGGGATTGATCGGGCTCAGGCCTTCACGCGCTCGAGGTATTCACCGGTGCGGGTGTCGACCTTGATCGTGTCGCCTTGTTCGATGAACGCCGGCACGATGACCTCAGCGCCCGTCTCGAGCTTGACCGGCTTCGTCAGATTCGTGGCGGTGTTGCCCCGCACGGCGGGCTCGGCGTATTCGATCTTGAGCACCATGTGGTTGGGTGGCTCCATCGAGATCGGATTGCCGTTGTAGAGCAGCATCGAGCAGACGGTGCCCTCCTTGATCCACTTCCAGGCATCGTCGACCTGCTCCTTCGAGAGCTCATACTGCTCATAGCTGGCGTTGTCCATGAAGACGAACGCCTCCCCCTGCTTGTAGAGGAACTGGGCGTCGATCGTGGTGATGTCGGCGGCATCGAGCGAGTCGCCGCTCTTGTAGGTGCGGTCGAGCACCGTGTTCCGCAGCAGGTTCCGCAGCTTGCACTTGTAGAGCGCCTGCCCCTTGCCCGGCTTCACGAAGTTGCACTCGATCATGATGTAGGGGTCGCCGTCGATCTGGACCTTAAGACCCTTCTTGAACTCGCTCGTGTTGTAGGCTGGCACTGCTGCTCGACGCTCCT
>JAFMIU010000137.1 GCA_017853835.1 Pirellulales bacterium | reverse complement strand
CAGGGATGCCCGACGCGAGCGTCCGGCGACGGGGTGTGGGCAACCCCGAAGCGTGTTTCAACGATACGCCGTAGAGTGCGCAAGAGCGCCCCCAAGCCGGAGACGACGCCGGGACGGCAGAACACGCCGCGCGGTTCCCCGCGCCGGTCCCACGGCTCACGCCGTTGGGCTTCCACGGGGCAACCCCGAAGCGGGCCACCACACAAGCGATCCCAAGCCGGAGCCGACACCGGGACGGCGGCGACAAGCAGTCGCGTCGATTACGCCACGTGATCGAGCACGGGCAGGGCGGGCAGGCCGTTGGGCTGTGAACGTGGGGCCGGCACGGGCGCAGACGCTGCCTCCCGGGCACGGCGCGGCGGTCCCACCAGCACGAGCCGGGCCGTCGCGAGCAGGCCCCGGAGCGAGCCAAATGTCGCCTCAACCGCCGCCGGCTCATAGCCACAATGAACCATGCAGTCGCTGCACTTCGGATTGCCGCTGGCCCGTCCGTAGCGGTCCCAGGCGGTGTCTTCCATCAGTTCGCGAAAGCTCGCGACATAGCCTTCGTCGAGGAGGTAGCAGGGCCGCTGCCAGCCAAAGAGGTTGTAGGTGGGCGTGCCCCACGGGCTGCAGTCGAGGTTCCAATCGCCCTTGAGAAACTCGAGAAACACAGGCGACTGGTTGAACTTCCATCGACCGGGCGCACGGTCGAGGATCCGCTGGAAAAGCGACTGGCTCCGCTGGCGGGGCAGGAAGTGATCCTGGTCGGGCGCCTTGGAATAGGAATAGCCCGGGGAGATCATCATCCCCTCGACACCGAGCGCCATCACCTCGTCAAAAAACCTTCGGTAGCGCACCGGGTCGGCATCGGTGAAGAGCGTGGAGTTGGTCGTCACCCGGAATCCAGCGCCCCTGGCCGCACGAATCGCGGCGACCGCCGCGTCATACACCCCCTCGCGACACACCGCGTGATCGTGCTCCTCCCGCGGACCGTCGAGGTGCACCGAGAAGGCCAGGTAGGGCGATGGAGTGAACTGCGGGAGCATCTCCACCAGCTTGATCGCATTGGTGCAGAGGTAGAGATACTTTCGCCGGGCGACGATGCCCTCCACGATCTCCACGATCTGTGGATGGAGCAGCGGCTCGCCACCGGGAATCGAGACGATCGGGGCGCCGCACTCATCCACAGCCGCCAGGCACTGCTCGGGCGAGAGGTGCGACCGCAGCACGTCGACGGGATGCTGGATCTTGCCGCAGCCGCCGCAGGCGAGGTTGCATCGAAAGAGCGGCTCGAGCATCAGCACGAGGGGATAACGCCGGTTTCCGCGCAGGCGGTTCCTGGCGACGTGCCTGAGCACAGCGATCATCTGGCCAATCGGAACACTCACGCCACCTGCTCCCGTCGTGCAATCGCTCCGGCCCGACGCGACCGCGCGAGGGAGATGAGCGGGAAATAAATCGGATACCAGTGGTAGCGCAGGTAGAACACCTGCGGGAACCCGGTGCCCGTGAACTCGTCCTGATCCCATGTGCCGTTCGACTTCTGACGCCGAACGAGCCAGGTGACGCCACGTCGCACCGCCGACGACTCGCCGCGACCAGCGGCCACCAGCCCTGAAATGGCCCAGGCTGTCTGCGACGCCGTCGGATCGCCGGAGCCCGCCAGCCCGCGGTCGGCGTAGCTCTCGGGCGTCTCGCCCCAGCTCCCGTCCGACTGCTGGTGCACCTCGAGCCACTTCGCGGCCCGCGTCACGAGCGGATCGTCGACCGGCACGCCGACGGCCCGGAGCCCTTCGAGAACCTGCCAGGTGCCGTAGATGTAGTTCACACCCCAGCGTCCAAACCAGCAGCCGTCGGGCTCCTGGGAACGACGAATGTAGGCCAGCGCCCGATCGACACACGGATGGCCAAGGGTGAGGCCGACGCGTCCAAACGCCTCGAGCACCCGTCCGGCCAGGTCGGGCGAGCTCGGATCGATCATCGCATTGTGGTCGGCGAAGGGAACCTTGCAGAGAAACTCACAGTTGTTGTCGCGGTCGAACGCGCCCCAGCCGCCGTCGGCATTCTGCATCGCCTCGAGCCAACGAACGGCCCGGCTGATGGCGGCTCCGACCGCGGCTTGACGATCGCCGTCGGGGGCCGTCTTTCTCCATGCCTGCAGGGCGATCACGACCATCGCCGTGTCATCCACGTCCGGGTAGAAGCGATTGGCGTATTCGAAGCACCAGCCAGCCGGCTCGGCATCCACCCGCTCCGACCAGTCTCCCCGCTCTCGGATCTCATTGGCGAGCAGCCAGTCGACGGCCCGGTCGGAGGCGGGATCGACGCCCGTCCGACCGTGAGAAGCCTCGGTGAGTGCAATCAGCGTGATGGCGGTGTCCCACACGGGGGAACGACAGGGCTCCAGACGCACCGTGCCGTCGGGTTCGTGTTCAACCAGTCGCTCGAGCTGAAGGCGGGCCTCCTGAACCTCGGGGGCGTCGTCGTCGCAGCCCATCGACTTCAGCGCGATGATGCTCCACACGATCGGTGGAAAGATGGCTCCAAGCCCGTCGCTCGCCTCGAACCGGGCCAGCATCCAGCGGCGACAGGCCTGAACGGCACGAGCCCGAAGCGGGGTCAATCCGAGGGATTCGCACGCCTTCATTCCCCAATCGACACCCCGAAAGAAACGGCTCCAGAAGCTGGCATCAGTCGGCATGGGAGGACCGCTCGGATCGCGATCGTTTCCGAAGAGTTCGGCGATGCCCCGGTCGGCCGGGACGAACCGCACCGGCTTGAAGGCCCACATCAACGAGAGGGGCACGATCATTGTGCGAGACCAGGCCGAGACCCGGCTCAGGTTCACCGGAAACCACTCAGGAAGCAGCACGGCCTCCGGTGGCACCGCCGGACAGGCCGTGTAGGGCATCTGACCAAGCAGCGCCAGGTAGAACCGCGTGAAACTGTTGACCGCCCAGGGACCGCCTGCCTTGGCGATGGCCCGCTGCGCCCGCACGAGGTCGGGCTCATCAGCCGAATGCCCCATCAGTTTGAGGGCGAGATACGCCTTCACGCTGGCGCTAACGTCGACGGGCCCTCCCGGGTAGATCGCCCACCCGCCCTGCGCGAGTTGCTGGGAGAGGATGCGGTCGGCGGCGCCGCGCACGGTGGCACCGTCGAGACGGCCGTCCCAGGCGCGCACCAGCAGGTATTCGCTCTCCAGGATGGTGTCGCCCTCGAGCGGGGCCCGCCAGTGACCATCGGGGGCCTGCTTTCGCCGAAGAAAACGCTCGGTGCGTTCGATCGCCGCGGCCACGTCGTCCGTGCTGCTGAACGGCGACGTTCGGGTCACCGAGGAGCGACTCCGAGGCACACCATCACGAACCATGGTGGCGGAGGGGGTCGATCCTTCGACAGGCTCCGAACTGATTTCGTTGGAACGAGGTCCGGTAAGACTCATGCATCCATCCCTGCTGGCGTACCCTACGGGCAGTCCTTCGCCCGCGAACCGGAGATTCGGGGAGGATAGAGAACCCCGGGCAGAGCGACAAGGGCGGCCGAACAGGAAAGGACCGCCCCGGGTCAGTGTGGAATCACCGCGCCGCCACGCGATGACACACGAGGCAAAATAGGGGAACTTTGCAGGCTGCGTGCGGGCTCAGGTGAGGGCTGGCGCGGCCGGCAGATCAACGACCACATGCGTTCCACCCGCCGGCTTGGAGTGCATCGCCACGGTCCCCCCGCTGCCCTCGATCAGCCGCAGGGCTTTCGGAAGCCCAAGACCGATGCCACGGCCCGCCTCGCGGCCGCTGTAAAAAGGATCGAACGCCCGTCGGGCCGACTCCGCGTCCAGACCCCGACCATCGTCCTTGATGACGATACGGTGCATCCCATCCGAGCCGCTGCTCGTCTCAATCTCGACTCGACCGCCATCGTCGACGGCCTCCAGCGCGTTCACCGCCAGGGCCCGCAAGGCTTCGCCAACCTGGGCCGCATCGACCACCACGCTCAAGGTCATTGGCGATTCACGGGCGTGAAGCCGCACGCCTCGTGCGTCCGAGGCCCCACGCACCGCCTCCACGGCCACCCGCACGAGGGCATCGAGCCCCACCATCTCCGGCTGGGCCCTCGGCGGCCGCGCATACACCATCAGCCCGCCGATCATGTCGCGAGCCCGAAACGCCTGGTCAACGATGATCGACAGCCGTCGACGACGTTCGGGGTCAGCCTCGCCAGGGAGCAGCGATTGCGCCCGCGTGGCGATGTTGGCCAGCGGGTTGTTGATCTCATGGCCGGCGCCATACGCCAGCTCCCGCGCCGCCTCGAACCGCTCCTCGGCCACGGCGACGGCCAGTCGTTCGGACGCCTGATCGCGATCGGCCACGATGCCGAGCAGGTCGAGGAGAAGGTCCGCCTCGCAGGTCCGTGTGGCGGCGGGAATCAGGGCGGCGGCGAGGCGGCCGGCAAGCCGTTCTCCCGGCGCCGGCGCGGTGGCCGCACTCCATGCCGCGATCGCCGCATCGTTCGTCGCCGAGGCCCACCACGCCTCCACCTGCGAGGGCTCATGCCCCCTCGCCTCGCCGGCGACAGCCCGCGCCGCCGCGATGCATCCGGCTCGCGACACCGGAAGCGGAGCCTCTCCGGGAATGGACAGCGCCACCCCCGACGCACGACTCGCCGAAGGACCGAGGCCGTCTGCCTCCATCACGAACCTCCTTGCCATCGATCCAACGCACGCCGCCCGCGTCCCCGAAAGGAGACGCGGGCGGCGGATTGGTGCACGATACGTTCGGGCGTCAGACCGCGGCGTTCGAACCGGAACCGGCCACGCCGGTTTCGATTTCGAGCAGGCCACAAATCCGATCGACGAGCACCTCGGCCTCGAAGGGCTTCTGGAGGAACTCGTTCGCGCCGGAAGCCTTGAGCTCCTCGATCTTGTCGGGCTCGCACATGCCCGAGATGCAGATGATCCGCACCTCGTCCATGGTCGAATCGCTTCGAACCCGCTGGCACACTTCCTTGCCGTTGATGTCCGGCAGCATCACGTCGAGCACGATGAGGTCGGGACGGTAGTCCTTCACCATCATGCCGGCATCAAAGCCGTTGTTGACACTCCGAGTCTCGAATCGCCCGTCCTTCTCGAGGAAGTCGGTGATCAGCTCGACGAGATCCTGGTCGTCGTCGACGACGAGAATCTTCCGCCGGCCGCTTTCCAGCGCGTCGGTGGGAATCCCGTTGTCCCGCATGAACAGGAACAGTTGATCACGGGGAATCCGGCGGAACCGGCTGCCCGGAACCCGAAATCCCTTCAGCTGCCCAGAATCAAAGCAGCGGATAATCGTCTGCTGGCTCACCTTGCAGATCTTGGCAGCTTCGCCAGTCGTATACACGGTCTTTTGCATGTGCTTGACCACCCTCTCCCTAG
>JAFMIU010000136.1 GCA_017853835.1 Pirellulales bacterium | reverse complement strand
ACGCTCGAGGAGCCTTGGGCGTATCCTCGCCCCGGCGACGAGACTTTTGCCGCCCACGAGCCGGCGATACACGTATCTCAGACGCGCTCTAGCCCGATGCCCGGCCGCCATGAATGACGAGGGCCCAGCCTCACGGTCACAGCCCACGCTCGCCGCAGGGACAGGGCGTTGGGTTTGCGATCGCGGCCGTTCATGCCATATTTCTCTCGGTCCTCGACTTCCCCCTCCCCCTGAGCCCACCGCGATGAAGATTCACGAGTATCAAGCCAAGGATCTGCTCCGTGCCGCCGGCGTGCCGGTGCTCACGGGTCGCGTGGCCCGCACGGCCGACGAGGCCGCCGCCGCCTTCACCGCCCTGGGCACTCCCGTGTGCGCCGTCAAGGCACAGATCCACGCGGGCGGCCGCGGAAAGGGGAAAGTGGTGGGCTCGGAGCAGCGCGGCGTGGAACTCGCCAAATCGTCTGACGATGCCCGACGGATTGCAGGGAACCTTCTCGGGCAGACGCTCGTCACGATTCAGACCGGCCCCGAAGGCCAGGTCGTCAGGCAGGTGTTCGTGGAGAGCGGCTGTGCAATCGACCGCGAACTCTACGCGGCCGTGCTCGTCGATCGGCGGGTTGGCTCGCCCGTCTTGATCGCCAGCACCGCGGGGGGCATGGACATCGAGGAGGTGGCCGCCAAAACCCCCGAACTCATCCTCACCGAACCCTTCGATCCCGATCGAGGCCTCGGCGGCTACCAGGCCCGCGTGCTCGCCTCGAAGCTCGGCCTGCCGACGGCGAGCTGGCGGCATGCCGAAACCTTCTTTCGCGCGCTCTGCCAGGCGTTCGTCGACCTCGACGCGTCGCTCGTGGAAATCAATCCGCTGGTGCTCACCAAGGACGGTGCGCTCGTCGCCCTCGATGCCAAGATGACGTTCGACGACAACGCGCTGTTTCGTCACAAGAACATTGCCGCCCTCCGCGACGAGTCGGAGGAGGATCCGGCCGAGATGCGGGCGGCGGCGGCCGGACTGTCGTACGTGAAACTGAGTGGCACGATCGGCTGCCTCGTCAATGGCGCCGGGCTCGCCATGAGCACGATGGATCTCGTGAAGCACCATGGCGGCGAGCCGGCCAACTTCCTCGACGTGGGTGGTGGCGCCGACGTCAAACAGGTGACGGAAGCCTTCCGGATCATCCTGTCCGACGAGCACGTCAAGGCGATCCTCGTGAACATCTTCGGTGGGATCATGCGATGCACCACGATCGCAAACGCACTCGTCGAGGCCTCGAAGACCATCGGCTTTACCGTGCCGCTCGTGGTTCGACTCGAGGGCACGGAGGTCGAGGAAGGCAAGAAGATCCTCGCCGCCAGCGGCGCTGCGATCATCACCGCCGACGGCCTCACCGACGCCGCCAAGAAGGTCGTGGCCGCCGCCAAGTCCTGATCCCGTCCATCATTTCATCCCGCCGTTCTTCGGCTCCCTCCCTCCGGCTGTTTCTTCCATGAGCATCCTCGTCAATCGCGACACACGGGTCATCTGCCAGGGCATCACCGGCAAGGTGGGCGAGTTTCACACCCGGGGCTGCCTCGACTACGGCACCCGGATGGTGGGCGGCGTCACACCGGGCAAGGGGGGCGAGGAGGTCGCCGGGCTGCCCGTGTTCAACACCGTCGCCGAAGCCCGCGATGCCACCGGTGCCAATGCCACGATGATCTTCGTGCCGCCGGCCTTTGCGGCCGATGCGATTCTCGAGGCGGTGGATGCCGGCATCGAGCTGGTGATCGCCATCACCGAGGGCATTCCCGTGATGGACATGGCCCGTGTGATGCCGGTCGTGAAGGCTTCGAAAAGTCGGCTCATCGGCCCCAACTGTCCCGGTGTGATCACGCCGGGTGCATGCAAGATCGGCATCATGCCGGGCTACATCCACACGCCCGGGCACGTCGGCGTGATGAGCCGTTCCGGAACGCTGACCTACGAGGCCGTCTGGCAGCTCACCCAGCTCGGCCACGGCCAGAGCACCTGTGTCGGGCTCGGCGGCGACCCGCTCGTGGGCTCCTCGTTCATCGACATTCTGGAACTCTTCCAAAACGATCCCGACACCCACTCGATTCTGATGATGGGCGAGATCGGGGGAAGCGCCGAGGAAGAAGCGGCCGACTACGTCAAGCACCACGTCACCAAGCCCGTGGCGGCCTTCATTGCCGGTCGCACCGCCCCGCCAGGCAAGCGCATGGGGCATGCCGGGGCGATCATCTCGGGGGGCAAGGGAACAGCCGATGCCAAGCTGGCGGCCCTCAGGGATGCTGGTATCGAGGTCGCAGAAAGCCCCGCCGACATGGGGGCTGCCATGGTACGGGCCATCGAAAAGCGTGGCTCCTGAGCCGATTTCGAACCATTTCCGAACGCGCCGCGTACGGTTCGTTGTGCTCACGCCGAAACCGGCGATAATTCGGCTGGGGTCGGCCTTCCTTGCGGTGCACCATGAAGCGGAAAACCTGTCGAGCCTTCGGACAGATCGAGTCTCTGGAGACGCGGCGGGTCATGCACGTCGACGTGCTGGCTCCGCTTGCCGATGTGGCCGTCAACCCGGGCGCCGCCCCGGCGACGATCTCGCTTTCCGGCCGCTACGACGATCCTGAGGTCACGGGCACGCTGGTGCGGTTTGACGTCAACAATGCGGCTCCGCTCGACGAAATCTACGTCGAACTCTTCGACCAGACCGGGCCGGAACGCGCCCGGACCACGCCCGAGACGGTGGCCAACTTCCTGCAGTATGTCGATGGCGGCTTCTACGAAGGTACGTTTATCCACCGGTCGGTTCCCGGCTTCGTGGTGCAGGGGGGTGGCTTCATTGCCAACGGTGCCTACCCTCCGGACATCAAGAACGTTGAGCAGTTTGCCCCCGTGGTCAACGAGCCGGGAAACACCAACATCCGCGGCACGATCGCGATGGCCAAGCTTGGCAGCGACCCCAACAGCGCCACAAATCAATGGTTCTTCAGTCTCGCCGACAACTCGGCAAACCTCGACAACCAGAACGGCGGCTTCACGGCATTTGGACGCGTCCTCGGCAACGGCATGGCGGCGGTCGATGCGATCGCTGCGGTGCCGCGATTCCAATACGCCTCTCCCTTCGACACCGTGCCGATCCGCGACGTACCCGACGCCATCGCCTATCCTGAGGCGGAATACACCAACGCCCCGGCCGACACGGCGACCCTCACTGCCGACCAGTTCGTGCGGTTTCCGTCGATCGTGCGGGTGGGCGAACTGGTCTACACCGTTTCGACCACCGCCCCCCAACTCGTCACCCCGACCATCGAGTCCGATGGAAGCCTGAAACTCGTCTATGCCGCAGGGGCCTCTGGCAGCGGCACGGTCACGGTCCGGGCGGCATCGGTCTATGACGCCTCGCACTTCGTGGACGACACGTTCGACGTGATCGTGGGCGCCCCGGAAAATCCCTTCAACGGGATTGTCGGCATCAGTGATGCGGAGTTCATCGTCTCCGCCTCAAACGGCACCAGTTTCGACACCACGGCAATCGGCCCCGTCGGCGGCAATGCTTGGGTCAACGCGGTGAGCGGCGATTTCGACGGCGACGGCCTCTCGGACATGGCCACGGAGGACGCGGCCGGCATCTGGTACGTGACCCGTTCGACGCCCGAGGGAGGCACCACCAGTTCGCTGTGGGCCAACATCGCCGTGTTCCAGTTCCCGCGGGTCGGCGACTTCAACGGCGACGGCAAGGACGACATCGCCGTTCGCAATGAGAACAACGGCGCCTGGCAGGTCCTCACGAGCACGGGGCACAGTTTTCTGCCGTCGCGGTTCGGTCGCTGGAATCCGGACTTCTCGTGGACCAGCGTGCTGGTCGGCGACTTCAATGGCGACGGCATGGACGACCTCGTCGGCAGGCGTTCGTCCGATTACGCCTGGGTGGTCTCCACGAGCACCGGCACTCGCTTCAACGGGAATCTCTGGGCGTTTCTCTCCATCGATCAGTTCGGCACCGTTGGCGACTTCAACGGCGACGGCAAGGACGACGTGGCGGTGCGAAACGCCGTCAACGGCTCGTGGCGGGTGCTTCAGAGCACCGGCACGCGGTTCATCCATACCAAGTTCGGAAACTGGGACCGAACGATGCAGTGGGGCAGCGTGCTGGCGGGTGACTTCAACGCCGACGGCAAGGATGACCTGGTCGGCAAGCGCGAGGACGGCGCCTGGGTCGTGGCCACGAGCACCGGCTCTGCATTCTCATCCGCGGTCTGGACCTACCTGGCGATCGACCAGTTTGCAACCGTCGGCGACTTCAATGGCGACGGCAAGGCGGATGTCGCCGTCCGCAACGAGGCCAACGGTTCATGGAGGGTTCTCCAGAGCACGGGCCTGGCCTTCTCGTCGCTGAAGTTCGGCACATGGCCCTCCGAGAAGGCATGGTCCCGCGCCTTCGCCGCACACGCCTGATCGGCCTGCTTTCGGCGGCGAGGCTACACTGTCTGGCGTCATGAACGTCAGCCTCTTCATCCCGTGCTTCGTCGACCAGATGGTGCCCCGTGTGGGGCTTGCGGTGGCCCGCGTGCTGGAGCGGCTTGGGCACCCGTGCGAGTTTCGCGCCGCCCAAACCTGCTGCGGCCAGCCCAGTTTCAATGCCGGCTACTGGGACGAGGCTCGGGCGGTCGCGATCCGCGCCGTCGAGGTGTTTGAGGGGGCTGATGCGGTCGTGGGACCAAGCGGTTCGTGCGTGGCGATGATGCGGGTGTTCTACCCCCAGCTCCTCGAAGGGACGCCTCACGAGACCGCCGCCCTCGACCTGGCATCGCGGACGTTTGAGTTCAGCGAGTTCCTGGTCGAGAAGCTCGGTGTCACCGACGTGGGTGCCTGTTTCCCCCACCGTGTCACCTACCACGATGGCTGCCATGGACTCCGCGAACTCCGCATCAAGGAGGCGCCGCGTCGGCTGCTGCAGGCCGTCCGGGACCTCCAGCTCGTGGAATGCGACGAACCCGAGGCCTGCTGCGGCTTCGGCGGCCTGTTTAGCGTGAAGTATCCGATGATCTCGACGGCGATGGCCGAGGTGAAGGCCGGTTCGCTCGCCCGCACCGAGTGCGACTACATCGTGTCGAGCGATCCCACCTGCCAGCTTCAGCTCGATGGCTGGCTCTCGCGATACGGACGCCACATTCGCACCATCCACCTGGCCGAGGTGCTTGCGGGGACCGAGCCATGACCCCGTCGTCCCAGTCCGCCGCCGGCATCCATGAAGCCTCAGACCCCCATGGGGCGAAGAAGAAGTTTCTCGCGGACGCCGCCGAGCACGTGCGGGACACCGACCATCGGGCGTTTGTCCGCAAGGCGCTCGGCGGCTACTACACGAGCCGCGACACCCAGAAGGCCCGCTACCGCGACTGGGA
>JAFMIU010000060.1 GCA_017853835.1 Pirellulales bacterium | reverse complement strand
TCCGCCTGGTCCGGCATTCCCTCCGTCGCCGCCATTGCCGCTGACACCGCTGGCCGCTGACCCAGCGCCCACGCCCGCGTCTCCGCCATTGCCTCCCGCTCCGCCGTAGCCCCCATTGCCGCCATTCGCGCCATCGGTCGCCGGAAAGATAAAGGAGGCGTTCAGGCCGTCTGCACCAGACGCCCCAGCACCGCCGTTGCCGCCGTTGCCGCCCGCGCCTCCGTCACCGCCGGTGGAGTCGACTCCCGCAGCGGCCGTTCCGGCTCCGAAACCACCAAAGCCTCCGCTCCCACCCGCGCCGCCACGTCCGCCAGGGCCCGCGTCGCTCCCGTTCGTACCCGTGCCCGCGACGCCGTTGAAGCCATCGCCGCCATGGCCACCGGCGCCGCCGTTGCCCGCTAGACCGGCATCGCCGCCTGCGCCGTCGGTGCCGTACACCAAGCCGATGCCCGCCAGGCCGCCGGCGCCGCCGTTGCCCGCGGCACCGCCATTGCCGCCGTTACCACCCGATGTGCCAGATGTCAGCGAATCGGTGCCCGCGATGCCGTTGAACCCATCGCCGCCGTTGCCGCCATTGCCGCCGACACCCCCAACTCCACCATTGCCGCCGACGCCGACGATCGAGTTGCCCCCTTGGCCGCCGGCACCCCCGTGGCCTCCGGCCGTCGCGTCTTGGCCCGCCCATTGAGACCATGCGCCCGTGCCGCCACTGAAGCCGGCAGCGCCGTTGCCGCCGTCGCCGCCATGGCCACCGCTGCCGGCGATCGAGCCGCCGTTGCCGCCTGCACCGCCGCTGCCGCCATTGCCACCGCGCACGTCAGGATCCGCGGCGTGCGTCCCGTCGGCCCCAGCGCCACCATGGCCGCCGTTGCCGTACGAGCCGCCATCGCCACCGGCTCCGCCATTGCCGCCCGTCGCGCCAAGGACGTTGGATTGAAAGCCGTCGCCGCCATGGCCGCCGTTGCCACCACCCACAACAGGAGCGCCAGCCACGCCATTGGCGCCGGCGATTCCACCGGCTCCGAACCCTGCAGCACCACCGATGCCGCCGGAACCCCCAGTGCCAGGGTTGCCGCCATCGCCTCCGAAGCCCCCGTCCGGCGTGGCGGCATCGCCCGCGCCGCCATTGCCTCCGTTGCCGGCCGTGCCGCCCGCGCCGCCATTGCCTCCGTTGCCGCCGTTGCCGCTCTGGCCGGCAACCAGGCTGAAGACCATCCAGCCGATGCCGGCGTTGCCTCCGTTGCCTCCGGCGCCACCAGCGCTCCCATCGCCTCCGTTGCCGCCGTCCGCACCGTTGCCTCCGGGGATCGCTGCATCCGCGCCGTCGACGCCGGCAAAGCCGTCTCCGCCATTGCCGCCGTTGCCCCCGGTGCCGCCGTCGCCGCCGCGGCCAAACACGCCGCTTCCAAAGCCGCCGTTACCACCCTGGCCGCCCGCGGAGCCTGCGAAGCCGGGAGCTCCATCGGAGCCTGCTTGACCAGTGCCACCATTTCCGCCGATGCCAAGGAGCAGGCCGCCTCGGCCGCCATTCCCGCCAGCGCCGCCAGGCAACGCATCGCCCCCGCGGCCGCCGTTGCCGACCCAGCCGGCGTTGCCGCCATTGCCGCCCGAGGCACCATCGCCGCCGTTGCCGTAGATGATGCCGCCGTTGCCGCCGTGGTCACCGACGAACTGGCCTGAGGCGCCGTGTGCGAACAACTGCTGACCCGATACCGAGCCGAGACCGTCCGTCTGCGCGGCAGGCGGAGCAGCCACCTGGATCGTCTTGCCGATGTCTTGGAGGCTGAACGTGATGACCACGCCATGCACGTTGGCGGCGAATCGGATCGCATAGCCCTGCGCGTTCACCCACACGTCGACCGGGGTTGGCGTGTTGTCGATCGGTGGGATCCGAACGCCGGCGAGCTCGTAGAGCGGCAGGAGCGCGACGAACGTCGAGAGCCCCATGGTGGTCTGGTAGCGGGTGCCAAAGGCGTCGGCCCCCACGAGCTGTGTGCCGACCGGAAACTCGAGGGAGCGCAGCGCGTGCTTCGGCGTGAGGTCGGTGACGATGGCGTTGGTCGCCATGACGGCCGATTCCGAGCCCTGCGTGGTGGAGTCGAGCTTCACCCACGGCAGGCCCGTCGCACCCAGCGACTGGGCGTTGACGTAGGTGAGGCTGCCGATCTGCCGAAACTCGGTGGTCTGTGGCGGCACGCCGAAGGTGGGCCCTCCGACGGGGTCCTCATTCTCGGCCGCGGCGAGGACCGGGGGAAACGACTGGACGGTCACGACGCTATTGGTGAGCTGTTTGGCGAAGTCGAGCTTTCCGATGGATGACATGCCGATGCCGTTGACACTGATCGCGAGATCGAATCCGTAGACGCCTGCCTGCTCCGTCTTCCACGACGCGAGCCCCACCTGGTTGAGCCGCACCGACAGGCCCGGGGCTGTCGAGACCGTGCCCGCCCCGTTCTTCACCGTGAGGTTCTTGACGTTGCCCAGGAGGTTGTTGCTGATCTGGTTGTTCTTGACGACCGATCCGGTCGAGGTGCCGTTTGCGCCGACGCCATAGCGGTCGTTGAAGGTGATCGCGTTGCCGAGTTCTGTCGTCGGCCCGCCGATCACGATTCCCGTGGCACCGCTGAGCGAGACGCCGTTGCCCTTGTTGGCGGTGATTTCGTTGCCCTGGACGATCGTGCCAGCCGACGCTCCCGTGACGAGGAGCCCCGCCTGGGTGTTGGACGCGATTCGGTTGCCATTGCCGCTGAGGCCCAGCTGCAGGTTGCGGACGCCCGTGAGCGACACGCCATTGGTCGTGTTGCCGAAGAAGGCGTTGCCGGCGATCACCGTGCCGGCGTAGTTGCCGGCGTCCATCCGCAGCCCGAGGCCGTTGGCGATGCTCGAAATGTTCGCGAGCGACGACCCGGTCGATCCACCCACGAAATAGATGCCGCTTCCGCTGAAGTTGGCGACCAGGCGTGGGTTCTCCAGCGTGGCGGGCGTGAAGAGGACGTTGTTGACGTTGGCCCCGATCACGAGGCCGTTGATGCCTGGAGCGGTGCCCATGCCGTTGATGGCGACGGCGCCGAGCACGGTCACGCTCTGCGCAGCCATCAGCCGCAGGCCCTTGAGTGCCGCGGTTTGCCCCACCGAACCGGCGAGCATGATGTCTTCACCGGCCGCCAGCGTGAGCCGGGCCGCCCCGTCGACGGTGGACACGAAGATGATGTCGGTGCCGGCATCGAGCCGGGTGTCTTTGGTGAGCGTCACCGGGCCGCCATAGACCTGCGAGCCGGCTGCCGACTTCACTGCGGCGCCCGTGAGGACGATGCCTGCGGGAGAGGCGTCGGCCAGCGTCGCCAGGTACACCTGGCCGTCGCCCTTGCTCGCCACGGGGCTCGCCACCGTGATCGTGTCGCTCGTGCCGGCGCCGAGCTCGACGAGCAGGCTCTGGCCAGGGGCCCCCGCGGTGACGGCGGCGAGGTTCACGCCGCCGGAGCCGATCGTGAGGGAGTCGGTGCCCGCGTTGCCGTCGATGGAGATGCCTGTGAAGCCGGTGATCGTCTTCAGGTCGACCATGATCGTGCTGGCGAGCGAATCGACCGCGATGCCCGGGATGGGCGCAACGGTCGAGATCGTGCCTGCGGTCTTCGCGGTGATCGTCAGCACCTTCGAGGAGGGATCGTAGGCCGTGTTGAGATCGGAGATCACCGTGCCGGCCGGATCGAGATCAAGGCGGACCTGATTCCCTTCGAGGGCGACCTGGATATCGTTGGCCGCGAGCATCGCCCGCGACTCGAGGGCGTCGAAGCTGCCCACGGAGGGCCGTGACGAGCGATGGGCGGAGTGACGGCGAGCCCACCCGCCTGAGCGACGGACTCGCCCGCCACGATGACGAGCCTTGAAGGAACGGCTGAACAAAGCTCGTAGCAGGAATCGCATCGGTGCCTGGCCTCGGTGAAAGAACCCCGGCGGCGAACGCCCAGACTGACGAGATCGCCGATGGGAAGTGGGGAAGGTAGGGTAATCTGCGAGGCTGGCACCAGCAACACAAGGAGGCCCCGAGTGTCGATGCTCGGCGCAGCTGGAGATCGGCGGCCTGCTGGTCATCCACACCCGTTGACGCTGCTCCGACTCGAGGGGAGTTCATGACTGCAAGCCCGCTCACCGACGTCGTTTCCGGCCAGTACCAAAAGTGGGTCTATCCCGAACCGATCGTCGATCTGACCGCATGGCTCGCCGGCAACTGGCAGTGGTTCGACCCCAGCCACGCCCACCGGATGTTCTGGCCCGACCGGGCGTACACGAACGACCTCGCCATTCTCGTGGCGGGATGCGGCACCAACCAGGCGGCGGTCTTGGCCCACACCAATCCCGCGGCGCGGATCGTCGCGATCGACGTCAGCCAGCCGTCTCTCGACCACCATCGCGTCTTGAAAGAGAAATACAGCCTCGCGAATCTTGATCTGCGGCTCATGCCGATCGAGGAGGTGGGCACGCTCGGCCGCGACTTCGACCTGATCGTGTCCACGGGGGTGCTCCACCACATGGCCTCGCCCGAGGCCGGCATGCGAGCGCTCGCCGAGTGCCTGCGACCGGAGGGCGTGGCTGCGATCATGCTCTACGCCCGCTACGGGCGGATCGGCGTCGAGATCATGCAGGCGATCTTCCGCGAAATCGGCCTGACGCAGGACGAAGCCTCGCTGTTCACCGTGAAGGAGGCGATCGCGCTTTTGCCGGCGGACCATCCGGTGCGGAGTTACCTCTCGTTGGCCCCCGACCTGCAGTTCGATGCCGGGCTGGTCGACACCTTCCTCCACGGCCGAGATCGCAGCTACACCACGGCCGACTGCCTCGATCTCGTCGCCTCTGCCGGCCTCGTGTTTCAGGGTTGGTTTCTCAAGTCAGCCTACGAACCTCCGATGCCGCCGGGATGCGGATGGTATGAATCCGTGGCGGCCCTCCCCGACCGGCAGCGGTGGGGCGTGATGGAGCGCATCAACACCCGCAACGCCTGCCACTTCTTCACGGCCTGCCGATCCGACCGGCCACGGTCTACCTACGCCATCGACCTCGCTTCGCCAGCGATCCTCGACACCGTGCCCCACTTTCGCCATCGCTGCGGGTTCGACGGCGTCGCAGTCGTGCGGCCCGGCTGGCGACTTGCACTCGACTCCGCCCAGACAGCGCTCGTGCGGCTCATCGACGGCCGCCGCACGCTCCGCCAGGTGGTGGCCGACGCAGCAGGGGATCCCGCCACGGCGAGTCACGGCCACGAACAGCTCGCAGCCGTCGCCCGGCTGCTCATGCAGCAGCTCGTGAACCGCGACGTCGTCGTGCTCGGGATCGGTTCATGATCTGGTTATCGCCGCCACAAGAGCTGAAGCGAGAGGCCTGGCCCTGGATCGAACTCGACCACGTCGGTGCGGCCCGATGTGAAGTTCGTGCCTTGGAAGAGTTCACGGTCGAATAGCCACGAGGCCATCGCCTCGATCGTGAAGCCGCTGCCAAGCGTCCGCTCCAA
The DNA here is from genome assembly GCA_017853835.1 of Pirellulales bacterium. GTDB lineage: Bacteria > Planctomycetota > Planctomycetia > Pirellulales > UBA1268 > QWPN01. The sequence continues at coordinate 16,726 of JAFMIU010000060.1, read as the reverse complement.
TCCCACGGCCGCCCGCTGGTCGAACACATACAGCCGTTCGTTGTCGATCAGCCGGTCGGCGAGAAAATAAATCTGAGTGTCGGTGCGGTAGAAGGCGACGAAGCTCCAGTTGTGTCCAAGCCGGCGTCGGGCCTCGACGTTGCCGTTCACGAGCGGGAAGTAGGCGGCCGAGATCGTCCAGTCGTCGTCCGGCCGCCACTCGATGGACGCCGGCACGCCGATCTTCGCCTCGAAGGAATCATGTGGCCGCCAGGCATACGCCGCGCCCGGGAGCGGATAGGGAAGCTGGGACGTGGGTGAGTAGAAGATGCTGAAGTTCCACTCGTCGCGGCCATTCGTCGCTGGCCGGTTCCAGAAGGCGATCGCCATCAGCGTGAGGTCGCGGCCGGCCGCAAAGGGGCGGTCGCTGGCCGAGCCGAAGAGAAAGGTGCCACCAAGCGACCCGCCCGAGACGAGTGGCCGGATGTGAGTGAACCCGGTCTCGACAAGCCACAACTGCTCGGGCACGGGCTGTCGAGAGTCAGGGAGGATTGCGTCGGTGGCGAGTTCGAGCCGGCCGAACCGTCCGATGCCGATCCAGAGCGGCGATCCTTCACTCGGTGGCACCAGCGGGGCGGCGACGCGGGCGAACTGGGAGTTCATGCCGAGCGTGGCAGGCTGTCCGACGACATCCGTGGCCGGTGCCCAGAAGCCGCCGATCGAGACCGGGGCCGCTGCACCGAAGGGGCTGCCGCCGCGGCGCGGTTTTCGCAGCGACGGAACGGGCTCCGAGTCGGCATCGGCAATCGGCTCGCTCGAGAAAAAATCTTCCTCGAGATTGAACTCGACGGGCGGCACCAGGGCGATCCGCTCAGGCGGTGCCGGCGGGCTGGAGACCTCCGCTGCCGCACCGGAACAGACGACGAACCACGCCGTGATCAGCGACAGGCATGCTCTCGTGCGCGGTGATCGGACACAGGGACTCACCCGTCAACTCCTGCCGGCGCGGGCCGTCGTGCCGGGGCGGGGAGCGTAGCGAGGAGCCCATGGTGGTCACAAGCGAAGAACGAAAAGAGGACGAATCGCTTTGTACGGGATTCCGGTGGCTCCACGAAGCCATCGCAGGAAAAGAGCCGAATCCCCTTTTCGACACTCAGGCGGCGAGAGGGGAGAGCCTCGCATGGATGGCTTCGATGTCGGCCGTCGTGAGGAGCGTGCCTGGTCTTGCCTCCGCCACGACGGCAGCCAGATCGGCAAGCCGCAGCATGGCTGCCGGAATGCCGGCAGCGATCTCGTGCATCGTGGCCGTGACGGCGTCCGATGCCATCGCATCGCGGGCCGGCTGCGCGGTGAGGATGTGTCGTGATTCCTCCACCGAGCAGGGGCGAAGGCTCGCCCGCAGGTGCACCGCCTGTTCCACCGCCCCGTCACGGGCCAGGATCGTCAGCAGTCGGCCCTCGCCCACGAGCAGAAGACTCGCCTTCGGGCTGCGACGTCGGCAGGCGGCGAGCAACGTTCGCAGGTCTCCGTCATCGGCGCGATGGGCCGATTCGGCGATCACGATCTCGGGCAACGCTTCCGTCGATGCCGAATGCCAATCGTTCAGGTCGTGAATGGCGACGGTTCGGCCACGCTGGCGTTCCGAGCGGGCGAGGGCCGCCACCACGGTGGTTTTCCCAACACCCTGCGGCCCGCACAGAACGGTGATCGTGCCGGGCTTGGCGATCCCGGCCGCCAGCTTGGCCACCGCCACTTCCTGGGACGGGGTGAGCGACACGACCGACGGGTCGTGGCTCGAAGGGGCGGTGTGCGTCATGGTGTTCACCCTGCCGAGGCGGATGGAGAAAGGTCGCTGCCGTCGGCCGGCACGAACGACAGCACTTCGCCGAGTGGCACGACACCGATGGCCGTCAGGGCGCTGTCCCACGTGGCCGGAGTGCGGTGCCCGGCACGCACCACGAGAATGGCGGCATCGCAGCCGCTGGTCGTGAGCAGCAACCGCTGGCGATGGATGCGTCCAGGCGGAAACCAGATGCCGCCGTCGACGAGCACGATGCGTTTGTCGTGCGTCGGGCCTTCCGGGATTTCGTCCGGCGTGCAGGCAATGGCGTCGCGGCCGCGGCCGCGCAGCAGTCGCACCAGCCCTTCGACAAACGTCGAGCAGCCGGCGCCCCGCTCACAGGCCACGATGGCGATCGTTCGCAGGCCACGATGGCGGGCGTCTTCGACCTCACGCACCACGGCGTCCCACTGCTCGGGTGCCGCTGCGATCAGCCGATCGACGAAATCCGTCATGGGAGCCGCCTCGACAGGCGGGGCCGGGGCCATCGCCACGGACGGGGCTGCCGTCATGGCATCCACGATCGCCGTGCCCGCGTCGCCACGCTCCACGATCGCGGCAGGGGCGGCGTGGTGCCACCGATCGAGAAAGGCCTGATCGAGGGAATCGAGCATCATCGCGACACCGTTCCCTTCTGGGCCATGAAGTCGCGAGCCGCCGCCATCCGTTCGAGCCGGTGACGTTCCATCCGGTGCGATTCGGTCCACGAGGCCAGCGACCACACGGCCGCTGCGAGCACCGCCAGCAGCACGATGGAGACGGTCGGGAAGCGACTCCGCGGCCGGCGGTGGGCATCGGCACGGGCGCACGTGCCCGTCTCTGTCGCCGTCATGGCCTCGGCTTCCGGCCCTGCCATGGGCGCGACGACGCCCAGGTCGGAATCGGAGAGCGCGGGAATGCGAGCGAGCACCTTCATGAGCAACCGGGGAAGCATCGTCGGCTGGCATCCCAACGCTTGAGTGGACGGGGCCGGCCGGGGTGGCCTTCGCCCAGCCGTTGCGGCCGAGGCAGGTGAATCGCGCCCTCCAAGCGGCACAGTATGCCCCGCACGCATTCGTCGCCTATGATGCGTCATCATCGCCAATCGGCACAGTTTCCGCCGTTGGCACGACGTGCCGTCTTCCCCAGGGTCCCGATGCCGACGCCAGCCAACCGTTCCGACCTGCTCCGTTCCATTCTTGAAACCAGGATCGCGATCCTCGACGGTGCCATGGGCACCATGGTCCACGCCCTCGCGCTCGACGAGAAGGGTTTTCGTGGGGAGCGATTTGCGGGGCATCACCGCGACCTCAAAAACTGCATCGATGTCCTCACGCTCACCCAGGGGGACGCGATCCGTGACATCCACGCCGCGTATCTCGCCGCCGGATCCGACATCGTCGAAACCAACACGTTCGGCGCCACGAGCGTGGCGCTGGCCGACTTCGGCCTGCAGTCGTTGACCCGGGAAATGAACCTCGTGGCCGCCCGACTGGCTCGTGAGGCGGCCGATGCGGCCACCGCGAAGACGCCCGACAAGCCCCGCTTCGTGGCGGGATCGATCGGGCCCACCAACAAGCAGCTCTCCATCGCCGGCAATGTCGCCGATCCCGGCCACCGCGACGTGACCTTCGATGAGATGGTGGCGGCCTACCGGGAGCAGATCGAGGCGCTCATCGACGGCGGTGTCGACATCCTCCTTGCGGAAACGGCCTTCGACACGCTCGTGCTCAAGGCGTGCCTCCACGCCATCGAGCAGACCTTCTCGGATCTCGGCCGTTCGCTCCCGGTGATGGCGTCGTTCACGATCTTCGAAGGCGGACGAACGCTCTCGGCCCAGACGGTCGAGGCCTGCTGGACGAGCATCTCGCACGTCGACCTGCTGTCGGCGGGCATCAACTGCGCCCTCGGCCCGGAGAAGCTGCGCACCCACGTGGCCGACCTCGCCCGGATCACGCCCCGGCTCGTGAGTTGCTACCCCAATGCGGGCCTGCCGAACGCGCTGGGTGGCTTCGACGAGACGCCGGAGATGATGGCATCGGTGCTCGAAGAGTATGCCCAAAACGGCTGGCTCAACATCGTGGGTGGCTGCTGCGGCACGACCCCGGCCCACATCCGGGCCGTGGCCGACACCATGAGGAACTACCCGCCACGGAAGCCGGCCGACCCGCCGCGGCGGAGCCGGTATTCGGGGCTCGAGATGCTCGAGATCCGTCCCGAGACGAGCTTCACGATCGTCGGCGAGCGGACCAACGTGACGGGCTCGCGGGCGTTTGCCCGTCTCATCAAGGAGGAACGCTACGAGGAGGCGCTCAACGTCGCCCGCCAGCAGGTGGAGAACGGCGCCAACATCATCGACATCAACGTCGACGAGGGGATGCTCGACGGCGTGAAGGTGATGACGAAGTTTCTCACGCTCCTCTCCAGCGAGCCCGAGATCTCGAAGGTGCCGATCATGATCGACTCCTCGCGATTCGAGGTGCTCGAGGCGGGGCTGAAGTGCATCCAGGGCAAGGGAATCGTCAACTCCATCAGCCTGAAGGAAGGGGAGGAGGTGTTTCTCCACCATGCCCGAACCGTGCGCCGCTACGGGGCGGCCGTGGTGGTGATGGCCTTCGACGAGGAGGGACAGGCCACCGACGTGGAACGCCGCGTGGTGATCTGCCAGCGGGCCTATCGCATCCTCACCGAGCAGGCCGGTTTTCCGCCCGAAGACATCATCTTCGACCCCAACATCCTCACGGTGGCCACGGGCATCGAGGAGCACAACCGCTACGCGCTCAACTTCATCGAGGCCACCCGCCAGATCAAGCAGCTCATGCCGCTGGTGAAGGTGTCGGGCGGGGTGAGCAACATCTCGTTCTCGTTCCGTGGCAACGAGGTGGTGCGGGAGGCGATGCACGCCTGCTTCCTCTATCACGCGATCCACGCCGGGATGGAGATGGGGATCGTCAACGCGGGGCAGCTTGCCGTTTACCAAGAGATCGAGCCCGATCTCAAGGAGCGGATCGAAGACGTGCTCTTCGATCGGCGGCCGGATGCCACGGAGCGACTCGTGGAGTTTGCGGAGACGGTCAAGAAGCAGGATGGCGGCGGGGCGGTGCAGACCGATTCCTGGCGCACGCTCGACGTGGAGTCGCGGCTCACGCACGCGCTCGTCAAGGGAATCGCCGACCACGTCGAGGAGGACGTCGAGTTGGCGCGGCAGCACTATGCCACGAGCCTCGAAATCATCGAGGGGCCGTTGATGCGGGGCATGCAGACCGTGGGGGACCTGTTCGGCGAGGGAAAGATGTTTCTCCCGCAGGTCGTGAAGAGCGCCCGGGTGATGAAGCGGGCGGTCAACCACCTGCTTCCCTACATGGAGGCCGAGCGGGCCGCCTCGGGTGCGGCCGACACCACCCGGGGCCGGGTGCTGATGGCCACGGTGAAGGGCGACGTGCACGACATCGGCAAAAACATCGTGGGCGTCGTGCTCGGCTGCAACGGCTATGAGGTGATCGACCTCGGTGTCATGGTGCCCTGCGCCAAGATCGTCGACGAGGCTCTGCGTCATCAGGCCGACATCGTGGGGCTTTCCGGCCTGATCACGCCAAGCCTCGACGAGATGGTGCAGGTGGCCGAGGAGTTCGAGCACGCCAAGCTCGCCATGCCGCTCTTGATCGGCGGCGCCACCACCTCGGCCCGTCACACCGCGGTGAAGATCGCGCCGAAGTATTCGGGGGCCGTGGTGCACGTGAACGACGCGTCACGGGCGGCAGGCGTGGTCGAAAAGCTGCTCAGCCCGACGATGCGTCAGGAGTTCGTGCAGGCAAACCGCGATGCCCAGGCGCGCGACGCCGAGAACTTCCGCCGGCGTCAGGAGACGAAGCTCGTTCCCTATGCCACGGCCTGCGAGAAGCGATGGACGACCGACTGGGCGGCGGCGCCGATCGACGTGCCGGAGTTTCTCGGGCCGCGAACGATCGATCGCGTGCCGCTCACCGACTTGATCCCCTTCATCGACTGGTCTCCCTTCTTTATGTCGTGGGAGCTCAAGGGCAAGTATCCGTCGATCTTCGACGATGCGGTCGTGGGCATCGAGGCGAAGAAGCTTCACGACGATGCGCTGGCGATGCTCGACCGGATCGTCCGCGAGGACTCGCTCGGGGCCAAGGGCGTGTATGGGTTTTTTGCGGCCAACGCGGTCGGCGACGACATCGTGCTCTACACCGACGACTCACGAACGTCCGAGCTCGGCCGGGTGCACACCCTTCGCCAGCAGTGGGAGCGGAAGGGGCAGGACGTGTTTCACGCCCTCGCCGACTTCGTGGCTCCGCTCGACAGTGGCCGCAAGGACTACCTCGGTGCCTTCGCCGTGACCACGGGGCATGGCTGCGATGAGCTCTGTCGTCGGTACGACGCCGACCACGACGACTATTCATCGATCATGGCGAAGGCCCTCGCCGATCGCCTGGCGGAGGCCTTTGCCGAATGGCTCCACGCCAAGGTTCGCCGGGAATGGGGTTTTGGCCGGACCGAGCAGCTCACCCACGACCAGCTGATCGACGAGCAGTATCGCGGCATACGGCCGGCGCCAGGCTATCCGGCCTGCCCCGACCACACCGAGAAACGGTCGATCTTCACCTGGCTCGGGGCGGAGGAGGGTGCGGGCATGCGGCTTACGGAGAGTTGCGCGATGATGCCGGCGGCAAGCGTGAGCGGGCTCTACTTCGCCCATCCGGAAAGCCGATACTTTGCGGTGGATCGGATCACGCGCGACCAGGTCGAGGCCTACGCGGCCCGCAAGGGGATGACGGTGAAGGACATCGAGCGCTGGCTCGCCCCGAACCTCGGCTACGACGCGTGAGCCGGCCTGCCGCTGCCCGAGGGCCCTGGCAGACGCCGTGAGACCGCGACCGGGTTCGTTGCACCATGGCCGACACCCCCAAACCCCGCCGGACCCGGAAGATCCTGCTCGACGCCGCCCCGGTGGTCGATGCCGCCGGGGCTGCGAGTGTGCTCGTCGGCCGCTTTCTCGACTACGTTCGGCACGAGCGGGGCCTGTCGGCAAACACTCAGGCGGCCTACCGTCGTGACCTCCGTGACTTCACCGGCTGGCTTGCCGGTCGCCTGCCGGCGGGGCTCTCCGTCCGCGAACTCGGCGACTACTTCACGTTTCTGTCGGGGAAGGGGCTCGCCCGGGCGAGCATCGCCCGCCAGGCGGCCACGCTGAAATCGTTTTACGCGTTTCTCCAGCTCGAAGGCATCGTGGCCGAGAGCCCGGCTGAACTGATCACGCCAGCCAAGCGAGACGACGTGATTCCAGGCACGCTCTCGCCCGACCAGGTCGACCGGCTGCTCGCCAGCCCCGAAGGCCACTCGCCTCGGGCGTGTCGCGACCGGGCGCTCCTCGAACTCCTCTATGCCACCGGCTGTCGGGCGTCGGAGGTGTCGACCCTGCGGCTGGCCGACGTGCATCTCGCAGAGACGTTTTGCACCTGCCGGGGCAAGGGCAACAAGGAACGCGTGGTGCCGCTCGGCCGTCGAGCGGTGGAGGCGATTCGGGCGTGGTGTGCCGGGCCGCGGCAAGCCTTTGCGGCCCAGGCGGGCGGCCAGCCCGCGTGGGCGATTCTCTCGGCCCGCGGCAACCGCCTCTCACGGATGCGGATCTGGGAGATCGTGCGACTCCACGCCGACCGAGCCGGCGTGCCGAGCGACATCGGGCCCCACACGCTGCGGCACAGTTTCGCCACGCACCTCGTGGCCGGTGGCGTCGATCTCCGGCACGTTCAGGAGATGCTCGGCCATGCCAGCATCGCCACGACCCAGCGCTACACTCACGTCGACGCCGGCCGCCTCCGTGCCGTGCACGAGAAGTTTCATCCGCGCCGGTGAGGGTCATCGCGGGGGCACCGCTCACGCGTGTCCCACGGCTCACGCCGTTGGGCTTCCACGAGGCGGCATGCAGTGCGTGCGCGTCCAAGCCCAAGGCCGTCAGGCCTGGGACACGCCAGGCTCTCGTCGCTAAACGCCGTTGGGCTTCCACGGGAGCGGCATGGTCACCTGTCTCCCGCTACTTCTTCGGCGGCGCGAACTTGATCTTCTTGACGAGCTCCACGACCGTGCCATCGGGCTGAACCATTCCCGATACGGACGAGATCGCCTCGATCACGTTCGTGTATTTCAGCTGCGGATCACAGTCGAGCTCCACTTCGGTGGCGTCGGCGTTCGAGCCGGGGCCGATGCCGACGAGATCGACGATGCGGCGGCGAAGATCATCGAAACCGGCCACCGGCTGGCCGTTCATCGTGAGTCCCGTCCGTTCGCCATCGGCATCGGCGGTCATCCGCACCCGAATCGGCGGGAGCGGGTCCTCGGAGACGGCGCCGGCGCTCGTGCCGAGCGGCATCCGGATGTCGAAGTCGCCCTCCGTGATCATCGGCTTCAGCGTCAGCATGAAGAACGTGATCAACTGGAATACGACGTCGATCATCGGCGTCATGTTGATGTCGATCTTGTCGGCGAGGGATGGTCGCTTGGCCGCCACGGCAGGCTCCACGTCAGAATCGGTCGTCGTATTCGGCACGGAGCACGAATCGCTCGAAGCCCTTTTCCTGGCACGACTTGATCAGCTCCTGCACGTCGCCGGTGCGTGATCGACCGTCGGCCCGAACGATCACCGTCGCGGTGTCGGGTTCCTTGCTGGCGGCGATCATCACCCGCTTCTCGTTCTCGAGGTAGCCGCCGATGTCGGCGAGGCTCACCGGCTCGCCGGCGTAGATGACCTTGCCGTTGCTCATCAGCTGGAGCGTGATCGGCTCCAGTGGCGGCGCCTCGGCCGGCTTCGCCAGCTGGCTCATCGGGAGCTGCACCCGGTCGTCGGTGACGGCCTGCGAGAAGTTGAGGGTGAAGACGAAGAAGGTGATCAGCTGGAACGTGACGTCGATCATCGGCGTCATGTCGACGTCGGTCTGAGACGGGCCAGAGTTTTTGGCACGGGCCATGAGATGCTGCCCCCCGTCAGGCCGACTTCTTGCCGATGTTCTGGAACTTCGCCATCAGCCGCATCGCCTCGTCATCGACGTCGGTGTTGAACCGCTGGAGCCAGTTCTTGAAGATCGCGTAGCAGGCGATCGCCGGGATCGCGAGCCACAGGCCGATCAGCGTGGTCACGAGGGCCTGCGAGATGCCCTGCGCGAGCTCATTGGGTTTCGGCGTCGTCGTGCTCTGGGCGATCTTCATGAACGCCGCCACCATCCCGTCGACCGTGCCCAAAAGGCCGAACATCGGGGCGAGAGCCCCCACGAGCGACACGTAGCTGATCTTGTGTTCGAGCGTCATCGCCTGCTCGCTCTCGGCCGCCTGCATCGCCTCCACGGCGGCGGGGTAGCCGGACTGGAGCTTCCCCATGCCGGCCGCCAGCACCGAGCCGAGATACGACTCGTCGGCCTTCGCGAGTTCGTAGGCCTCCTGATACTTCTTCTCGTCGAGCATCTGCTCGAACTCCTGGCTCAGCTCCGCCGGCATGATCACGGGTCGCCTGAACTGCATGAAGCACATCACGAGCAGGGCCACGAGGCCAAACGACAGCAGCAGGAACACGACGACATACTTCCAGCCGAGCGCTTCGAAGAGAAACGTGAGATAGCTCTTGCCGGCAGGCTCCTCGCCCCCGTCGTCGGCAGCCACTTCGTCTGCCCCCTGGGCCATGGCCACGGTCGGCGCGACGGTGATCAGGTCGGCCCCCCACGAGACCGTGAGGCAGGCGACGAGCAGGATTCGGATGAGGCCCGCGGGGAGGAGCCCAGCGAGCCACGATCTCCCGCCGCGATGATCTCGATCGCACGAGCCCACAAGCATGGTCTTCTCCTCACAAGCGTGGAACGAATCCGGTCGTCGGAAGCCGACAGCGTACCCTCGTGCCGCCGGTTGCCGGAAGGGCGGTCTTGAGTGGCTCTACGATGGCGGGGCGGCCGTGAGCTTCCGGGCCCACGGGCTTTCGGGATAGGCCGTTTCCAGTGTCTGCCGGGTGGCCCTCGCCCGCTCCGGATGGTTGGCCTGGTTCCAGAGTTCGACGAGGTTGAACAGGGCCTCGGCATGCTCCTCCCGCACGCCGTGGTGCACGAGGTCGACGGTGAGGAATGAAATGATCGCATCGCGACCGTGTCCGTCTGTCGCACGCTGCGCCGTGCCGAGCACGTTGTAGGCAGAACCCAGCGAACTGCCTTCGGGGGCGGGCTGGGCCAGCATCGCTCGCACGACCGTGATCGCCTCCTCAGGCTTTCCCTGGTCGATGCGGCAGCGGGCCAGGCCCAGCACGGCGAGCCGCTTCTCGAGCAGGGCGGAAAGGTCGCCCTCGTCGCACGCGATTGTCGTGGCTCGGGTGAAGTCGGCAGCGGCATCGTCCAGGCGCCGCTGGGCCCGCCTCGCCTCACCGGTGAGCCTCGCCACCCGGATCTGTCTGGCCGCCGAGCGATCGCCGATGGCGGCGTAGGCCTCGACAGCCTCGTCGAATCGGCCCAGTCGCACGAGCAGATCGCCCCGCCATTCCTGCATGCGGACCGCGTGGATGCTGCGGGGATGGGACGCGAGGTAATCCCTGGTCACCGTCAAGGCTTCCGGAAGACCCTCGCCCGTCTGCATGGCAGCCGTCACCCGCGACGCCGCATCGACGAACGCCAGTTCGTCCCGAACCGTGTCGCTCAAGGAATCCCGTTCGATGCGGCGATCCGCCGTCATGAGCGGCTCCAGTTGGGTGCGGGCGGCGAGGCCATCGCCCCGCAGCACGAGGCCGCGGGCATCACGCATCTCCTCCGGCTCACCGTTGGGAAGCATGTCGAGGACGTCGTCGATGGCCACACGCCACTGCTTCTTCGTCGGATGGGTGGGCGTGTCGATGGTGATCGAGTCGGGTGAGGTTTCGACGATCGAGCCCCGGAGTTCCGGAAGACGGGGCTTGCCCTTCGAGGAGATGCGAGGAGCGGCCTCGGTGGCCACGGACGTGCCGGGACGGAGGAGGATGCGATCCTCGGCGAAACTCACGTGAGCGCCGACGACCCATGCGATCGCTGCAGCGGCCAGTGGCATGCGGACGAGCGGCCACCGTCGCCGTTCGATGGAGTGGAGCGTGGCGACGGTCACGGGGTCTTCTCCGAGGCCGTGGTGTCAAGGCCGTTGGCGGGCCGCCCGAGGGCCGATTGAACAGTCTTGAGAAGCGCATCAAACTTCCGTCGCATCACGTCACCGCCGAGATCCGGGTAGAGTTTGTGGGTCATCGTGATCGCCGATTCCGCGGTGGCGAGGCGTTTTTCGCGGTCGGCGCCGGTACCCAGTTCGGCCCGCAGCACGAGCGCCTCTGCCACGTTCAGCCGGGCTTCGAAGAATCGCCGACGGGCCTCGAGGGCCTTCGGGTCTTCTCCGGCAAAGGCCTGTCGGGCAAGCCGGTTGGCGATCGTCGACCAGCCCCAGATCGTCGGCTGGCGGCCAACGGCAGCCTCGCGCAGCAGGCCATCCGCCCGCTCCTTGTCGCCCGCCTTCGTGGCGGCCCGCCCGGCGTCGAGGAGGAGTCGGGCGGCCTCCTCCTGGGCGTCGAGCCATGCTTTGGTGGCATCGGCGGCAAGGATGGCATCGATCTGCTGCTGTGCCACGTCAAACCGGCTTCGTTCCCGGGAGAGCCCGGCAAGTTTGAGACGGATCGTCGGCTCGAATCGCCTCAGTTCTGCTGTTTCGGCCTCTGGTGTGGCCGCGTTGGCAAGCCGATCGAGAAGACCGGCGTAGGCTTCGGCGGCTCGATCGAGGTAGCCGTCGGCCTTGGCTTGCGGCACGGCCTTGCCCGCTCCCGCTCCGAGCGATTGGTAGGTCGTTGCCACCCACACCTGGGCGGAGGTTCGTGGGTCACGCGCGGCGACCGCCTGCAGGAATGCCTCCAGGCCCTCCACGAGCGTGGCCGCCTGCTGGCGGGTTGCCGCATCGGTCGAACCGCTGAGCTGGTCGAGCCGCTTTTGGAGCGATCGCCCGAGCGACAGGGAGATTGCCGCCACCCGGTCCGATGCCGAGGGGTCGTCACGGGTCGCCTCATCGAGCAGCCGCATGGCCGCCTGCACGTCGTCGAACCGCCCGAGTTCCACGAAGGCCGTGAGCGATGCCGACAGGGCGGCGATCGCCAGCGACCCCTGTCGGAAGGTCGGGTCGGATCCCGAGGCGACGAGCCGCCACGGACCGATCACGGGGTCGTCGAGGATTTGCGCGGCACGAGTGGTGTCGCCCGCTTCGAGCGCCATCTGCACCCGTGCGAGTGCCGCCGTGAAGGCGACCTTCGCTCCAGATGGGCCCTCGGGCAAACGGCCCGCCGCCGCGACTCCGGCCAGCCCCTCGTCGAGGAGGCGGGTCGCCACGGTATTCGCCTGATCGCGCTCGCCGTCGCTGCGTCCCGACTTCGGTGCCTCGACCGCTTCATGACGGAGGGCTGTTCCAAGGCGGAGGAGAAGTTCGGCACGCCGCGGCTGCTCGGCCGGAATCATCGCTTCGAGCGAGGCAAGTGCGGCGACGTCATGATCAGCGGCCGCAAGGCCGATGAGCACCGCCATCGCGTCGGCCCCCTCAGGGTCGAGCGGCCATCGCTGCACCATGAGCGACGCCACCTCGCGCAACGCTGCATGGGCTTGAGCGACGGCAGCCGGATCCGCGGATGCCGCAAGCGACTGGAGGCTCGCAAGCGCCACGCGGGCCGCCTGCCGGCTTCCAGGGGCGTTGGGATACTTCTCGACAAGCATTCGGCCAAGGGCCGCCGCGTCGGCATGCTCACCCGCCTCATGCAGGAGAAACGCCCGGATCGTGCGAACCTGGTTGAGTGTGGCTTCGTCGGCGGTGGTGTCGGCTTCCCCGAGCGTGACCGCCTGGTGGGTCGCCTTGAGGGCGGCGTCGCGAGCCGTCACCACCGATTCGGCGGCTGTGTCGGCTCCCGCGTGCGTGCGGGCCTCCTGAAAGGCGGTGAAGGCGGCCTGGGCATCGGAGGCTGCCGTGGGGAAGTCGGCGGCGACGTCACCAAACTCCTTGCCAAGCGAGCCGGCGAGGCTGCGAGCCTCCTTGGCGAATTCTCCGTTGGCATTGGCCACGTCGCGGGCGAGCCGCACCGCATCGGCCTTGATCAGTTTGGCGGTGGCGGTCTCCTTGTCGCCGAGGTCGGCGGCTCGGGCGGCAAGGATTTCGGCGGTACGGTATTTCACCCGGGCGAGATCGGCGGAGAGCCCGTCCTTGGCGGGCGCGAGGGCGAACCGCAGGAAGGCGTTGCTTCGATACTTCTCCGGCTCGAACGGCGATGGACCGGTCACCTCGCCATAGCGTTTGTCGGCCAGCCAGCATTCCAGGGCGATGCCAAGGGCACGGGTTTTGAGGCTGAGCCCCAAGGGCGACAGCGGTTCGCCCGGAGCGGCGTCGAGCGTGAACAGTGGCGCCAGGGTGGCGAGCGCGGCATCCCGCTTGCCCAGCAGGGCTAGGTTTCGACCTTCGTTGAGCCTGGCCACGAAGCCCACGCCCAGCTTGCCATACTTCTCGGCAAGTTCGTGGTTGCGTTCCCGCGAGGCCTCGATCGCCTGTTTCCACTCCTTCGACTCCGGTTCGTAGGCCTTCGATTTCTCGAAGTAGGTCTCGGCAACCATCAGCCGCGTCTGCAGGAGCTTGGTTCGGAGTTCCTCCTGGCGGCGAAGCGGCTCGGCCAGGTCGGCTTCGAGCGGCTTTTCGGCGCTCGCGAGCTCCCTCGCCATGCGGGATCGCTGATAGCCGGCCTTCTTGATCTCGGCGGTCGGCTTGGCTTTTGACTGCTCGAGTTTGGTGATTTCCGCCATCAGGCCCTGGATATCGCCGGTGATCTTCTGGAAACGAGTCTGGAGTTCCTGCGGCGGTGTCGGACGTTGGCCCCGCTGCGGAGGCGTCTGCAGCTTCGCGAGTTCGGCTTGGGCAGCCACGATGGCCGACCGCTTCTGAAGGATTTCCCCGTCGATCTCGTTGATCTGCTTTTGAAACTCATCCGTCTCCGATTTTCGGGATTCAACCTGCTCGCGGAGTTCCTTGATGGGCAGCCGGATCTTCTCGATCTCGGCGTCGGCGGCATGGAGGGCCACGAGGATGGCGTCTTCCGAGGTGACTGGTGGAACGCGAGGCTGTTTTGCATCACCGGCTTGGAGCGTGGCGATGGCGCTGTCGAAAAAACCGACGGCCTGGGACCGCAGGGCGGGCACATCACTCCCAGGGCGATCGGCCCGGGCGAGGCAGAGTCTGCCCCGCTCAACCAGGAGGTTGCCCTTTTGGGTGAAGGCGGCGATCGCCAGATCCTCCGAGGGCGACGTGGCGAGGAAGGCGTTGATCGACGCCTCGGCCTCGTCGAGCAGCGTCGACCGAGCCTCCATCGTGGCTTCCGTGCGACTGGCCGCCACGAGCGCCGACCCCTTGAGAAACTCGAGGCGGCTGCGGGCATCGGCCGACATCCCGGGATCGGCGACCGCCCGCTCGATCACCCACAGCATCACGTCGGGCATCTCGCGATCCTGGAGCTGGTCCAGAAGCGCGAGGGTGGAGGTTTCCAGGGTGGATGCCGCCATCGCCGCGGTGCTCGAGACGCCGGCAGCGAGAAGGATCGCCGCTCTGAGGTAGCGATGGATGGCCATGGTGACCGTGACGAGCCCTGACGAACGGTCAGCGACGCCCGCCACCCTATCCCGACATTCTCAAACGTTGGGCGGAGATGGTCAAACGACCGGTGACACGCGCCGGCGGCAAGCGACGGGATCAGCTGCCCCGGTGCGCCGTCCGCGAGGATGCGGTCGCAGCGGCAAGCCACGACGGGAGTTGGCCGGCGGGAGGCAGTTTCACGACGCGGGCTGACCGCACGCCCGGGCAGGCGGCCACCGCCGCCACCGCCGCGGCCGACGGCTCCTGATCGAGGTTGAGCACGCCGATCGCATCGCCGCCAGGGGTCGAACGTCCCACGGTCATCTGGGCGATGTTGACGCCTGATTGGCCGAACGTGGTGCCGACACCACCGATGATCCCCGGCACGTCCTGATGGGTGAACACGAGCAGGATGCCGTCGAGATAGGCTTCGAGGCGGTGGCCCTCGAGCTGCACGATACGCGGCATCGAGTGGCCAAAGAGCGTGCCGGCGGCGCGGTGGACATGATCCCCCGCCACGAGATCGACCGCCACGACGGAACTGAACGCCCCCGGGTCGGTCCGACTCTGTTCCACGAGTTCGATGCCCCGTTCACGAAGGAGCATCTCGGCGTTGACGATGTTCACATCCTCGATCGAGTGTTCGAGGAGACCGGCGGCGAAGGCCGCGGTGACGAGCTTCGTGTTGCGTGAGGCGATTTCGCCACGGAAGGCGATCGAACAGGATCGGGGTGCCCCCGAATCGAGCTGCGCGAGCAGGAGCCCGAGCCGCCAGGCCAGGTCGAGGAAGCCGCGAACCCCTTCGAGGGCCGCAGGATCGATCGCCGATGAGTTGACGGCGTGCCGCACCGAGCCGGTCGTCAGGAAGTCGACGAGAAGCCCGACGCCCTCCACGGCCACCTGCGACTGCGCCTCCTCGGTGCTCGCGCCGAGGTGCGGGGTCACCAGCACGCCGGGCATGCCAAACAGCGGGTGGTCGGTGCAGGGTTCCTTTTCAAACACGTCGAGGGCGACTCCGCCGATGACGCCCCGCTTCAGTCCCTCGACGAGCGCGGCCTCGTCGTAGATGCCGCCGCGGGCGCAGTTGATCAGCCGCACGCCCGGCTTGAGGATGTCGAGTTCCTTCATGCCGACGAGATGCCTGGTCTCGTCGGTGAGCGGCGTGTGCACGGTGAGGTAGTCGACCTGCGGCAGGAGGTCGCGCACGGTGCTGATGAGTTCGATGCCAAGTTCATTGGCGCGGTCGGGGGAGAGGAAGGGGTCGTAGCCGAGCACCCGCATGTCGAAGGACCGGGCCCGTTCCGCCACCGCCTGGCCGATGCGGCCGAGCCCGACGATGCCGAGCGTCTTGCCGGCGAGCTGCACGCCCATGAACTTGTTGCGGTCCCACTTCTTGTCTCGAAGGCTCGCATCGGCGGCGGCCACGTTGCGGGAGAGGCCGAGCATCAGGGCGAAGGCGTGCTCCGCCGTGCTGAGCGTGTTGCCGGCCGGCGTGTTCATCACGACGATGCCGAGCCGTGTCGCCGCCTCCTTGTCGATGTTGTCGGTGCCCACGCCCGCCCGCACGATCGCCTTGAGACGGTGGTTGCCGGCGAGGGCATCGGCGGTGATCTTCACGCCGCTTCGGCAGATCGCCCCGTCGTGCTGGGCGAGCGCCTCCCGCAGGGCGTCGCCCTTGAGTCCGATCTTGACCTCGTAGGTGATGCCGTGGGCGGCTGCCGCGTCGAGCAGGGCAAGGCCGTCGGAACTCAGGGTGTCGAGCACGATGATGGAGGGCATGGGCGGTGATCCCGGGGAAGGGGAGTAGCGGGGCGGGGGGCGGGACTCAGTCCTGCCGCTCCCGCTGGAAGTCGGTCATGAAGTCGCGGAGCGCCTCGACGCCGGCCATCGGCATCGCATTGTAGATGCTGGCTCGGATGCCCCCCACCGATCGATGGCCCTTGAGGTCCATCAGCCCGCGGGCTGCGGCCTGCGTCACGAAGGCCTTCTCGGTCGCCTCGTCGGGAAGGCGGAAGGTGACGTTCATGTCGGATCGGCACTCGGGACGAGCATGACCTGCGTAGAAACCGCCCGAACGATCGAGCACTTCATAGAGCAGCCTGGCCTTGGTGGCATTGTGCCGGGCCATGCCGTCGAGGCCTCCCATGCGGTCGGCGATCCACTTGCAGACCAGATTGAGGATGTAGATCGCGAAGACCGGCGGCGTGTTGGCCCGCGAACCGTTCTTCACGAACGTGCGGTAGTCGAGCATGGTCGGCAGGTCGTCTCGCGAACGCTCGA